>CAYOFE010000005.1:0-53978 GCA_964403135.1 uncultured Chromatiaceae bacterium | reverse complement strand
ATGGCTGCGGCGGCGTGGTCCTGGGTGGAGAAGATGTTGCAGGAGGACCAGCGGAGCTCGGCACCGAGCTTCGCCAGCGTCTCGATCAGCACCGCGGTCTGAATGGTCATGTGCAGGCACCCGGCGATGCGCGCGCCCTTCAGGGGCTGCTGGCCGGCATACTCCTCGCGCACCGCCATCAGGCCGGGCATCTCGGTCTCGGCGATGGCAATTTCCTTGCGGCCCCATTCGGCGAGCGACAGATCGGCCACTTTGTAGTCGGCTTTGACGGCGACGGCGGGTTTGCTGCTCATGGTATCGGTCCTCTCAACGACGCAGGCCCGCGGCGTCGCGCAGCGCCTTGGCCTTGTCGGTGCGTTCCCAGGTGAAGTCCCTGCCCTCGCGGCCGAAATGGCCGTAGGAGGCGGTGGGGCGGTAGATCGGGCGGTGCAGGTCGAGCATTTCGCGGATACCGTAGGGCGTCAGGTCGAAGTGCTTGCGTACCAGATCAGTGAGCCGTTCGACCGGGATCTTTCCGGTGCCGAAGGTCTCGACGGCCACCGAGGTCGGCTCGGCCACGCCGATGGCATAGGAAACCTGCACCTCGCAGCGCTCGGCCAGTCCCGCGGCCACGACGTTCTTCGCCACGTAGCGCGCCGCGTAGGCGGCCGAGCGGTCCACCTTGGTCGGGTCCTTGCCGGAGAACGCTCCACCACCATGGCGGGCCATACCGCCGTAGGTATCGACGATGATCTTACGCCCCGTCAAGCCACAATCGCCCATCGGTCCGCCGATGACGAATTTGCCGGTGGGATTGATATGAAATTTCGTGCCCTTGTGCAGCCACTTTTTCGGCAGCACCGGTTTGATGATCAGTTCCATCACGCCTTCCTTGAGGGTTTTCTGGCTGACCTCCGGGGCGTGCTGGGTGGAGAGCACGATGGCATCGATGGCCACCGGCTTCTCGTTTTCGTAGACCAGCGTCACCTGGCTCTTCGCGTCCGGCCGCAGCCAGGGGAGCTTGCCGGCCTTGCGTACCTCCGACTGGCGCTTGACCAGCTGATGGGCCAGCGTGATGGGGGCGGGCATGAGCACGTCGGTCTCATTGCTCGCGTAGCCGAACATCATGCCCTGGTCGCCCGCGCCCTGCTTGCGCGGATCTTTGCGGTCCACGCCCTGGGCAATGTCCGGGGACTGCTTGCCGATGGCGTTGAGCACGGCGCAGGCATTGCCGTCGAAGCCGAGGTCGGAATGGTTGTAACCGATATCGCAGACGACCTTGCGTACCAGGGACTCCAGGTCCACCCAGGCGGAGGTCGTGATCTCGCCCGCCACCAGCACGAAACCGGTCTTGACGAGCGTCTCGCAGGCGACGCGTGCCCCGGGGTCCTGGTTCAGGATCGCATCGAGCACGGCGTCCGAAATCTGGTCCGCCATCTTGTCCGGGTGGCCCTCGGACACGGACTCCGACGTAAAAAGGGATCGTGTGGGCATCGGCCTTTCCGCTCTGGTTCTGGGGGCGGGCATTATAAACAGAGTTGTCCGCCGGCCGGGGCAAGCCTAGCCGGGAAGCGCCGGCACGTGGTCGCGGGCTTACATAAACCGCGCTCTGGGCGGCGGGCAGGTTCGTGCTGTCACGGCCGCCGCCGGAACGACAGGTTGCCACGCCGCGACAGAGATTCGCTGCCCTGGATGCGGCAAGTCACTTTAGAGAGATAGTAGCGGGCGGCCGTTCAGCAGCACGGTCGGTGCTTGTACCGAGCGTGTCCGCCAGTGTTGCCATCTCCTCGAGCGCCTCGAGGATCTCGATAAGCGGCAGCTCTGCCCAGCGGCGCATCTGTTCGCGCCGCGCACCCTCGAAGGTGGTGATGGACCCATCGATGTCTGGCGGGTTCGAAGTGCTCATTTCAGCCGCGGTTTCAGGTGCTCGAGGTCGAGCCGGTCCTGCGGCCGGTCGGCGAGTTGTTTCATCCGGATCAGCGTCGCGATGGTCACGAAATGCGCCGGCAGGTCGTCCCGCAAGGGCTTGATCAGGGCGGCGTCGTACTCCGGGTCGAATGCAAACGGCTCGGCGAGGAAAATGTCGATGGGCGTCTCGCGGTGCTGATCGCGCCGGAGCTGGAACACCTGCATGGCTTTTTCCCTCACCCAGGCTTCGCGTTGTGCGGGATCAGCGCACTGCTCAGCCGCCACGGGAATCGCTGGCCGGTAGCCGAGGGCGCGCCGAACGCTGAGCGGATCGAATTGCGCGATGAGATCCACGTTCTTGATCAATCGCAGGTAGCCGTGCGCGTTGACCGCCAGCCCACCTGACACGACGTAGCGCACGGAGACCTCCTGCAGGGCTCGCGCAATGGCCTCGAAGCTGGCGACCTTCATGCGCGAAGGCTACCGGGGCTGCCCAGCAGGGTAGAGGTCGAAGGCGGTGCCCGCTAAGGGTGCCGGAAGCCATTAAGACGATGAATAGCACGTCGCCGGGCAGGTGCGGGCAGTATCTGCCATGGTGGCAGCAGTGCCACGGGCGGTAGGATGACCTGGGCTTCGGCGCAGGCGTGGATCGCCTCGCTAAACACGGCCAGCTGTTTCGGGGTGAATACCTGGCAGCTGCCGCACATCATCGACACCGGCACTTCGGGTTGCAACTTCGGCTTCACCGGTACGGACTGCGGCCACAACGTGGATCTGTCCACCGGCGAGATGGCGTACCTGTTTTACAGCACGCGGGGCAACTTGGCGTACTTCAGTACGTCAGGCACTGGCCCGCAGCCAGGCTGGGGTTCGATCAACGACGGTCCCTTCCCGAATCTCCAGCCCAAATACTATTGGGCGGGCACGACTTACGGTCCCGATGCCAGTCACGCGTGGCACTTCGACTTTAATCATGGTGAACAGGGGTTCTGTTTTAAGAGCGCCGATTTCTTCTACGCTTGGGCTGCGCGCGACGGCGATATCGTTCCGGTGCCGGCGGTGGTGCGGATGCTGGGCTCGGCACTGGGTGTGCTGGGGCTGATGCGACGGAGGATCGCGACCGGGACCGCGGCGCAGGCGCTGCCGCCGTAAATCGGGGTCAGACTGCGCTTCTGATTCGCAGGCATCGTTGCCGCGATTCGTGGAGTCCGCAGTCCGACCCCGATTTACACCCGTTGCGGGCGGGCGGGGCGGTAAGCGACAATTCGCGGCCCTGATCCGGGCCGGGAACAATGACCAGCAGAACGAACCCTGCCGCCGCCGCGCCGAGCCGCCGCGACCTGGCGAATGCGCTTCGCGCGCTCGCGATGGATGCCGTCCAGCAGGCCAATTCGGGCCACCCCGGCATGCCGATGGGCATGGCGGATATCGCCGAGGTGCTCTGGAACGACGTTTTGAAACACAACCCGGGCAATCCGACCTGGCCGGACCGCGACCGCTTCGTGCTCTCGAACGGCCACGGCTCGATGTTGCTCTATGCGCTCGCTCACCTGACCGGATACCCGCTGTCGCTGGACGATCTGCGGCGCTTCCGCCAGATGGGATCGCCGACGGCAGGGCATCCCGAGCGAGACTTATCGATCGGTGTCGAAACGACCACCGGTCCGCTGGGGCAGGGGCTGGCGAACGCAGTCGGCATGGCGCTCGCCGAGCGGATGCTGGCGGCCGAGTTCAACCGGCCCGGCTTCGATATCGTCGATCACCACACCTATGTCTTCCTCGGCGACGGCTGCCTGATGGAAGGCATCTCCCACGAGGTCTGTTCCCTGGCCGGCACCTTGCAGCTCGGCAAGCTTGTTTGTCTTTACGACGACAACGGAATTTCCATTGACGGCCATGTCGAGGGTTGGTTTCGCGACGACACACCGGCGCGGTTTCGGGCCTACGGCTGGCAGGTCATTCCGGACGTGGATGGCCACGACCCGCAGGCGGTGCGCACGGCACTCATCGCCGCGCGGCAGAACACCACGCAACCGACGCTGATCTGCTGCAAGACGATCATCGGTTACGGCGCCCCGAACCTGCAGGGCACCGAGGCCACACACGGCGCGCCGCTCGGCCCCGAAGAAGTGGCCGCGGCACGCAAGACGCTCGGCTGGTCCGAGCCGCCGTTCAGCATTCCGCCCTCGATCCGTGCGGCCTGGGATGCACGCGAGGCGGGCGCGCGGCGCGAGCAGGCGTGGCGCAAGCTGTTTGCTGACTATGCGGCGAAGTACCCGGAGCTGGCCCGCGAGTTCGAGCGGCGCCTCGCCGGAGAGCTGCCGACGAACTGGTCGGCAGCGGCCGATGCCGCGGTTGCGACGCTGGCCGCCGACAAGTCGGCTAAGGCGACCCGCAAGGCGTCGCTCGATGCGCTGAATGCATTCGCGCCGCATCTCCCGGAACTCATCGGCGGTTCGGCCGACCTGACCGGGTCGAACCTCACGAAGCACAAGGGATCGGTGCCGGTCTCGGCGGAGAAGGGCGGTAACTACGTATTCTTTGGCGTGCGCGAGTTCGGCATGGCCGCGATGCTCAACGGGCTGGCACTGCACGGCGGGTACATTCCCTACGGCGGCACGTTCCTGGTGTTCTCCGATTACGCGCGCAACGCGCTGCGTATGGCCGCGCTGATGAAAGTCGGCAGCATCCTGGTGCTGACCCACGATTCCATCGGGCTGGGCGAGGACGGGCCGACCCACCAGCCGGTCGAGCACGTGGCGAGCCTGCAGATCATGCCGAACATGCGGGTCTGGCGTCCCTGCGACGGCGCCGAGACCGCCGTGGCCTGGCGCGATGCGATCGAGCGGCGCGACGGGCCCACCAGTCTGGTGCTGAGCCGGCAGAACCTGCCCGCGCAGGAGCGCAGTGCCACGCAGCTTGCCGCCGTGCGCCGCGGCGCTTATGTGCTACGTGGCGAGGGCAGGCCGGATGTAATTCTGCTGGCGACGGGTTCGGAGGTCGCCGTGGCCATCGCCGCGGCCGATCTGATCGCGGCGAAAGGTCATGCGGTACGTGTCGTGTCGATGCCCTGCGCGCAACTGTTCGCCGCACAGGACGAGGCGTATCGGGAGTCGGTGCTGCCGGCATCGGTCAGCCGGCGTGTGGCGATCGAGGCCGGTGTGCCCGACCTCTGGCATCGCTGGGTGGGACCGTCGGGCCGCATCATCGGCATTGGCTGCTATGGCGAGTCGGCGCCGGCCAAGGAGCTGTTCGCGCATTTTGGCTTTACGCCCGAGAACGTGGCGAAGGCTGCAATGGAATTATTCGCGCGCTGAGCAGCGCAGTTTGTTAGGTATTCTAGGTATTGACGGCGGCGCTCGGGTGCGCGGCGAGGATAACAGGGAGAATTACTTATGACAGTCAAGGTTGCCATCAACGGCTATGGGCGGATCGGGCGGAACGTCTTGCGTGCGGTTTACGAGTCCGGACGTAACATCGAGATTTCCATCGTCGCCGTGAACGATCTTGGCGATGCCAACACCAACGCCCACCTGACGCGCTACGACACCGTGCACGGCAAGTTTCCGGGCGAAGTGAAGGTCGAAGGCGAAAGTCTCGTGGTCAACGGCGATCGCATCCGCGTGCTCGCCCAGCGCAATCCCGCCGAGCTGCCGTGGAAGGACCTCGGCGTCGACGTCGTCATGGAGTGCACCGGGCTGTTTACCAGCAAGGAAAAGGCCTCGGCACACCTCAAGGGTGGCGCCAGGAAAGTGATTATCTCGGCGCCGGGCGGCAAGGATGTGGACGCGACCATCGTCTACGGCGTGAACCACCAGATTCTGAAGGCGTCGCACACGGTGATCTCCAACGCCTCCTGCACCACCAATTGCCTGGCACCGCTGGTCAAGCCGCTGCACGAGAAGCTTGGCGTGGCGCAGGGGCTGATGACAACCATTCATGCTTACACCAACGACCAGGTGCTGACCGATGTCTATCACGAGGACCTGCGCCGCGCGCGCTCGGCGACACAGTCGATGATCCCGACCAAGACCGGTGCGGCCGCCGCGGTTGGGCTGGTGTTGCCGGAGTTGAACGGCAGGCTTGACGGCTTCGCGATGCGCGTGCCGACGATCAACGTCTCGGTGGTTGATCTTACCTTCACCGCGGCGCGGCCCACGACCGTCGATGAGGTGAACGGCATTCTGAAGGCGGCTGCCGATGGAGAACTCAAGGGCATCCTCGGCTACAACACCGGGCCGCTGGTGTCGGTGGACTTCAACCACGATCCGCGCAGCTCGATCTTCGACGCCACGCAGACGCGCGTCATCGGCGGCACGCTGGTGAAGGTGCTCGCCTGGTACGACAACGAGTGGGGCTTCTCCAACCGTATGCTCGATACCACGCTCGCGCTGGTCAACGCGCGGTAGGAGCCTCGTCGATGCGCGTGCTGCGGATGACCGACCAGCCGCTGGCCGGCAAGCGCGTGATGATTCGCGCGGATCTCAACGTGCCAGTCAAGGATGGCCGGGTCACGAGCGATGCACGCATCGTGGCGGCATTGCCCACGGTGAAGCTGGCGCTCGAGCGGGGCGCCGCGGTGATCCTGCTCTCGCACCTCGGCCGACCCACCGAGGGCGTATTCGCCGAGGAGTTCTCACTGAGGCCGGTGGCCGAGCACATGAGTCGGCTGCTCAACCGTCCGGTGCGCCTGGAGCCTGACTGGCTGGACGGTGTGGCGGTCAAGCCCGGGGAGGCGGTGCTCTGCGAGAACGTGCGCTTCAACAAGGGCGAGAAGAAGGACAACGAAGAACTCGCCCGGAAGATGGCTGCGCTCTGCGACATCTTCGTCATGGACGCGTTCGGCACCGCGCATCGCGCCGAGGCGAGCACGCACGGGGTCGCACGTTTCGCGAAGGTGGCTTGTGCCGGCCCGCTGCTGGTGAACGAGCTCGAGGCGCTGGGGAGGGCGCTTCACAGCCCGAAGCGGCCGTTGATCGCGATCGTCGCGGGCTCGAAGGTTTCCACCAAGTTGAGCGTGCTGGAAAACCTGGTCGCGAAGGTGGACACCCTGATCGTCGGCGGTGGCATAGCAAATACTTTCATCGCTGCGGCTGGGTACGCCGTTGGCAGATCGCTGCACGAACCCGACCTCGTCGCGGAGGCTAAACGGCTTGCGGCGGGCGGGCCGGGGCGCGCGCAGATTCCGCTGCCGAGCGACGTGATCGTAGCTACCGAGATGGCGCAGACGGCGCGCGCCGTGACGCGCCAGGTCTCCGAGGTGCAGTCGCAGGAGATGATCCTCGACATTGGTCCGGTCACTGCGGCACGCTACGCCGACACCATGAAATCGGCAGGCACTATTGTCTGGAATGGCCCGGTGGGCGTGTTCGAGATCGAGCAGTTCGGTGCCGGCACCCGCCGGCTGGCCGAGGCGATCGCCGACAGCCCGGCATTCAGCATTGCGGGCGGCGGGGACACGCTGGCGGCGCTCGACAAGTACCGCCTGACGCAGCGCATTTCCTACGTGTCGACGGGTGGCGGCGCGTTTCTCGAGCTCCTGGAAGGCAGGACGCTGCCCGCCGTCGCTGTGCTCGAAGAGCGGGCGCGCGCGGGCGCGCACTGAGCTGCACGGCGCCACCGCGAATGCGCAGGACCAAGATCATCGCCACACTCGGGCCGGCCACAGACCGGCCGGGTGTCCTTGCCGAGCTGTTTGCCGCCGGCGTGGACGTCGTGCGGGTGAATTTTTCGCACGGCTCACGCGAAGACCGCGACCGCCAGGTGCGCATGGTGCGCGAAACCGCGCAGGCGGCCGGCAAGTACGTCGCGATTCTCGGTGATCTGCAGGGACCGAAAATCCGCATCCATCGTTTCCGCGGCGGCGCGGGCGAGCTGAAGGAAGGCCAGCGCTTCGTGCTCGATACCGCGATGCACCCCAACGGCGGCACCATCGACGGTGTGGGCGTGGCTTATGAACGGCTGCCGCGTGACGTATCGCGCGGCGACTCCCTGCTGCTCGACGACGGGCGCATCGTCATGCGCGTCGAGCAGGTCGACGGCAGTCGCGTGATCTGCACGGTGGTGGTCGCCGGGGAGCTCGGGGACAACAAGGGCATCAATCGACAGGGCGGTGGTTTATCGGCCGCGGCGCTCACGCCGAAGGATCTCGAAGACATCCACTATGCGGGTCAGGCTGGCCTGGACTGGCTGGCGGTGTCGTTCGTGCGCGATGCCGACGACATGCGCCGGGCGCGCGAAGAGTTGCGCACTGCGGGCGGGCATGCCCACCTGGTCGCGAAGATCGAGCGCGCCGAGGCGCTCGCGGATCTCGAGTCTATTGTCGATGCGTCGGACGCCGTTATGGTGGCGCGCGGCGATCTCGGCGTAGAAATGGGTTATGCCGGGCTGACTGGCCTGCAGAAAAAGATCATCCGGTTGACCCGGGCGCGCCACAAGGTGTCGATCACGGCCACGCAGATGATGGAGTCGATGGTTCATCAGCGCATGCCGACCCGCGCCGAGGTGTCGGATGTGGCCAACGCGGTGATGGACGGGACTGACGCGGTAATGCTGTCGGCCGAAACCGCGGTCGGCGAGTTCCCGGTGCAGGCGGTCAGCGCGATGAGCGAGGTCTGCATCGGCGCGGAGACCTACCAGCTGTCGATGGGCCGGCCGCGCGACCGCTCCGACGATCGCTTTCGCGGTGTCGACGAGGCAATCGCCATGGCGGTGATGTACACGGCCAATCACCTGCATCCGAAGGCGATCATGGCGTTGACCGAGTCGGGCAGCACGCCGCTGTGGATGTCGCGCATCCGTTCTGACATCCCGATTTTCGCCTTCACCCGCCATGAGGCGACACGCCGGCGCGTGGCCCTGTATCGCGGCGTTTACCCGGTTGCCTACGACGTGACGCACACCGACTCGGCGCTCGCCAACCAGGAGATGGTGCAGATCCTCCGCGCCATGGGACATGTCGAGGAGGACGACCTCGTGATCATCACCAAGGGTGATCTTAGCGGCGTGTCCGGCGGCACCAATTCCATGAAGATCGTCCGTGTGTCCGGACCGTGAACCGCCGCGGCGACGGCCGCGCGCGGCGCACCCTCAGCGTATAACTTTCAAGGTGCCGTCGATACGGCGGCGGTGATTCGGGGCGGGACATAAGCATGCAGGCACAAGACAGCGCCGTCGCGCGTTTTTTGATGAGGACCTTTTCCGTGCGGCGCAACGAGCTGCGCGGCCTGTTCGGCTCTTTCACGCTGCTGTTCCTGATCTGGACCGCCTATTCGGTGCTGCGACCTGTCCGCGAAACCATGGGCATCACCTCCGGCGTGTCAAAGCTGCCGATCCTGTTCTGGGCAACTTTCGCCTGTACGCTCGCCATCCAGCCTCTCTTCGGCACGCTTGCAGCGCGGCTGCGCCGCGCGATGCTTCTGCCGGCGCTCTATCTGTTTTTTGCCGTGAATCTCCTGCTGTTCTACGCCTGGTTCTATGTGCAGGCGGACCACACCTGGATCGCGCGCGCATTTTTCGTCTGGCTGTCCGTCGTGAACCTGTTCTGGCTGTCGGTGTTCTGGAGCTTCATGGCTGATATCTTCACGCGCGAGCAGTCGCACCGCGTGTTCGGCTTCATCGCCGCCGGCACCAGCCTCGGCGGCCTGGCCGGCCCGTTGATCACGGCAACCCTCGCCGAGACCCTCGGCACGATCAACCTGCTGCTGGTGGCGGCCGCGTTCCTGCTCGCGGCGATCCCGCTGGTTGGCATTCTGAACCGCTGGCATCTCGTGCACGGAGAAACAGAGCCGGCCGCTGCGCCAGCCAACGACCGGCCGCTCGGCGGCAATCCCTTTGCCGGCTTTTCCCAGGTGCTGGCGGACCGCACCATGGCGGGCATCGGCGTGTTCGTCTTCCTGCTCACCTGGGTCAGCACGTTTCTCTATCTGGAGCAGCAGACGCTGGTGGACCAGCTGGTCCCCGATTCTGACGAGCAGACGCGGCTGTTCGGCTGGATCGATTTCAGCGTGCAGGCTTCGGCGCTACTGATCCAGCTGATCCTGCTCGGTCAGCTGACGCGGCGCTTCTCGCTGCCGGCGCTGATCGTGGTGGTGCCGCTGATGATGTTCGGGGGCTACATGTGGCTCGCCGCCAACCCCACCCTCTGGGCCATCGTCGGCACCATGATCGTCAGGCGGGTGGGCGAGTACTCGATCATGCGGCCCTGCCGCGAGATGCTCTTCACCTCCGTGCCGCGCGAAATGAAGTACAAGGCAAAGAACGTCATCGACACGCTGATTTACCGCGCGGGCGATGCCATCAGCGGTTCGGCGCACGCGGGGCTGGTGGCCGCCGGTCTGACCACCTCGGGCATCTTCTGGGTGGCGTCCGGGATTTCCGCGCTGTGGGGCTGGTCGGCGTGGTCCGCTGCACGCCGCCACGAGGTGGCGCAGGCCGCCGCTGCGCCGGCGGCCGCCCGGGCCTGATCGCTCAGCCCGGTTTCTTCGCGCCGAGCGCTTTCAGGTCGGCCAGTACCTCGGCAGAGTGCTTTTCCGCGTCGACCTTGTCGTAGTGCTTGACGATACGCCCGTCCGGGTCGATCAGGAACGACTGTCGCCTGGCGATCTTGATTACGCCAAGGTTGTTCAGCACGCCGTACTTCTCTGCGACTTTGCCGTCGGTGTCGGCGAGCAGCGGGAAGGGCAGGCTGTATTTCCTGGCAAACTCGGCGTGGGACTTCACGTCGTCGAGGCTCACGCCGAGGATGATGGCGCCGAGTTCCTCGAAGGCGAAGATGTTGTCGCGGAAGGCGCAGGCTTCCTTGGTGCAGCCCGGGGTGTCGTCCTTCGGATAGAAGTACAGCGCGATCCACTGACCTTTGTGTTGCGCCAGCGTGTGCCACTGCCCGTTCTGATCCTGCAGGCGGAAGTCGGGCGGTACCTCGCCCACGGTTACCTCGGCGGCCGATGCTGCCGCGTGAATTCCCACGCACGCGAGTGCGAGCGTCACGAGTCTCTGCAGAAGTCCCATGCGAGTCTCCCTGTTGATCCGTCCGGCCGGGATCTTATCACGCGTGCGTGCGGCGCCCTTGTTCGCCGCAGCGCCCTATGCTTAGATTCGCGAAGGTGCCGCATTTCCGCAAGGCAGGATCGCACGGCGCATGCCCGACAATGGAACGGCCACGGCTCGGCCGGGCGCACGCGACAAGCGTATTGGTCTGATTCTGCCCGGCGGCGGTGCACGCGGCGCCTACCAGGTGGGCGTTCTGAAAGCGATCGCGGAAATAATGCCACGACGTTCGCCGAACCCCTTCGCGGTCATCAGCGGCACCTCCGCCGGCGCCATCAGCTCGGTGGTGCTCGCCACGCGGGCGCGCATCTTCCGTCATGCGGTGGCCGACCTCGAGCGCGTCTGGGCGAATTTCCGCTCGCACCACGTATTCCGCTGCGATGCTGCCACCATGTTTCGCAGCAGTCTGCACTGGTTCGCTGCGGTGGTGCTGGGCGGACTCGGCATGGGCAATCCGCGCTCCCTGCTCGACAACACGCCGCTGCGCGAAATGCTGGCCCGCAATATCAATTTCAAGGCCGTGCAGGACTCGATCGACAAGGGGTTTCTCGATGCGGTGACAGTGACCGCAGCCGGATACGGCTCGGCGCGCTCCGTTTCGTTCTACCAGGGCCGGTTGGACCACGAGCCCTGGGACCGGGTGCGCCGCGTCGGCCGCCCGGCGAAGATCACGCTCGATCACCTGATGGCGAGCATCGCGGTGCCGATGATGTTTCCGCCCGTGATGATCCAGCGCGAGTACTTCGGCGACGGCGCGATGCGCCAGGCGACGCCCTTGTCGCCGGCGGTGCACCTTGGCGCGGAACGGCTGCTGGTGATCGGCGTGCGCGACGAGGAGCCGGATCCGCCGCCCGGGCCGGACGAGCCGGTGCCTTACCCCAGCTTCGGTCGCATTGCCGGCTACGTGCTCGATGCGCTGTTCATGGACGGCCTGTCGCAGGACCTGGAACGGCTGACGCGCGTCAACGTGATTCTCGATCAGGTGCCCGGGCGCACGCTGCAAGGTCCGCGCGGGCCGCTGCGCTATATCGATGCATTGATCGTACTGCCAAGCCGCGATATCCGCGAGATTGCCGTGCGTCATGTGCACGAGATGCCACGCACGGTGCAGTTATTGATGAACGGGCTCGGTGCGCTCAATTACGGGGGCCGACAGCTCGTCAGCTACCTGCTGTTCGAGTCTGGTTACACGCGCGAGCTGATCAGGCTCGGCTACGAGGACGGCATGGCGCGGCGAGACGAGCTTCAGGCGTTTCTCGAGGGCGCGCCGATCGAGGCCCCGGCCGGCATCGCCGGCTGGCGCGATCTTTCCGAGGAGTACTCGCAGCGGCTGCCGGCGTTGAAGCTCCCGCGCTAGCCATCGCGACCCTCAGGTCAGAAAAATCGTCCCCAGCCCCAGGAACGCGGTAAAGCCCACCACGTCGGTGATGGTGGTCAGCACCACCGTGCCGGCGAGCGCCGGGTCGATGTTCATCTTCTGCAGCGCGAGCGGGATGGCGAAACCGGCGAGCGCGGCGGTGAGCAGGTTGATCACCAGCGCCGCGGCGATGATGGCGCCAACCTGCCAGTCGGCGAAGAAGGCGATAGTGCCGAGCGAGACGACCAGCGCCCACAGCAGCCCGTTCAGGCAGGCGACCCCGACTTCCTTGGCGAGGAGCCAGCGCGCATTGGAGTCCTGCACGCGGCCGAGCGCCAGCCCGCGCACCATCAGCGTCACGACCTGGCTGCCGGCGATGCCGCCCATGCTGGCGACGATCGGCATGAGCACGGCGAGCACCACGACTTTGTCGAGTGTCGGCTTGAATAGGCCGACTACGGCTGCGGCAATGAACGCGGTGGCGAGATTGAGCCCGAGCCACACGGCCCGGCGCCGCGCGCTGGTAATGACCGGCGCGAACATATCGTCTTCCCCGGGCAGGCCCGCCATGCGGCGAATGTCCTCGTCGGCCTGCTCCTGGATGACGTCAACGACGTCGTCTACCGTGATCTGGCCGAGGAGCCTTCCATCCGCGTCGACTACCGGCGCCGAGACCAGGTCGCGATCCTGGAATTCCTTGGCGACCTCGCTGTCGGGCAACTCGGCCGGGATGGCATGCACGCTGTCGTCCATCACCTCGGCGACAACGCTGTCCGCGTCGCGGGTGAGCAGTCGCGATACGTAGAGCAGACCCTGGAACCTGTCATTGCGGTCGACGACGAAGATCGCATCCGTCTTGTCGGGGATTTCTCCCAGCATGCGCAGGTAGCGCAGCACCACCTCGAGCGTCACGTCGGGGCGCACGGCAATCGTGTCGGGATTCATGAGGCCGCCGGCGCTGTCCTCCGGGTAGGAAAGCACCGCTTTCAGCCGCTCGCGATCGCGCAGTGAGAGCGAGCGCACCACCTGCTGGGTCACGGCCTCGGGCAGATCGGCGACGAAATCGGCCAGGTCATCGAGATCGAGACCCTCGGTAGCGGCAACGAGTTCGTTGGCGTCCATACCCTCGACGAGTCCGGCGCGGACCTCGTCGCTCAGTTCCACCAGCACTTCGCCCTGGTCTTCGTCCTCGACCAGATCGAAGACGATGCGACGCTTGGCTGGCGGCAGCGATTCGAGCAGACGGGCAATTTCGGCCGGATGCAGCGCGCGCACCATGCGCTGCAAGTGCCGCACGGTGCCGGTCTCGAGCGCCGCAAGGACGTGGTCGAGATCCGTTCGCGCCTGCAGCTCCTGAGCTTCCACTGTTGTGACCCCGTCCGTTTGCCGGGGCGCAGTTTAGCCGGGATGGCTCAGCCGGTCGATTGGCGTTTCAGGGGGCCGGCTCGCCGGCGCTACCCAGGGCGTTGTGCCGGATCAGCACCTGCGGATACCTGGCGGCGAGCAGGGCGCCGAGTTTCTCGGCCATGTACACCGAGCGGTGCTGGCCGCCGGTGCAACCGAGCGCTACCGTCAGGTAATTGCGGTTGAAGTCGATGTATTTCGGAATCCAGCGTTCCAGGAAGGCGGAAATGTCCCGGTACATCTGCTGCACGGCCTCCTGCGAGTCGAGATAGCGCACCACCGGCTCATCGCGCCCGGTGAATGGCCTGAGCTTGATGTCCCAGTAGGGATTGGGCAGGCAGCGCAGGTCGAAGACGAAATCCGCGTCGAGCGGCACGCCGCTCTTGTACCCGAAAGACTCGATGAGGATCGACAGCGTCGGCTGGCTTTTCAGGCCGATCCGCCCGCGTACCGCATCGCGCAGCTGGTAGACACTGGTGTTGGTGGTATCGACGATCAGCTCGGCGCTGGCCATTACCGGCCCGAGCAATTGCTTTTCGCGGGCAATCGCCTCGCGCAGGCTGAGACCGTCGCTCGCCAGCGGGTGCGGCCGCCGGCTTTCGGCGTAGCGCTTGAGCAGGGCGCCTTCATCGGCGTGCAGAAACACCACCTCGCAGCGGATACCGTCAGCGCGCAACTGGCGCACCAGCGACGGGATTGCTTCGAGATCTCCGGCGCCGCTGCGCGCATCGACGCCAAAGGCAAGGTTGTCGTAGCTCGACTTCCGCGTGGCGACGAGCTGGGCGATCATCGATCCGAGCAGTGCCGCCGGCACATTATCGATGCAGAAAAAACCCGCATCCTCGAGCAGGTTCAGGGCCACGCTCTTGCCCGAGCCCGATAGGCCGCTGATGAATACCACCCGCACGATTCGCCCGCTGCGCTGTGCCGTTACCGGCGCTCGGAGTGCCGGTCGTGATGGCGCTGCACTTTATCCTTGTGTTTCTTTATCTGCCGATCGAGCTTGTCGATCAGCGTATCGATCGCGGCATACATGTCATCTTCCACCGAGTCGGCGAACAGCGTGCTGCCGTTGACATTGATCTTCGCCTCAGCACGATGGCGCAGCTTTTCCACCGTGAGCACGCAATGCATGTCGGTCACCAGGTCGAAATGCCGCTCCAGGCGGCTCAGTTTGCTGTTCACGTAATCGCGCAGGGAGGGCGTGATCTCGACGTGGTGGCCGGTCAGGTTCAGTTGCATGGATGGCATCTCCGTTCTGTTGTTCAGACACCGGCTTTCTGCCGGCGTTCGCTGGAAGGGGGGATGTGCATGGATTCGCGGTATTTTGCCACCGTGCGCCGCGCGACGTTGATACCGTCTGCCCGGAGGAGCTCGGCGATACGGCTGTCGCTCAGCGGGCTATCGGGCTTCTCCTGGCCGATGAGCTTGCGGATCTTGGCGCGCACCGCCGTGGAGGACTGCTCGCTGCCGTCGCCGCCCGTCACCTGGCTCGAAAAGAAATATTTGAGCTCGAATACGCCGCGCGGGCTGTGCATGTACTTTCCGGAGGTGACCCGGGAAATCGTCGATTCGTGCATCTGTACTGCTTCGGCGACGTCGCGCAGGACCATGGGCTTCATGTGTTCCTCGCCGTGCTCGAAGAACGCCTGCTGGCGCGCCACGATCGTGCTGGCGACCTTCAGCAGTGTGTCGTTGCGGATCTCGAGACTGCGCACCAGCCAGCGCGCTTCCTGAAGCTGCGAGCGCAACACGTCGTGCTCGCCCTTGCCGCGCAGCATCTGCGCATAGGCCTGATTGACGCGCAGACGCGGCGCGAGGCTGCGGTTTACTTCCACCACCCAGCGCCCATCGTGCCGACGCACGAAGACATCGGGCACGACGTACTCCGCGGTGGACTGCTGGACGGCCGAGCCGGGCCGTGGATGACAGGAGCGCACCAGCGCAAGCGCGGCATCGAGATCGGCATCGGTAACGCCGAGCTGGCGTCGCAACATTGCCAGATCGTGCTCGGCCACCAGGTCGAGATGCGAGGCCGCGATGGCCAGTGCCAGCTCGCGCCCGGGCACGCTGGGGTCGAGCTGGCGCAGCTGCAGGCCGATGCATTCGGCAAGATCGCGGGCGCCCACGCCGACAGGATCCATCCCCTGCACCTTGGTCAGCGTGTCGGCGACCTCCTGCAGCGTGAAAGCGCTTTCGGCGGGCAACATTGCATGGATGTTGCCGAGCGTTTCGGTCAGATAGCCGTCGTCGCTGATGTAATCGATCAGCGCCTGGCCGATCACCGCCTCGCGTGGCGAAAAATGCTCCATTTCGAGCTGCCACAGCAGGTGCTCGCGCAAGGTTTCGCCGGTGCGATCGGCGATTTCGGTGTGACGGCCGTCGGCAGACCAGGGATCGGCGCGATTGCCGTCGGCCGACACCTCGCTCCACAGGCTCGAATCCGGTGCTTCGTCCGGCAGTACCCCGCTTTCGTCGGGGTCGATGTCGAATTCGTCACGATCGTCTTCGGCGGGTCCTGCCGGGGTCTCAGCCGCGAACTCAGCCGCGAACTCAGCCGGCTCGGGCTCGGCGGGTTCCTCGAGTTCCAGCATCACGTTGTTTTCCAGCATCTGCTGGAGCTGCGAATTGAGCTCGAGGATAGGCAGTTGCAGCAGCCGGATGGCCTGCTGGAGCTGAGGCGTCATGGTCAAATGCTGACCAATGCGCAGCTGCAACGACGGTTTCAACGTCACCCCGGTTCTATAGCCTGAAGCTTTCGCCCAGGTATACCTCCCGAACCTGTTGATTCGCGAGGATCTCCGCCGGCGCACCCTGGGCGATCAAAATGCCGTCATTCAGGATATACGCCCGGCCGCAGATGCCAAGTGTCTCGCGCACATTATGGTCCGTGATCAGCACCCCGATCTGCCGCTCAGCCAGGTGGCGGATGATGCGCTGAATGTCGAGGACCGAAATCGGGTCGACGCCGGCAAACGGCTCGTCGAGCAGCACAAACCGCGGCTGGGCGGCCAGTGCCCGGGCGATTTCCACGCGCCGGCGCTCGCCGCCGGACAGGCTGATGCCGAGGCTGGTGCGCACGTGGCTGATGTGCAGCTCATCGAGCAGGTTCTCCAGGATGCTTTCCCGATCGGCGCGGCTGAGATCCTCGCGAGTCTCGAGAATCGCCAGGATGTTGTGTTCCACCGATAGCCTGCGAAACACCGAGGCTTCCTGCGGCAGGTAGCCGAGGCCACGCCGTGCGCGGCCGTGCATCGGCAGGTTCGTAAGGTCTTCGCCGTCGAGGCGGATCGTGCCGGCATCGCAGGGGATGAGTCCTACGATCATATAGAAAGCGGTGGTCTTGCCTGCGCCGTTCGGGCCGAGCAGGCCGACGACCTCGCCGCTGGCCAGTTGCAGCGAGATGTCCTTGACGACCTGCCTTGCCTTGAAGCGTTTGCTCAGTCCTTCGGCGGTCAGCACGCTCACGGCGCCGCTCCGTCTTTTTTCCTGCGCGGGGGCGGATTGATCTTCATCCGCACCTGCCCACCCTTGCCGGCGTCGGCGATGACGTACTCACGGCGCAGGTCGTAAGAAATGCTGTCCCCCGTGACCTCGTTGGTACCATCGCTGATCCAGGCATCCTGCGACAGGCGGATCAATGCGGCGCCAAGGTCGTATTCCATGGCGCCGGCACGGCCGTCGGTTTGCGCGGACGGCGCCCGCGGCTGCTGGAAACGCGCCGGCGAGCCGGTCAGAAACGCGCGCCTCAGCTGATGTCCGCCGAAGACGAGTTCCGCCCGATCGCACCAGATGCGCGTGCCCTGGTTGTCGATCACCACGTTGCCCTCGAACACCCAGCGGCTGTCGTCGAAATCGAGCCGCGTGGCATCGGCGCGGTCGGCGGCGATGTTCATGGCGCCCTGGGCGATGGTCACCTTGCGGAATACCAGGCGGCTGTTGCGCCGATCGAATTCCGACGAGTCGGCCTGCAGGTCGATCGGCAGCTGCACCTGCTCGGCGAGGCCCGGGGCCTGGGCGAAGGTGGAAAACGCAGCCAGGCAGAAAACGGCCGCGAGCGCACTACGGCACATAGCGGCCCTTGACCGCGGCAAGCAGTTCGAGCCGGTCCTCACGCAATAACGCGCGCATCCCGATGGCGTGGACGGTGCTTCCCGCGTAGTCAATGGTGACCTCTTTATCGGTTGCCGCGATGCTGGTGTCCGGATCGAACTCCAGATAGTCGGTCCGGATCGTCGCTGGCGGATGGTCGCTGTCGCGGGTGACGGCCACGACGTTCCCTGTCAGTTCGATTATCTTACCACCCGGCGGAATGCGCCCGGCTTCGGCGCGCACGTTCCATGGCAGGTCTGAGCCACGGCCATAGTCGAGAGCGACCTCCTCGAGGGCTACACTGCCGTCGGCCATCACCTGGTTGACTGCTGTTGCCGATATGCGATAGCGCAGCTTGCCATCGTCGCCGATGCCGCTGAGTGTGGCATCGCGCAGGTAGTAGCCGACTCCGAGCGGTGCAGATCGCGACGCTGCCGGGGGCGCATCGCGTTCGGCGCGCAGGGCAAGCAGGCCGCTCAGGGTTGCCAGGGCGAGAAGCGTGACCATGACGGGCAAACCGCGCGATTCCACGGTGGCTCAACCCGTCCGCGCCGCGAGCAGCAGGTCGCACAGTTCCCGCACGGCGCCTGTGCCGCCGGGCAGCCGCGTGCGCCACGGCGTCGCCGCCAGCACACGGGGATGCGCATCTGCAACCGCAACGGGTAATGCCACGCGTTGCAGCACCGGCAGATCGGGTTCGTCGTCGCCCATGCAAGCTACCCGGTCCGGCGCGATCTGCAGCAGCGAGGCAATTTCCTGGAAGGCCGCAAGCTTGTCATTACGGCCGAGCGCCACGTGGCGCACGCTGAGCTCGGTCATGCGCGCGGCTGCAGCCGGCGATAATCTGCCGGAAATCACCGCGATCTCGACGCCGGCTTTCATCAGCTGATGCATTCCGTAGCCGTCGCGGACGTGAAACGACTTGGCTTCGCGCCCGTCCGCATCGTAGTACAGGCGCCCGTTGGTCAGTACGCCGTCGACATCGAGCACCAGCATGCGAATGCGCGCAGCGATGGCGAGCAGGTTCGCATCAGCGCCAGAAAGCTCTCGAGCTGTCACAGCAGCGACCACCGGGCGTGCGGTCTCACATCACGCCCGCACGGAACAGGTCGTGCACGTTGAGCGCGCCGATCACCACGTCGCGCTCATCGACGACCGGTAAAGCGGTAATCTTGAACTGCTGCAACAGCCTGACCGCCTCGGCGGCCAGCGCCCCGGGCCCGATGGTCTTGCACCCCGCAGTCATGACGTCCTTCATCTGTACGCGATGCACGTCGAGCGCCCTGTCGAGCGCGCGGCGCAAATCGCCGTCGGTGAAAACTCCCAGCAGGCGCCCGGCTTCGTCGACCACCGTCGTCATGCCGAGACCCTTGCGGGTCATTTCCAGCAGGCCTTCGGCGAGGCGGGTCTCGGCGCCGACGCACGGTACCCCGCTGCCGGAATGCATCACATCTTCGACGCGTAACAGCAGTTTCCTTCCGAGCCTGCCGCCCGGGTGCGCCCGCGCGAAATCTTCCGCAGTAAATCCGCGGCTATCGAGCAAGGCCACGGCCAGCGCATCGCCCATCGCCAGCGTCGCGGTCGTGCTGGCCGTGGGGGCCAGGTTCAGCGGGCAAGCCTCCTCGCGCACCGCGACGTCGAGTACTGCGCTGGCCGCCTCGGCCAGCGTCGAGCGCGTGTTGCCGGTCATCGTGATCAGGTGCACACCCAGGCGTTTCAGCAGCGGCAATATCGTGATGATCTCGGCCGTCTCGCCCGAGTTCGATATGGCAATGACCAGGTCATTCGCGGTGATCATGCCCAGGTCGCCGTGGCTGGCCTCGCCGGGATGGACGAAAAAGGCGGGTGTACCGGTGCTCGCCAGGGTGGCGGCGATCTTGCCGGCGACGTGGCCGGACTTGCCCATGCCGGTCACCACCACGCGACCGCGGCATTCCAGCACCAGCTGACAGGCCCGGGTAAAGGCCCCGTCAATGCGCGGGGCGAGTTCGGCGATAGCCTCGGCCTCGATCCGCAGCACGCGGCGGGCGATTGCGCCAAAGTCCGTTGCCGGTCGCTGTTGGGTCATGGAGGGGTCGCCGGGTCGCAACTCAGGCCACTATTGTAAGGCCCGCGGCGCCGGGGGCCAGTTGGCGGAGACTTGCCCGGCGCCCGATCCTATAATGGCGGCCCTTTTTTGCCTCTCCCTATTGATGTCATATGACTCCCGCAGAGATCCAGGCCCTGATCGAGTCGCATCTGCCGGATAGCTCCGCGCAGGTCACCAGCGGCGATCACGTGCATTTCGAGGCGATCGTCATCTGCCCGGCATTCGCCGGCCAACGCCGGCTGCAGCGCCACCAGATGGTGTACGCAGCCCTCGGCGAGCGGATGCGCGAGGAGATCCACGCATTATCGATTCAGGCGCTGACGCCGGAGGAACTGGCGCAGCGTGGCGGCTGAGCCCGCAGGAGCACTATCTGGACAGGCTTTCGATTACCGGCGGGCGGCGCCTCGAGGGCGAGGTGGCGATTTCGGGTGCGAAGAACGCGACGCTGCCGATTCTCGCCGCCGCATTGCTGACCGACGAACAGGTCACGATCGGCAACGTTCCGCATCTGCGTGATGTCACCACGACCATCGAGCTGCTCAGCCGGATGGGCGTGGAGGTGACGTTGCACGAGGGTCTGCGCGTCGAGGTCAATCCCGGCACGATCCGCGACTACCATGCGCCCTACGACCTGGTGAAAACCATGCGCGCCTCGATCCTGGTGCTGGGCCCGCTGGTGGGGCGCTTCGGCCGCGCTGACGTGTCGCTGCCAGGCGGCTGCGCTATCGGTTCGCGCCCCGTGGACCTGCACGTCGCGGGATTGCGGGCGCTCGGTGCCCATGTCGAAATCGAGGACGGTTACATCCGCGCGCGGGCGGATCGGCTGCGTGGCGCGCACCTGCTGCTCGACAAGGTCACGGTGACCGGAACCGAGAACCTGATGATGGCGGCGGTGCTTGCCGAAGGCGAGAGCGTCATCGAGAACGCGGCGCGCGAACCCGAGGTCGAGGATCTCGCCGGCTTCCTTAATCGCATGGGCGCGCGGGTCAGCGGTGCCGGCACGGACCGGATCGTGATCCAGGGGGTGCAGCGCCTGCACGGCGCCGAATACGAGGTTCTGCCCGACCGCATCGAGACCGGCACCTTCCTGGTCGCTGGCGGCATTACCGGCGGTCATGTGCGGGTGCGCCATACCCGCCCCGCGCATGTCGAGGCGATTTTGGCCAAGCTTCGCGATGCGGGCGCGAAGATCGGCACCGGGCCCGACTGGATCGAGCTCGAAATGCACGGCCGCCCTGCTGCGGTGGATATCAGCACCACGCCGTATCCCGGCTTTCCGACCGACATGCAGGCACAGTTTGCCGCGCTGAACTGCGTGGCCGATGGCGTGGCCACTATCGAGGAAAACGTCTTCGAAAACCGTTTCATGCACATGCTGGAACTGCAGCGCATGGGCGCAGACATCCGCCTGCAGGGGCATACCGCCGTGGTGCGCGGCGTGGACCACCTGAAGGCCGCGCCAGTCATGGCCACGGACCTGCGCGCGTCGGCCGGCCTGGTGCTGGCAGGGCTGGTGGCACAAGGCGAGACGATCGTCGACCGCGTCTATCATATCGACCGCGGTTACGAGTGCATCGAGGAAAAGCTCAAGCAGCTCGGCGCCGGTATCCGCCGGCTGGCTTGAGGCACGGCTGGTTAGGCATCCGGAAAATCGCCCGTGTATAATCCCGCAGTTTTACGCGCTCACCATGCAAAACCGCCGGCCGCTCATCCGACAGGGGCAGACTAGCGCCTGCGGTTGCACCCGGCATCGGACGAGCGCCTGACACCTGAATATTGAGTCCGGGAGGACCAGCTCGATGAGCGACGAGGCCGACCTCAGCCGACGGCGTTTTCTTACCGTTGCCACCAGCGTCGCCGGCGGCGTGGGGGTGGTATTGGCGGCGACGCCATTCGTGGCGTCGTTCCGGCCGAGTGCCCGGGCCCAGGCCCTGGGTGGACCGATCGAAGTCGATATTGGCAAGCTCGAGGAAGGCGCCATGGTGCGCGTCGTCTGGCGTGGCCGCCCGGTATGGATCCTGCGCCGGACTAAAGACATGCTGGCGCGACTGGAGTCGAGCCAGGCTGCGCTTCGCGATCCGGAGTCCAACGAGTCCGAGCAGCCCGATTACGCCAGGAACGCGCACCGCTCGATCCGGCCCGAGGTCCTGGTGGTGATCGGCAACTGCACGCATCTTGGTTGCGCGCCGATCGAGCGGTTCGAAGTGGCCCCGGCTGACCTGGGGCCCGACTGGCAGGGCGGGTTCTTCTGCCCCTGTCACGGCTCGAAATTCGATCTCTCCGGTCGGGTCTATGCCGGTGTTCCGGCACCGACCAACCTGCCGATTCCGCCTTACCGGTTCGTCGGCGATAACCTGGTGCTGATCGGCGATGACAGCGGAGGCAATGCATGAACGCGGCGAGGTCTGAAGCAGCAGCCGGCGGCGGCGGCCTGGCGCGCCTGGTCGGCTGGGTGGATCAGCGTTTCCCGCTGACCGATCTCATCAAAGAGCACGCCACCGAGTACTACGCCGCGAAGAATTTCAACGTCTGGTACGTTTTCGGCGTGCTGGCGTTCGTGGTGCTGATCATCCAGATCGTGACCGGCATCTATCTCACCATGAGCTACAAGCCGTCGGCGGAAGATGCCTTCGCGTCGGTGGAGTACATCATGCGCGACGTGGAGTGGGGCTGGCTGATCCGCTATGCACATTCCACCGGCGCTTCGGCGTTCTTCCTCGTCGTCTACCTGCACATGTTCCGGGCGATGATGTACGGGTCGTACAAGGCGCCGCGTGAGCTGCTTTGGCTGATCGGCATGGTGATCTACCTGGCTTTGATGGCCGAGGCGTTCTTCGGCTACCTGCTTCCCTGGGGGCAGATGTCGTACTGGGGCGCGCAGGTGATCGTCTCGCTGTTCGGCGCGGTACCGGGGATCGGTGGCGACCTCGTCGAGTGGATCCGCGGCGATTACTTCATCTCCGATATCACGCTGAACCGGTTCTTCGCCCTGCACGTGGCGGCGGTGCCCCTGGCGCTGGTGATGCTGGTGGTGATTCACATCATGGCCCTGCATACCACCGGCTCCCTGAACCCGGACGGCATCGAGATCAAGGAGCACAAGGACGCGCGTGGCGTGCCGGTGGACGGCATTGCATTCCACCCGTACTACACCGCCAAGGACCTGGTGGCGATCATCGTGTTTCTCGCCCTGTTCTGCGGCGTGATGTTCTTTGCGCCGGAGATGGGCGGCTATTTCCTCGAGCACGCCAATTTCGAGCCGGCCAGCATGCTGAAGACGCCGGAACATATTGCGCCGGTGTGGTACTTCACGCCGTTTTACGCGATCCTGCGCGCGGTACCAAGCAAGGGCTGGGGCGCGTTCCTGATGCTGGCCGCAATCGTGCTGTTGTTCTTCCTGCCCTGGCTGGATCGGTGCCGAGTGAAGTCCATCCGCTACCGTGGCCTGGTCTTCAAGGCGGCGCTGGCGGCTTTCGTGGTGAGCTTCGTGGCGCTGGGCTACCTCGGCATGCAGCCGGCCACGACCGGAGCGGTGTTCGCCGCGCGGTTGTTCTCCGCCGTGTACTTCGCCTTCTTCCTGTTCATGCCGATCTACACGCGCAACGAGCGGACCAGGGCCGTTCCCGAGCGCGTCGTGTATCACGGTTGAGAGTGGGGAGGGCCATGAACAGCAGGATCACCTCGCGTTACTTTTCGCGCCAGCTCGCGGCTCTGGGCATCGCGGCGGCGGCCGTTCTTGGTGTCTCCGGCAATGCCGCTGCCACCGGCGGGGCGGCGATTTCCGACCATGTCGACGTCGACGTCGGCAACGTTGCATCACTGCAGCGGGGCGCGCGCAATTTCGTCAACTATTGCATGGGTTGTCACTCCGCCAAGTACGTGCGCTTCAATCGCCTGGCGGCTGATCTGCAGATCAGCGACAAGCAACTCATCGACAACCTGATGTTCGCGGCTGAAAAGCCTACCGAGACTATGACCATCGCTATGCGCGAAGACGATGCACGTCGGTGGTTCGGTCAGGCCCCGCCCGATCTTTCGCTGATTGCGCGCAGCCGCGGTGCCCACTACCTTTACAATTTTCTGCGCAGTTTCTACCGGGACGCCTCGCGGCCGACTGGCGTGAATAACCTCGTTCTGCCGAACACCAGCATGCCGCACGTGCTGTGGGAATTGCAGGGATTGCAGGAAGGAGTGTTCGCCGAAGAGACTCGCGACGGGGCCACACATTCGGTCTTCCGGGAGTTCCGCCAGTTCACCCCGGGCAGGCTTTCTGCCGGTGAGTACGATGCGTTCGTTCGCGATATCGTAAATTTCCTCGTCTACATCGGCGAGCCGATGCAGCTGGAGCGGCAACGGCTGGGCTTCGGCGTGCTGGCGTTCCTCGCGGTATTCGGCCTGCTGGCGTACCTGCTGAAACGGGAAATCTGGAAAGACGTAAAGTGAGCGACGGTCCTGCCACGCGCCGATATGCCGCGCCGCTGATGCTGAAGCGCGGCCGATGACGCTGTACTCCAGTCCCGTGTGTTTTCACAGTCACCGTACGCGGCTGGTGCTGTCGGAAAAGAACATCAATATAGACATCGTCGATGTCGAGCCGGGCAGTTATCCGGAAGACCTGCTCGATCTGAATCCGTACCACAGCGTGCCGACGCTGGTCGATCGCGATCTGGTCCTGTACGACTCCCGGGTGATCATCGAGTATCTCGACGAGCGATTTCCGCATCCGCCGCTCATGCCGGTAGATCCGGTCACGCGGGCGCAGTTCCGGGTTGCGCTTTACCGTGTGGAGCGCGACTGGTATGGGCTGGCGACCGAGCTGGAGCAGGCCACCGACCGAAAGCACGCGATGCGATTGCGCAAACAGCTCGAGGACAGCATCGCTGCGAGTGCCGGCATCTTCGGGGTGCGTTGTTATTTCCTGAGCGACGATTTCTCGCTTGTGGATTGCAGCATTGCGCCGATTCTGTGGCGGCTGCCGCACTTTGGCGTCGAGCTGAAAACGGCGGCGCCCGCTCTGCGCCGCTACATGGATCTGGTATTCTCCCGCCGCTCGTTTCAGGACAGCCTGTCCGACGCAGAGCAGGAGATGCGCCAGTAACAGCGGCGTTTCCGTACATGACGTCGCTTCCCCAGCGCCCGTATCTGCTGCGGGCGATGCACGCCTGGATTACGGACAGCGGCTGCACTGCACACCTGGTGGTCGATGCCACGCGCGAAGGCGTGCAGGTGCCGCAGGATTTCGTGCAGGATGGCCGTATCGTGCTCAATATCAGCCATTCGGCCACCAGCAATCTCGAGCTCGGCAACGAGACGGTTTCGTTCAATGCGCGCTTCGGAGGCACGTCGCGTCCGGTGCGGGTGCCGCTCGCAGCGGTACTGGGCATCTATGCGCGTGAGAACGGCCGCGGCATGATTTTTTCGCCCGAAGACCTGGTCGCTTCGCCAGAAGAACCGCCCGACGGGGGCGGCGGCAAGGATCCCGGTGCGGGCGCCCGGCGTGCGCGACTGAAGGTCGTGAAGTAGAGGCCTGCGACGCGTCAGCCGTAGAGCTGGCGGTCCACCGCATCACAGAGGCAATGGATCACCACGAGGTGCACCTCCTGCACGCGCGAGGTGCGCTCGGCAGGAACCCGGATCTCTACGTCATGCGCAGCGAGCAGGCCGGCCATCTGGCCGCCGTCACGGCCAGTCAGCGCCACAACTCGCATCTGCTGCGCGTGCGCGGCGCGAATTGCCTCGACCACGTTCGGCGAATTGCCGGACGTCGATATTGCCAGCAGGACATCGCCGCGGCGGCCGAGTGCCCGCACCTGTTTCGAGAACACCTGCTCATAGGCGTAATCGTTCGCAATCGATGTGAGTGTCGAGCTGTCGGTGGTGAGCGCCACGGCGGCGAGCCCCGGCCGCTCACGCTCGAAGCGGTTCAGCAGCTCAGCGGAGAAATGCTGCGCGTCACCGGCCGACCCGCCATTGCCGCAGGAGAGAATCTTGCCGCCCTGTCGCAGGCATTCGGCCAGCACGTTGCCGGCGCGAGCGATAGCGGGCAGCAGCGCGTCCAGCGCCCGTTGTTTCACTGCGAGGCTCTCGAGGAACTGTGCGCGGATGGCTTCGATGTCGTTCATCGTTCGGGACCGGGCATTCGGCAAAGCATCATAACGGCTGTCGGGCTGCTCAGGCCATGTCCTCGGCGGTAAAGGCGTTGGGGATCCAGCGCAGCTGCGGCGCTTCGCGCGGCCCGGTAATCGCGATGACGTCCAGTCGCACACCGCAATTGCGAAAGCGGGGGTGCGCGCGCAGGAAGTGTGTTGTGGCGCGCAGCAGGCGCAATCGCTTGATGGCCGTTATGGTCAGCGCGGGGTCCACCGGGTCGGGCCGCACCCGGTATCGCACCTCGACGATCACCAGTTCCTCGCCGTCGGTCATGACCAGGTCGAGTTCTCCGAGCCGGCAGCGGTAGTTGGCAGTGACCAGGCGCAAGCCCTTGCGCTCGAGAAATCCTTGTGCGATGCGCTCGGCATGACCGCCAACCGCGGTCGTCGCGGGCCGGGCTGGAGGTCGCGTCAGGGCGCTGTGGGGCTCCCCTCGGGAGGACGGACGATCGGCAGCGTCTCTGTCGGAACTACGCCGTCGCGCTGAAAGCGCGCCCAATTCAGCCGCCGGTGAATTCGGCCTTGCGGGTCGGCGTACAGCCGGCCGCTCAGGCCGTCGAATTCGGCCGGCAGGCTCGCGAGCGTCATCGTCAGTTTCCACGCGTCATGGCCCATTGCATACAGTCGCATACGGCTCTGCGCACCTGGCGGCCAGCGCCGCGCGATCGTTGTACGCAGTTCCCGCGCCTCGCGCGTCGATGCGAGGAGCACCGGTGCGTCGGCAAACATGATGCCATCGAGATCTTCCTCGCCGCCCGTGCCGGGCTGGAAAATTGCCGAAGTTGCGTAGGTCGGCACGTCGCCCGCGTAAAGAAAACGCAATTGCGGACGGATCAGTCGCCCGGCGCCGGGATTGGCTGCCAGGAATATAAAGTCCAGGTCGCCACGCCGGCGAGGCTCGAAATCGAGCGATCTGCCCAGAAATGCGGACAGCGCCCGCTCCCGTCCGCGGCTTTCGTCGAGCAGAAGCAGCTGCTGGATATCAGCAGTGAAATCCGTCGCCGCCGGGTCGTAGAGCCGGTACCCGAGCACGGTGCCGCCAAGTTCTTCCAGCCTTCGGACGAACGACCCGAGCACGCGCCGGCCCCATTCCGTGTTAGGTGCGAGGCCGATGGCGCGCAACTGGCCTTGCCAGCCGGCCTGCTCGGCGACCTGCTGCGCTTCGTCTTCGGGGGCGAGCGCAAACTGGAAAAACCCTGCTGGTGCGGCGCTGGCCGCATCGAGGTAATTCAGAGCCAGCGTCGGCGTGGTGCCGGCCAACGTCGCCACCTGCGCTACCGAGTCCTTCAACAGCGGACCCACAATGGCGTTGGCACCGGCTGCGAGGGCGGCCCGGTAAGCGCCAGCCGGATCGGGCTGCCCTTCATCGAGGATAAGTATCTCGGGGCGCGGGTCCGCGCTGGCGAGATGCGCGGCAAGAAATCCGTCGCGCACCGCTTCGCCCACCGCTGCCTGGCTGCCGGACAGCGGTAACAGCAGCGCCACTCGCTGCGGCGGCCCGCCTTGTGCCGCAGGTAGCCCGGCCACAGCGGCACCGCCGGGAGCGGGTGGTGCCGGGTTGACCGGACCCGGTACGGTGGCGGCGCCGGTCGTGCGCGTGGGGGTGGGTGTGGTCTCGGGCAGTTGTAGCGGCTCGCAGGCTGCCGACACAATGGCAAGTGCCGTAACCATCAGGCAGGCCAGTTGTTGTCCGCGTAAGGGCGCCTGGCATCGGCGGTTCACAGGAGTCGTCATGTTTGCGTTCGGTTCGAATTGGTGCAGATGTACGAGGCCGACACCATGACGACCGCGGGAGTTCTCTATGTTGTCGCCACGCCGATCGGCAATCTGGATGATATCAGCTCGCGCGCACGAGCCACGCTGGCCAGCGTGGATTTGGTGGCGGCTGAGGATACGCGCCGCACACGCCAGATGCTCGACAGTCTCGGCATCCGCGCGCGGCTGGTTTCGTTTCACCAGCATAATGAAAACGAGCGCGTTTCCGAGTTGCTTGGCACGATTGCCGCAGGCCGGTCCGTGGCGCTGGTCAGCGATGCCGGTACGCCGCTGATCAGCGACCCGGGCTACCGGCTCGTCGCTGAAGCGCGCCGGCGCGGTATCGCGGTCACGCCGGTCCCGGGCTGCTGTGCCGCTGTCGCGGCGCTGTCGGTGGCCGGATTGCCGAGTGACCGGTTCCATTTCGAGGGATTTCTGCCCGCGCGCAGCCGGGCCCGCGCCGCTCGTCTCGGCGAACTGGCCCGGCTGACGACCACGCTGATTTTCTACGAAGCTGTCCATCGCGCCGACGCGACTCTCGCCGATATGATTGCAGCGTTCGGTGCCGAACGGCGCATTGTCGTGGGCCGCGAGATCACCAAGCTGCACGAGACCTTCTATGACGGCACGCTGGCAGAGGTGCGTGACGCATTGGCTGGCGATCCGGGCGGCCGCAAAGGCGAGTTGACACTGGTGGTGGCAGGAAGCGGCGCTCGTCCGGCGCTGCACGGCGAGCTCGACCGTGTGGTGAGCATCCTTTGCGAACAACTCCCGGCCGCTCAGGCTGCGGGGCTCGCTGCGCAACTGACCGGCGCCTCGCGTCGCGAAGCCTATGCGGCAGCCCTGCGCGCAGCCGGGGAGGGCACGCCTGAGGGTAACTGAGTCGCGGGATTGCGGTGTCGGCCGGGGTCCTCTATCGTGGCTTGTGGAGCCGGCCAGGCGATCGCCCGGTGTCACGCCGGGAGGAAAGTCCGGGCTCCGGCGGGCAGGGTGCCAGGTAACGCCTGGGGGGCGTGAGCCCACGGAAAGTGCCACAGAAAATATACCGCCACGCGCCGGCAACGACGCGCGGTAAGGGTGAAAAGGTGCGGTAAGAGCGCACCGCGCGGGTGGTAACACGCCGCGGCACGGAAAACCCCACCTGGAGCAAGACCGAATAGGGAAGCCGTCGCGCCCGGAAACGGGTGCGGCACCGGTGCCCCCCGGGGCTTCCGGGTAGGTCGCTCGAGGCTGCTGGTGACAGCGGTCCCAGATGAATGGTCGCCCTCGACAGAACCCGGCTTATCGGCCGGCTCCACCTTCGATTTCGCGCGGACCCGCGCACGAACCGCCGGGGAGCAGCCCGGAAACTGTCTGGTGAACCCAGCCCCTGGTGCTAAGTCTCCAGCCAAGAATTTGTCATAACCCAATGATTTAACAGTTCGTAGTCCTTTCGCCAGCGTGGTTCAGCGGTGTTTGCTCCGCTAAGTTCCTGTCGCCAAAGCATTTACTTGCAAATTCTGGTTGACGCCTCCGGCCACCGAACCTATAGTGGCGATTGGTGGTAGAAAGTGGGAGGTAATGGGCAGAAGTGCCCGCTCTACCATGTTCCGTGGTGCGACCAGGATCACCCTTGACGCGAAGGGCAGGCTTGCCTTCCCGGCGCGTTACCGCGAGCGCTTGGCCGAGCGCTGCGAAGGCCGGCTGATCTGCACCGTGGACCCTGACCATTGTCTCCTCATCTACCCGCTCCCGGACTGGGAAGAGATCGAGCGCAAGCTCATGCGGCTGCCGAGCATGAACCGCAAGGCAAGACGCCTGCAGCGCATGATGGTCGGTCACGCCTCGGATCTCGAAGTCGACGGCCACGGCCGTTTGCTGATCCCGCGGGAACTGCGTGAATTCGCCGCGCTCGACCGGCAGGTGATCCTGATCGGTCAGGGCAACAAGTTTGAGCTGTGGGACGAGGCGCGCTGGAACGAACGGCGGGATAGCTGGCTCGCGGACGATGCGCAAGACGCTGGCGCGTTGCCCGCTGAGTTCGACTCGCTTTCCTTCTGAACACGGGCCGGCCGCTTGCTGAGCGAGCCCCGTGTTGGCTGGGGCTGGAGTGTGAGGGTTGGGCGAGCATGTTCCGGTACTGCTCGACGAAGTGTTGCGCGGCCTGGCGATTCTGCCTGATGGCATTTATGTGGACGCAACCTTCGGCCGCGGCGGGCACAGCCGCGCCATCTTGCGCAAGCTCGGCGCGCACGGGCGCCTGCTGGCTATGGATCGGGATCCGGCGGCCGTGAGCACAGCGCGCGAGCTGGAGCGGGGGGACGTGCGGTTTCGCATCGAACAAGAAAGCTTTAGTCACTTGGAAAAGTTTCTGCAACGACACGGCGTGGCGGCGGTGAACGGGATCCTGATGGATCTCGGCGTGTCCTCGCCCCAGCTCGACGATGCTGCGCGGGGCTTCAGCTTTCAGGCTGAAGGGCCGCTCGACATGCGCATGGATCCGCGCACCTCGCCGTCGGCTGCCGAGTGGCTGAACAGCGCGGCGGAGCGCGATATCGCCGCCGTGTTGCATCGTTTCGGCGAGGAACCTGCCGCGCGGCGCATTGCGCGTGCGATCTGCGCGCGTCGCACCGAGCGGCCGCTCGCCACGACCACCGAGCTCGCCGAGCTGATCGCCGGCGAGGTGCGGATCGAACGCGGCGGCAGGCATCCGGCAACGCGCGTGTTCCAGGCGATCCGGATCTTCATCAACCGCGAGCTCGATGAGCTGCAGGCGGCGCTCGCTCAGGCCCTGCGTTCCCTGGTGCCCGGCGGGCGGTTGTGCGTGATCAGCTTCCACTCGCTCGAGGACCGCATGGTCAAGCGCTTTCTGCGCGACAATGCCAGGGTCGACCCCGAGCTGGCGCGCCTGCCCCATATTCCGCGGGGCGCGCATCCGCGCCTGCGCCTGCATGGTCGTGCCATCCATGCCGGAGCGGCCGAGCTGGCGCGCAATCCGCGCGCCCGCAGCGCTGTCCTGCGCATCGCCGAGAAGCTCGCATGAGCCCCGCCACGCGTTTGTACATTTCATTTGCCGTCCTGGTCGGCGCCGTGCTCGCTTCGGCAGTGGCCGCCGTCTACGCCAAGCACGAGAACCGCAAGTTGTTCGCCGAGCTGCAGGCGCTGACGGCGGCCCGCGACGATCTCGAGATGGACTGGAGCCGGCTGCAGATGGAGCAGAGCACCTGGTCTACGCACGCCCGTGTCGAGCAGCTGGCCCGCGAGCAGATGCATATGCGCAATCCCGCGCCCGATGAAGTGAAGATGGTGAGGCCATGAGCGAGTACGCATCGGAACCGCGCGCATCGCTGCACGGCTTTCGCCTGCGCTGGGGGTTCGCCTGCACCTGCCTCGCGGCGCTCGGGCTGGTACTGATCGCGCGCGTCGTGTATCTGCAGGTCTTCAACAAGGAATTCCTGATGCGGGAAGCCGCAGCCCGGCATCTGCGCGTCGCGAAGATTTCCGCCAACCGCGGCATGCTGACGGATCGCAATGGCGAACCGCTCGCCGCTTCCATGCCGGTCGACAGCATCTGGGCGAGTCCGCAGGAACTGTTGCGCGAGCCGGAGAATATTCCCGCGCTGGCGCGCCTGCTCGGCCTCGAGGAAAACTCGCTCGCCCGTCAGTTGAGCCGCAACGCGAGCAAGGACTTCATGTATCTGCGCCGGCACATGAGCCCTGAGCAGGCCCAGGAGATTCTGGCGGGCGGCATCCCGGGCGTGCACCGGTTGCGCGAGTATCGCCGTTATTACCCGGCTGGCGAGGTCACTGGTCATCTGGTCGGGTTCACCAACGTCGACGACGAGGGCCAGGAAGGCCTGGAACTCGCCTTCGACGACTGGCTGCGCGGCAAGCCCGGCAAGAAAATGGTGCTGCGCGACCGGCTGGGGCGCGTGGTCGAGGACGTCGAGCGGATCGAGCCACCGACGCCGGGACGCACGGTAGCCGCATCGCTCGATCTGCGCATCCAGTACCTCGCTTATCGAGAGCTGAAGTCGGCGATCCAGCGGAACCGCGCGCTGTCCGGATCAGCGGTCGTGCTGGATGTGGCAACGGGTGAAGTGCTGGCGATGGTCAACCAGCCGAGCTACAACCCGAACGACCGCGCCCAGTACGCGCCGAATCGATTCCGCAATCGCGCCATCACCGATCTCTTCGAGCCCGGTTCGACGCTGAAGCCATTGATCGTCGCGGCAGCACTGGAGAGCGGGCAGTACCGGCCCGACAGCCGCATCGATACCTCGCCAGGTCTGATCCAGGTGGCCAACAAGGTCATTGAGGACAAGCACAACCTGGGCGTCATCGACCTGACGACTATGCTGGCACGTTCCAGCAACGTAGGTGCTACCAAGATCGCGATGTCGCTGCCGTCCGAGCACCTGTGGAACGTCTTGAACCGCTTCGGCCTCGGCCACGTCAGTGCAAGCGGGTTTCCCGGCGAGGCGGCAGGCCTGCTGAGCCACTACGAGAACTGGCGACCCATCGCCAAGGCTACGCTGGCCTACGGCTATGGCCTTTCGGTGACGCCGCTGCAGCTCGCTCAGGCGTACGCGATTCTCGGCGCCGATGGCGTGCAGCGCCCGGTTTCGCTGCTGCGCGTGGATCAGCCACCGATAGGCCGTAAGGTCGTATCCGCCGACAGCGCCCGTGCGGTAGTGGAAATGATGGAGCACGTGGTCGGGCCGAATGGCACAGGCCTACGCGCTGCCGTGACGGGCTATCGGGTGGCCGGCAAGACCGGTACGGCGCGTAAGTTCGCGGTGGGCGGTTACTCGGTGGACCGTTACACAGCGGTGTTTGCCGGGGTTGCCCCGGTTGCCCGGCCGCGCCTCGCTGTGGTCGTCATCGTCGATGAGCCGCGCGCCGGCGTCTACTATGGCGGCGATGTCGCCGCGCCGGTATTCGCCCGGATCGTCGAAGGCGCCACGCGAATTCTGGCGATACCGCCGGATGACCTGCGGCAGGAGCACCGCGCGACAACCGTCGTTGCGGCGGCCAGTCTGCCATGACGCCAGCGGGCGATACCGGCATGGACTTGCGACAACTGCTGGCCGGGATGAACGGACCACTACCGGCGCTTGAGGTGCCTGACATCGCCGCCAACAGCGCCGAGGTTGTATATGGCGGGCTGTTTCTGGCCTGCCAGGGCGCTCGCCAGCATGGCCTGCGCTTTGCTCCGCATGCGATCGGGCGCGGGGCAAGCGCCATTGCCTGGGAGCCCGCGCCGGGACATGAAGCGCCGCAGCTTCCGCCGGGCGTCGTCGGCATCGAGATCCCCGGACTGCGCACCCGGCTCGGTGACATTGCCAACCGGTTTTTTGCCTATCCGTCGCAGGCGCTTGCGGTGACCGGTATTACCGGCACCAACGGCAAGACCACGACGGCGTGGCTGGCGACGCAGGCGTTCGAACGGCTGGGCCGGCGCGCCGCGTACCTGGGAACCCTGGGCCACGGCCTCGGCGGGCGAATCAGTGCCGACGTCCTCACCACGCCGGACTGCATCAACCTGCACCGGCGATTGCGCGAATTCGCCGGGCAGGGCGCGTGTGATGCGGTAATCGAGGTCTCATCGCACGCGCTCGACCAGGGGCGGGTGGACGGCGTTCGATTCCGCATAGCGGCATTCACCAACCTGAGCCGCGATCACCTCGACTATCACGGCAATCTCGCCCGGTACCGGGAGGCCAAGGCACGGCTTTTCCGCGCGTATGCACCGGAGCGCGCCGTGATCAATGTCGGCGACGAATTCGGCCGCGAGCTCGCTGCCACCATGACGGGTTCGCAGCTTGTATCGGTTGCCGTCGTCGAGCGCAATGGACGGGAACCCGCCGCCACGCTGCGCGTGAAGCGTCTCGCCGGTGGGCCTGACGGCCAGCGCATCCGCCTGCTCGGTCCGTGCGGCTCGGCGGAGTTCAGCAGCCCGCTGTGGGGCGCATTCAACAGCGAAAATCTGGCCGTGGCTGCGGGGATCCTGCTGGCGGCGGGCTTCGCCCTGCACGACATCGCCGGCGCCCTGGCCGGCTGTACACCGCCGCCAGGGCGCATGGAGCGCATTGGCGGCGGCCAACCACGGGTGATCGTCGATTTCGCGCACACGCCGGATGCCCTGCGCCGCGTGCTGCAGGCGCTACGCGAACACGCCCCCGGCAGGATCTGGTGCGTGTTCGGCTGTGGCGGCGAGCGCGATCGCGGCAAACGCGCCGAGATGGGTGCGGCGGCCGACGAGCTGGCCGACCGCATCATTCTGACCGACGACAATCCGCGCAACGAGGACCCCGCGAGGATCATCCGCGACATACGTGCTGGCATTCGCGAGGATAACGCCGTCGAGGTCGTTCGCGATCGCGCCGCAGCGATCGCTCACGCGATCAGATCGGCAGCTCCCGACGACATTGTGCTGGTCGCCGGCAAGGGCCACGAGTCGGTGCAGATCGTCCGCGGTGTGTCACGGCCGTTCTCCGATCAGGCCGTGGCCCGATCTGTCCTGGATGGGATGGCATGAGCATGGGCACGCTCGCAGCGTTGGCGAAAACGCTCGGTGCCCGTTTGCACGGCCCCGACGCCGCCTTCGACTCGGTCAGCACCGATACGCGCTCGCTCGAGCCGGGACAGCTGTTTTTCGCCTTGAAAGGCGCACGTTCCGACGGCGTAGCGTTCGTCGCTGAGGCGGCGCGGCGCGGCGCGGTGGGCGCGGTGGTGTCGACGCATGTTCCTGGCACGGTTCCGCAGGTGCAAGTGCCGGACACGCGGATCGCGCTCGGCCAGTTCGCCCGCGCCTGGCGGCAGCAGTTTTCGATTCCGCTGGTCGGTATCACCGGCTCGAACGGCAAGACCACCGTCAAGGAGATGGTTGCCTCGATCCTGCGCGCGCAGGCCGGTTGCGACGATGCCGTGCTGGTGACCTGGGGCAATCTCAACAACGAAGTGGGCCTGCCGGTAACGCTGCTCTGGTTACGGCGGACGCATCGCGCGGCGGTGATCGAGATGGGTGCGGCGCGCCGCGGCGACATTGCCTACCTTGCCGAGATCGCAGCGCCGACGGTTGCGGTGGTTACCAATGCCGGTCGCGCGCACCTCGCCGGATTCGGCAGTGTCGAGGAGGTGGCGCAGACCAAGGGCGAGATTTTTGCGGCACTTGCCCCGGGTGGCACGGCGGTGATCAACCGCGATGATCGTTTCTTCCCGGTATGGTGGGACCGCAGCGCCGGGCGCCGGCGCATCACCTTTGGGTTGCACGAGAACGCCGATTTCCGCGCGATCGACGTGTCTTATGATGGCGGGCCGGCTGGTGCCGGGATGTCCTTCCGCCTGGTGACGCCGGATGGCTCATGGCCGGTGCGTCTGGCGATGGCGGGTCAGCACAATGTACTGAACGCGCTGGCCGCCGCAGCGGCTGCGACCGCGGCCGGAGCCCCGCCTGATGCGGTAGCAGCGGGCCTCGAGACCATGCGCAACGTCAGGGGCCGGTTGCGCCAGGTGACGGGGCAGCGCGGTTGTACGGTTTTCGACGATACCTACAACGCCAATCCCGGGTCGGTGCGCGCCGCGATCGACTATCTTGCCTCGTTGCCGGGCGAGCGCGTGCTGGTGCTCGGCGACATGGCGGAACTCGGGCCGCAGAGCACGGCGCTGCACCGGGAGATGGGCGAGTACGCTCGTCATGCCCGTATCGACGGGCTGCTCTGCACCGGCCGCGAAAGCCGCGCGGCGGCGCAGGCCTTTGGCGCCAAGGCGGAATGGCACGCATCCCGGCCGGCACTCATCGCCGCGCTGCAGGGCCGCCTGCATCCGGGGCTGGTGGTGCTGGTGAAGGGCTCGCGATGCATGGCGATGGAAGACATCGTGCATGCACTCGCCGCCGAACCGCAGGCGCAGGGGGACTGACCCGCCATGCTGCTCTACGCCGCAGACTACCTGACCCGCTTCGTCTCGGCGTTCAACGTCTTCAGTTACATCAGCATGCGAGCCATCATGGGCGCGCTGACCGCGCTGGTAATTTCACTGCTGCTCGGACCCGGGCTGATTCGCCGGCTGCAGCGGCACAAGATCGGCCAGACGGTGCGCGATGACGGCCCCGGCAGCCACCTGCCGAAGGCCGGCACGCCGACCATGGGTGGAACGCTGATCCTGCTGGCTCTGACGATCAGCACGCTGCTCTGGGCCGACCTGTCGAGCGCCTACGTGTGGATCGTCGTGCTGGTGACGCTGGCCTACGGGCTGATCGGCTTCGTCGACGACTACCGTAAGCTGGTGCGCCGCGATCCGAAGGGTCTGTCGGCCAAGGCCAAGTTCCTCTGGCAGGCACTGGTCGGGCTGGCTGCGGCCGTCGTTTTGTTCACGCTGGCCGACCGCCCCCAGGAAACGGCCCTGTTGATTCCGTACCTGAAGAACCTGGTCATACCGCTCGGCTGGTTTTATGTCGTGCTGACTTTCTTCGTGATCGTCGGCACGAGCAATGCGGTGAATCTGACCGATGGCCTTGATGGCCTCGCCATCATGCCCTCGGTCATGGTGGCCGGCGCGCTCGGCATCTTTGCCTACGTGGCCGGCAACGTGATCTATTCGCGTTACCTGGGCATCCCCTACATCGAAGGCGCCGGCGAGCTGATGGTGTTCTGCGCCGCGCTTGCTGGTGCCGGGCTCGGCTTTCTCTGGTTCAACGCGTATCCGGCACAGGTATTCATGGGTGATATCGGTGCGCTGGCGATCGGTGCGGCGCTCGGCACGGTGGCGGTCGTCGTGCGTCAGGAACTGGTGCTGCTGATCATGGGCGGGCTGTTCGTCGTCGAGACGCTGTCTGTCGTGATCCAGGTCGCGTCGTTCCGCACGAGGGGCAAGCGCGTGTTTCGCATGGCGCCGCTGCACCACCACTTCGAGCTCAAGGGCTGGGCCGAACCGAAAGTAATCGTTCGTTTCTGGATCGTCACCGTCATCCTGGTGCTGGTCGGGTTATCGAGCCTGAAGATCCGATGAAGAATGCTGCCGTCATGTCGCGCGTAGATGATCGCTCGAGCCGTGCGCCGGACCCTGCACCGGCGGTGCTGGTGCTCGGCATGGGCGTGACCGGCGCTTCGTGTGCGCGGTTTTTCGCCGCGCGGGGGCTCGTGGCGTGGTTCGCCGATTCGCGCCGCGAGCCTCCGGGTCTTGCCGCTATCCGCGATGCGATGCCCGGCGCAACCTGCTTCAACGGCAACCCGATTCCCCCATTGCCGGCGAGCATCACCCGCGTGATCGTCTCGCCGGGCGTCAATCTTGATCTGCCCGTTATCGCCGAGGCCCGACAGCGCGGCCTGCAGTTGCTGAGCGACCTCGACCTGTTCGCGGCCGAGTCCCGCGCCCCGGCGATCGGCATCACCGGCTCCAATGGCAAGAGCACCGTAACCTCCATGGTAGGAGCGTTGCTCGCGGCCGACGGCTGGCCGGTAGGTGTTGGCGGCAACCTCGGCACGCCGGCGCTCGACCTGCTGGATCCGGGCGTTCGCGCTTATGTGCTCGAGCTGTCGAGCTTCCAGCTGGAACGCAGCGCGCCGCTGCCGATTGCGGCGGCAGTGGTGCTGAATGTCGCACCGGATCACCTCGACAAGCACGGCACGATGGCCGCCTACGCCGAGGCCAAGGCACGGATCTATGCCCGTTGCGGCATCGCCGTGGTCAATCGCGATGCGCCGGAGCTGGCGGCGCTGGTGCCGGCGGGCACGCCGGTGCTGAGATTCGGGCTCAGCAAACCGCGCGACGGGGAATTCGGCATCGTTGCAGCGGACGGTGGCGAGTCGCTCGCGTTCGGCCGCGAACTCATCATGCGGGTCGACGAGTTACGCCTCACCGGCCGTCATAACGTTTCCAACGCGCTCGCCGCACTCGCGCTCGGGCATGCGGTGGGCGCGCGATTGGCAACGATGGCCGAGGGGCTGCGCCGCTTCCAAGGCCTGCCGCATCGCATGCAGGTGGTCTGTACCAGCGGCGGAGTAACGTGGATCAACGATTCGAAGGCCACCAATGTGGCGGCGGCGGTCACCAGCATCCGGGGGATTACCGGGCCGCTGGTACTCATCGCCGGCGGCGACGGCAAGGGCCAGGGCTTCGAGGAGCTCGCCGCCGCGCTCGGCGGCCGCGACAGCGTGGCGATCCTGATCGGACGAGATCGCGAAAGGATAGCCGCGGCGCTTGCTGGTGCCTGCATCGTCGAGCTGGCTGAGAGCCTGCCGGCCGCCGTCGGCCGGGCGCGGCAAATCGCCCGGCCCGGTCATACCGTGCTGCTGGCCCCGGCGTGCAGCAGCCTCGACATGTTTCGCAGCTATGAGCAGCGCGGCGAAATCTTCGCCGCAGCCGCGCGGGGAGCGCAGCCGTGAGCGCCGGCCAGGCCGCCAGGTCGCAGCGCCCCGCCGTGCATTTCCACGACGTCGACCCGGCCCTGATGGTCGCTGCAGGCGCATTGCTTCTGGTCGGGCTCGTCATGGTGGCATCCGCTTCGATGTCGCTGGCCGAGCGGGATTTTGGCAGCCCGCTGTCTTTTTTCTGGCGGCAGGTGTCCGCAGTGGCGATTGGGCTGGCGTTCGCGTGGTGCACAATGCAGGTGCCGACCCGCACCTGGGAGCGATACGGCCTGGTGCTGGTGGTGGCATCTTTCGCGCTGTTGTGCTCGGTGTTCATTCCGGGTTTCGGCCGCACCGTCAATGGCAGCACGCGCTGGCTCAGCATTGCGGGCGTCAATGTCATGCAGGTTTCCGAACCAGCCCGGCTGCTGCTGCTGCTGTACGTGGCCAGTTACGTCGTGCGCCGCCAGCAGGAGCTGCGTTCGAGTCTTCCGGGCTTTCTCAAGCCCATGGTATTTCCGCTGCTCGCCTGCGTGCCGCTGCTGCTGCAGCCGGATTTCGGCTCGGCCGCGATGCTGCTGTTCATCACGCTGGCGGTATTGTTCGTCGGTGGGGCGCGCCTGCGCGATTTCCTGTTGTGCGGGGCCGGAGTCGGGTTGCTTGGAGCGTTGGTTGCGGTGTCGGCGCCGTACCGCGTGGCCCGGCTCACGACCTTTCTCGATCCCTGGCAGGATCCTTACGACAAGGGTTTTCACCTGACGAATTCGCTGATAGCCATTGGCAGCGGCGAATGGACCGGGCTCGGGCTTGGCGGCAGCGTGCAGAAGCTGTTCTACCTGCCGGAGGCCCATACCGACTTCCTGTTTGCCGTCATCGCCGAGGAGTTCGGCCTGATCGGCAGCGTCGTCATGGTGCTGCTGTTTGCGGTCCTGACCTGGCGCGGTCTGGTGATCGCGCGCAATGCAGCGGCGGCCGAGAGGCTGTACGCCGCCTGCCTCGCGTTCGGCATCGCCGTATGGCAGGGCGTGCAGGCCTTCATCAACATGGGCGTGAATATGGGGATCCTGCCGACCAAGGGGCTCACATTGCCTTTGGTGAGCTATGGCCGCAGCAGTGTGATCGTCACGCTGATCGCCCTCGGGCTGCTGGCCCGCATCGATTTCGAGAGCCGGCAGGCGAATGGCGCGTCCCGGCGGCGCGCATCCATCGGCGCGAGGTTGCCGACATGAGTACCGCACCCGTGCTGATCATGGCGGGCGGCACCGGCGGCCACATCTTCCCCGCGCTTGCGGTCGCCCGCGCACTGCGCCGGCGCAATCAACCGGTCGTATGGCTCGGCACGCAGCATGGTATGGAGTCGCGCATCGTGCCGCGCGAGGGCATCGCGCTCGAAACGGTTCGAATCAGCGGGCTGCGCCGCAAGGGCCTTCTGGCCTGGGTGTTGGCGCCGCTGCAGCTCGCATCGGCGGTTATCGATGCGATAGGCATCCTGCGTCGCCTCAAGCCGCGGGCAGTGCTGGGCATGGGCGGGTTCGCATCGGGACCCGGCGGCATTGCCGCCTGGTTGCTCGGCCGCCCGCTGATCATTCACGAGCAGAACGCAATTGCAGGGTTGACCAATCGTCTTCTGGCTGGAATCGCCCGGGAAGTGCTCGAAGCCTTCCCGGGCAGTTTTTCCAGCCGCGTGAAAACGCGCCTGATCGGTAACCCGGTGCGCGACGAAATCGTCGCCTTGCCCGACCCGCGCGCGCGGCTGGCGGGTCGCAGCGGCCGGCTGCGGCTGCTGGTGCTCGGCGGCAGCCAGGGCGCGCGCGTGCTGAACGAGGTTGTGCCGCAGGCGGTGGCACTGCTCGCCGACGAGCAGCGCCCGGAGATCTGGCACCAGGCCGGACCGGCGACGATCGAGGTGGCGCGACAGTGCTATGCACAGGCAGGGGTAACGGCGCGTGCCGAGCCCTTCATCGACGACATGGCCGCAGCCTATGCCTGGGCCGACATGGCGATCTGCCGCGCCGGGGCGCTCACCATTTCGGAACTGGCCGCTGCGGGACTGTCGGCCGTGCTGGTGCCGTTTCCAGGGGCGGTGGATGATCATCAGAGGCACAATGCCGGGTATCTCGTCGGCGCCGGCGCAGCCGTGTTGATTGACCAATCGCAACTTACCGCGCAGCGTCTGGCGGCCGAGATCTCCCGCGCCGCCGGCGATCGCAATCTCGTGGTCGAGCGCGCTGTACGCGCTCGTTCCATCGCGCGGCCGCGTGCCACCGAGGACCTGGCTGAGCTTTGTCTGATCGCAGGGGCTGCCGCATGAAGGACCGTATGCGCAGAATCCACCGCATTCATCTGGTCGGCATCGGCGGAGTCGGCATGGGCGGCATAGCCGAGGTATTGCTGAATCTCGGCTATGAGGTGCAAGGCTCGGACCTGAAGGAGTCGGCGATCACGCAACGGCTGGCCCGGCTGGGCGCGAAGATCTTCGTCGGCCACGGTGCCGGGAATGTCGGTGCGGCCGATGTAGTCGTCGTCTCCACGGCGATCGATCCGGCGAACCCCGAGGTCGCTGAAGCGCGCGCCCGGCGCAAGCCGGTGGTACGACGCGCCGAGATGCTTGCCGAGCTGATGCGTTTCCGTTACGCCATCGCTGTCTCCGGCAGCCACGGCAAGACCACGACCACCAGCCTCGTGGCCAGTGTGCTGGCCGAGGCGGGCGAAGACCCGACCTTCGTCATCGGCGGGCGCCTGAAAAGCGCCGATACCAATGGGCGGCTGGGTGCCGGCCAGTATCTGGTGGCGGAGGCCGACGAGAGCGACGCCTCGTTCATACACCTGCAGCCGATGATTGCCGTGGTGACCAACATCGATACCGATCACCTTGGCACCTACGGGGGCGACATCGAGAGGCTGCGGCAGACGTTCGTGGAATTCCTGCATAACCTGCCGTTCTACGGGCTCGCGCTGCTGTGCCTCGAAGATCCGGGGGTAACCAAGATTCTGCCGGCTGTGCAACGGCCGATCCTGACCTATGGCTTCAGCGCGAGCGCCGATGTGCGCGCGGTCAATGTCGAACCGGCCGGGCTCAGCTCGCGATTCCAGGTGCTGCGCACCGGAATGCCGCAGCCACTCGACATCACGCTGGCCCTGCCAGGTCAGCACAACGTGCTGAATGCGTTGGCTGCGATTGCGGTGGCGCAGGAACTGGAAATTGAGGACCGAGCTGTGCAGAAGGCGCTGGCCGAATTCCAGGGTATCGATCGGCGACTGCAGGTGCTCGGCGAGGTCGAGACCGAGGCCGGGCGCGTGCTGTTCGTCGATGACTACGGCCACCACCCGACGGAGATCGCGGCCACCATGCGCGCGGCGCGCGATGCCTGGCCCGGCCGGCGGCTGGTGGTCGCGTTCCAGCCGCACCGCTACACACGCACGCGGGATCTTCTGGACGATTTCGCCGACGTGCTTTCGGCAGCCGACCGGTTGCTGATCACCGAGGTGTATGCCGCAGGCGAAGATCCCATCGCCGGTGCCGATGGGCGGGCGATCTGCCGCGCCGTGCGCAGTCGCGGCATCGTCGAACCGGTGTGGGTACCGCGACTCGACCGGCTGCCGAAGCTGCTGGCCGGCGTCGTGCAGGATCAGGATGTCGTACTTACGCTCGGCGCGGGCGATATCGGTGCCGCGGCACACAAGCTGCCTGCCGCGATCGGGCGGCGCGCCGGCCTGAGGCGGACTTCATGAAGGGAGTTGCAGTGGCGGTACGCGAGCGACCCCGGCTGCTGCGTGACGAGCCGATGGCGCGCCATACCTCGTGGCGCGTCGGTGGCCCGGCCGATGTGTATTTCCGGCCGCGTTCACGCGGCGACCTCATCGAGTTCATGGTGGGGCTGGACCCCGACATGCCCGTGCACTGGGTCGGGCTCGGCAGCAATCTGCTGGTGCGCGACGGCGGCATTCGCGGCGCCGTGATCTGCACGGCGGGCACGCTCGAGCACCTGCGCAACCTGGGTGATGGCGTCGTGGAAGCCGAAGTCGGCGTGCCCTGCACCGTGCTGGCCCGGCAATGTGCCCGCTGGCGCATCGGGCCGGCCGCCTTCTTCGCCGGCATCCCCGGCACCGTCGGTGGCGCCCTGGCGATGAATGCCGGTGCGTTCGGCGGCGAGACCTGGGATCACGTGCAGGAGGTGGATGTACTGACGCGCCGGGGCACCATCGAGACACGAACCCCGCGCGACTTCCAGGTCGGCTACCGCGAGGTGCGCGGCGCGCCTGGTGAATGGTTCCTTACCGGCCGCTTCCGTTTCGACCCGTCGCAGCCCACCAGCCTGGATGGCGTGCGCAACATGATCCGCGAGCGCCGCGTAAAGCAGCCGGTGGGCCTGCCGAGCTGCGGCTCGGTATTTCGCAACCCGCCGGGCGACTTTGCCGGACGGCTGATCGAGGCCGCAGGCCTGAAGGGGCTGCGCATCGGCGGTGCGAAGGTGTCAGAGAAGCACGCCAATTTCATTATCAATACCGGTGGCGCAACCGCGGCCGACATCGAAGCCCTGATCCAGCGGGTGCAGGCGGCAGTCTACGAGCAGCACGGCGTGCGGCTGGTGCCAGAGGTGCATATCTTGGGCGAATCGGCGGAGCCTGCACCATGAACCCCGGCCAGGCCACGCGCATCGCGAATCCGGCCGCCTTCGGCAAGGTCGCGGTGCTGATGGGCGGGCGCTCATCAGAGCGCGAAATCTCGCTGCTCACCGGCGAGGCAGTGTATGGCGCGCTGCGCCGGCGGGGCGTCGATGCTCACAAGGTGGATCCGGCCGCGAACTTCCCGGCGGCGCTGCAGGAGGGCGGGTTTGATCGGGTCTGGCTCGCGCTGCATGGGCGAGGGGGCGAAGACGGCACCATGCAGGGGTTATTGAGCTGCCTCGGCATTCCGTACACGGGCAGCGGTGTGCTCGGCTCGGCGATCAGCATGGACAAGCTGCGCACCAAGCGCCTGCTGGCCGGCGTGGGGCTGCCGTCACCGCCGTACCGGGTACTCGGCCCGGCGGCTGACACGAGCGGTATTCTGCGCGATCTCGGGTTGCCTCTGATCGTCAAGCCCGCCTGTGAAGGCTCGAGCATCGGCATGACCAAGGTCGAGCGCGCCGAGGACCTGCCCCTTGCCGTGGCTTCTGCGGCGCGTCACGACGGGGAGGTTTTCGCCGAACGCTGGATTACCGGGGATGAGTACACCGCCGCAATCCTGCAGGGCGAGGCCCTGCCGCTGATCCGAATCGAAGCCAAGAGCATCTTCTACGACTACCAGGCCAAATATTTCAGCGACGATACCCGTTACCACTGCCCCTGTGGCCTGCCGCCCGCCGACGAGCGGCGCATTGCCGAACTGGCGCTGGCGGCGTTCGATGCGGTTGGTGCCAGCGGCTGGGGCCGCGTGGATTTCATGGTTGGCGCCGACGGCGAGCCGATGATCCTCGAGATCAATACCATTCCGGGCATGACCAGTCACAGCCTGGTGCCGATGGCTGCCGCAGCCGCCGGCATAGGGTTCGATGAACTGGTCTGGCGCATCCTCGAGACAAGCCTGACACCCGCCCATGGAGGACATCCGGATGTGGCGTAGGCAAAACCGCAAGCGCCCGTCGCGCGCACCGCTGCTGCGGCTGCCGGGCATCAACTGGTCGCGGATCGTCATCCCGGTGGCCGTCATCGGCAGCGTGGCCGGCATTTATCTCGGTGTGGCAGGGCTGCTCAACCGGCCGATCGACACGCTGGTGATCAATGGCAGCTTCCAACGCGTATCGGCGCGGCAGATGGAGGCACTGGTGGAGCCATACGCGCGGGCTGGTTTTCTCCATACCGACCTGACCGCGGTGCGTGCGGCGCTGCGAGCGATGCCCTGGGTTGCCGAGGCCGATGTGCGGCGCCGTTGGCCCGGCACGCTGGTCGTGAACGTCACCGAGGAGACTCCGGTGGCCTGCTGGGGCGAGCAGGGGCTGCTCAATGCGGCGGGCGAGCTGTTCCTGCCGCAGGCTGACCATGTGCCGGCTGAGCTGCCGAGACTCAGAGGCCCGACCGGTTCCGAGGCGCTGGTTACCAGCCGCTTTTTCAAGGTGCAGGAACAACTCGCGCACCGTGGCATGGCAGCGGTGGCCCTGACGCTCGATGCGCGCGGTGCCTGGACATTGCGGCTGAACAGCGGCGTGGAGGTGCGGCTCGGCGCCAACGGGGTCGAACAGCGCATCGGGCGTTTCCTGCAGATCCTCGATGGTGTGCTGCCGCAGATGTCGGCTGACGTGGCCTACGTGGACATGCGCTACCCGAACGGCTTTGCCATCGGCTGGAAACAGCAACAGGCCATGCAGGGAACGACCATGGAGGAGCCGGGCCCGAATGCCTAGAAAGACCGAGCAGAGGATTCTCGTCGGCCTGGACATTGGCACGTCCAAGGTCGTCGCCATCGTCGGCGAGCTGCAGGACGAAGGTTCGGTGGAAGTGATCGGATTTGGCATGCACCCCTCCCGCGGCCTGAAAAAGGGCGTGGTGGTCAACATCGAGTCGACCGTCAATTCGATACAGCGCGCGGTGGAAGAAGCCGAGCTGATGGCCGGGTGCGAGATCCACGCCGTCTATACCGGCATTGCTGGCAGCCATGTGCGCAGCCTCAATTCCCACGGTATCGTCGCCATCCGCGATCGCGAGGTGGCGCGTAGTGACGTCGACCGGGTCATCGATGCGGCGCGCGCAGTAGCCATCCCGGCGGATCAGAAGATCCTCCATGTCCTGCCGCAGGAGTACATCATCGACGGCCAGGAGGGCATCCGCGAGCCAATCGGCATGTCCGGCGTGCGCCTCGAGGCGCGCGTGCATATGGTGACCGGTGCTGCCAGCGCCGCGCAGAATATCGTCAAGTGCGTGCAGCGCTGCGGCCTCGAGGTCGAAGAGATCGTGCTCGAACAGCTCGCCTCCAGCTACGCCGTGCTAGCGGAGGACGAGAAGGAACTGGGCGTGTGTCTCGTCGATATCGGTGGCGGCACGACTGACATCGCCGTGTTCAATGCTGGCGCGATCCGGCACACGGCCGTGATTCCCATTGCAGGTGACCAGGTGACCAACGACATCGCCATGTCGCTGCGCACACCGACGCAATTTGCCGAGGAGATCAAGGTCAAGTATGCCTGCGCCTTGTCGCAGCTTGCGGCGATGGACGAGACTATTGAGGTACCGAGCGTTGGCGATCGACCGCCGCGCCGCCTCGCGCGCCAGACACTGGCCGAAGTCGTGGAGCCCCGCTACGAGGAGCTTTTCGGCCTTATACGCGATGAACTCCGGCGCAGCGGCTTCGAGGACATGGTTGCGGCCGGCGTGGTCCTGACCGGCGGCAGCGCAAAGATGGAAGGCGCAGTTGAACTGGCCGAGGAAGTGTTCCACATGCCGGTACGCCTCGGTGTTCCTCAGCATGTGCGCGGGCTCGGCGACGTGGTGCGCAACCCGATTCACGCCACCGGCGTCGGGCTACTGCTGTTCGCACGCGATCGTGCCGGCCGCGACGTTGCCGAAAGTCCGGTCGGCGGCGGGTTGCGCGACGTGTGGCAGCGGATGAGATCCTGGTTCCAGGGAAATTTCTAAAGGGGTCGCCCATGCAGGGGCCCCAGGGTGCGTTGTTGTTGCGTGATGTGGAGGAGTAGCGGAAATGTTCGAACTACTTGATACGACCAGTCAGAGTGCGGTCATAAAGGTCATCGGGGTCGGGGGCGGCGGCGGCAACGCCGTTAAGCACATGGCCAGTTGCGGCATCGAGGGCGCCGAGTTCATCTGCGCCAACACCGATGCGCAGGCCTTGCGCGGCTCCAATGTGCGCACGGCCCTGCAGATCGGCTGCAATATCACCAAGGGTCTCGGCGCCGGCGCCGATCCGGACGTGGGCCGGCAGGCCGCCATGGAGGACCGTGACCGCCTTGTCGAGGTTATCGAGGGCGCCGATATGTTGTTCATCACGGCTGGCCTCGGCGGCGGCACCGGCACCGGGGCTGCACCCGTCGTGGCGCAGGTCGCGAAGGAACTCGGGATCCTGACGGTGGCGGTGGTCACCAAGCCGTTCAAGATGGAGGGTCGCAAGCGGATGGTGACTGCGGAACAGGGCATCGGCGATCTCGCCAAGTACGTGGATTCGCTGATCACCATTCCGAACGAGAAGCTGCTGTCGGTGCTCGGGCCACAGACGACGTTGCTCGATGCGTTCCGCGCCGCCAACGAGGTGCTGCAAGGCGCTGTTCAGGGTATAGCGGAGCTGATCACACGCCCGGGCCTTATCAATGTCGATTTCGCCGATGTGCGCACGGTGATGGCGGAAATGGGCATGGCGATGATGGGGTCGGGTTCGGCGAGTGGTGAGGATCGCGCGCGCGAGGCCGCCGAAGCGGCGATCTCCAGCCCGTTGCTCGAGGAAGTCAATCTCTCGGGAGCCCGCGGCATCCTGGTGAACGTCACCGCCGGCATGGATCTGTCGATCGGCGAGTTCCACCAGGTTGGCGAAACGGTCAAGCAGTGCGCCTCGGACGACGCCACGGTGGTGATCGGCACGGTCATCGATCCGGACATGACCAACACCATCCGGGTAACGGTAGTGGCCACCGGATTAGGACAGCCGCTGCGCCAGGTCGAGCCGACGCCGATTCGACTGGTGCGCCAGGCAGCGGTAGGGCAACCAAGCGAGGCGCAGCCGAATTACGGGGTCTATGAAGCACCGGCGGTGCGTCGCCGCCAACCGGCGGCCGAGGCGACGGCTCCGGCCGAGGCGAACTTCGAGTTGCTGGATATTCCAGCCTTTCTGAGGCGCCAGGCGGACTGACTGCGGGCGGCGAGGGGAGCGGCCACGGCCGGTTCGTGCGGCTCCCCTCGTTGCAGCGTTTTTGTCAGGTGTGATAATGTCTGCTCACAGCTCGGGGCTGGTGCACCACTTTCTACCTGATTTCTTATTTTTCAGATAGTTAGTGACGACTTTCAGCTTGAGTCGCGAACACAGGGAAGTTTAGAACGTCGATTCGTTGCGCCACCGCAACACCTTGGCGCCGATTCGACCCACCCACCGTTTCCGGCAGAGATTCACCATGCTCAGACAACGCACGCTGAAGACCGCTATCCGTGCTACCGGTATTGGGCTGCATACCGGGCGCAAGGTTTACATGACCCTGCGGCCGGCGGCGGAGAACACCGGCATCGTCTTTCGCCGCCTCGACCTGGAGCCCCCGGCGGATGTGCCCGCCGATGCGCTCAGCGTGGGCGAAACCATGCTCGGCACGACCCTGGTCAGGGGCGAGGTGCGCGTCGCAACGGTCGAGCACTTGTTGGCGGCTATGGCCGGGCTGGGTATCGACAATGCTTTTGTCGATCTTACCGCGCCGGAGGTACCGATCATGGACGGCAGCGCGGCGCCGTTCGTGTTCCTGCTGCAATCGGCCGGCGTGGCCGAACAGAATGCGCCGAAGCGGTTCATTCGCATCAAACAGAATATTCGTGTCGAAGAAGACGGCAAGTGGGCCGAATTCCGGCCGTACGCCGGCTTCCGGGTAAATTTCCGCATCGACTTCGACCACCCTGTATTCCGACGGCACTCCCAGGAAGCTACCGTGGATTTTTCGTCCACGGCATTCCTGAAGGAAGTCAGCCGCGCCCGCACTTTCGGCTTCATGCGCGAAATCGAAGCGCTGCGCGCGAAGAACCTTACCCTCGGCGGCAACATGGGCAATGCCATCGTTCTCGACGAGTTCCGGGTGTTGAATGAAGACGGTTTGCGCTTCGAGGACGAGTTCGTCAAACACAAGATCCTCGATGCCATTGGCGACCTGTATTTGCTGGGGCACCCGCTGATCGGCGAATACACTGGCTATAAGTCCGGGCACGCACTGAACAACAAACTGTTGCGCGCGCTGCGGGCGGCACCGGCCGCCTGGGACACGATGACATTCGAAAGCCCGGCCAAGGCGCCCATCAGCTTTCTTGCGCCGGCAGCCGCCAGCTGATCGGCCGGCCGCTCCGGACTTCCTTCTCAGCCCCCCGCGCTGTCAGCCGGTCCGGCAACCCGGATCCGTACCCGCATGACCTGCGGATACAGTGCCTGACCGTGCATCAGTAGCTGCTCGGCCTCGAAACGCAGTCGGGCAGCCCAAGCCGGGCTGTCGGTCAGCACCACCAGCGCGCCATCGGGGTGGACGTTCGCGCCGAGCAGGTGGCTTGCCATATCCGCTGGCAGTGCTGCGCGCAGGCAGGCGCAAAGATCCGTGCGCTCGGCTGCCTGTCGCGCCAGCTCCTGCAGGGGGCTTCCCGCCGCGCAGATCAGCTCGGACAGGCGCTTAAGTTCCTTATTTTTCATGTTTTTTCAGGTGGCCCAGCGGGAATGTGACGCCCGTTTCTTGTGCTGGTTCAGAGAGTTGGGCATAGTTCGACCCGTTAAGGGCAAACCCGCCGAAAGGCGGGGACGCAAAGCCACCGGTCTACAGGAGCTTTCCTATGATAGCGGGGTTGCCAGAACCGCGGGCGTGCTGCGGAACCGCGCCGATTGGCAACGAATCATCGACGCCAGAACGTCGATCGGCAACGTCTGTCACCCATAACAAGAAGGAAGCGATATGGCCACTTGCAGGACGGGCGTCATGAACCTGATACTGCTCTGCCGTAGCAATGTCGCTACGCGACACTTGTCGTTGTCGTCGGCTCGATTGGCGTGCGGCGCGGCGTTGCTGCTCGGCCTGCTCGTGGGCAGTTTCGCGCTCGGCTATGGCGCCGCCGGCTCCGCTACCGCGACTGTTGCCCACGCAGCATCAACCGCCAAAGGCCCGAGTCCCTCGGCCCAGCATCAGATCGACGCGCTGGCAATCCGGCTCGGTGAGTTGAACGCCAGCGTGATTCGACTGAACGCCCTCGGCGGACGATTGACCGAAATGGCAGGCCTGGACAACGGCGAGTTCGATTTCAGTGCGCCGCCGGGTATCGGCGGTCCCGCTGAGATCGACGAACCGCAGTCCATGCCAATCTCCGGATTAGCGGCCGAGATCGATGCACTGGGCGAGATCCTCGACAGACAGGAACAGCAACTCGGCGTGCTCGCCGATCTGATGGTCAACCGCAAATTGCGTGAGGACGCCCGGCCCCGCGGTCGACCGGTGCGTTCCGGCTACGTATCGAGTTATTTCGGCCGGCGCACCGATCCATTTACAGGCAGGAGCCACTACCATCGCGGTGTGGATTTTGCCGCGCGCAGCGGCACCGAGGTCCTGGCCGTCGCCAAGGGTATCGTGACATGGTCCGGCCCACGGCCCGGCTACGGGCGCATGGTGGAGATCACCCACACCGACGGCTATGTCACGCGCTACGCGCATAACGCGAAAAATCTCGTTATGCTGGGCGATAACGTCGAACCCGGCCAGACCATTGCGCTGATGGGTTCGAGCGGGCGCGCGACCGGGCCGAATCTGCATTTCGAGGTCTGGCAGGGCGGTCGCCCCGTCGATCCGCGACGGTTCATACGCCAGCCGACCTGACGGCCCGGCCTCGTTTCCCGGGGTCCGTTCACTTTACAATACCGGTTTTCACCGGAGCCGTGCGCGCGCTCTGTCACCGTTGATTACGTCCGCTGCCTGGCCCGGGCGCAGGGTGCCGTAATTCCGGGACGGCGGGAGAATCGATTTTGGTCAATTTCCTGACGAAAATTTTTGGCAGTCGGAATGAGCGCCTGCTGCGGCGCTACCGCACCGTGGCGGCCCGCATCAATGAACTGGAAGCAGGCTTGCAAAGCCTCTCCGACGAAGCGCTACGCGCCAAGACCGCCGAGTTTCGCGCGCGGCTGAAGTCCGGAGTTGCGCTTGCCGACCTGCTGCCGGAGGCGTTTGCAGTGGTGCGAGAAGCTTCGCGGCGCACGCTCGGCCTGCGGCATTTCGACGTGCAGCTCATCGGCGGCATGGTTCTGCACGACGGCAAGATCGCCGAAATGCGCACCGGTGAGGGCAAGACCCTGGTCGCTACGTTGCCCGCCTATCTGAACGCGCTGACCGGCAACGGTGTGCACATCGTTACCGTGAACGAGTACCTCGCGGCTCGCGACGCAGGCTGGATGGGTCCCATCTACCAGTTCCTCGGCATGACGGTCGGCGTGATCCGCAGCGGCCAGACCCACGAGGAGAAGCGCCTCGCCTACGCGGCGGACATTACCTACGGCACCAACAACGAGTTTGGCTTCGACTATCTGCGTGACAACCTTGCGTTTCGCCGCGAAGACCAGATGCAGCGCGGTCTTGCCTACGGCCTTGTCGACGAAGTGGACTCGATCCTGATCGACGAGGCGCGCACGCCGCTGATCATCTCCGGCCCATCGGAAGAGAGCAGCGAGCTTTACGTGCGCATCAATCGCCTGGTGCCGAAGCTTACGCTGCAGAAAGAGGAGGACGGGCCGGGCGACTACACGGTAGACGAGAAGACCAAGCAGGCCTATCTGACGGAGGCTGGTCACGAGCACGTCGAGCAGCTCATGATTCGCGAGGGCCTGTTGAGTGAAAGCGAGAGCCTGTACGACGCCGGCAACATCCGGTTGATGCACCACCTGACAGCTGCGCTGCGGGCTCACGCCCTGTATCGCCGCGACGTCGAGTACATCGTCAAAGGTGGCGAGATCGTCATCGTCGACGAGTTCACCGGGCGCACGATGCCGGGTCGGCGCTGGTCCGACGGCCTGCACCAGGCGATCGAGGCAAAGGAAGGCGTAGCGGTCAAGGAGGAGAACCAGACCGTCGCGTCCATTACCTTCCAGAACTACTTCCGCATGTACAAGACGCTGGCCGGCATGACCGGCACGGCGGACACCGAGGCGTACGAGTTCCAGCAGATCTACGGTCTGGAAGTGGTGGTCATCCCGACCCATCGCAAGATGATCCGCGTCGACAAACCGGACCTCGTGTACCTGACGCAGAAGGACAAGTTCGCGGCCATCATCGAGGACATCCGCGATTGCCGCGCTCGCCAGCAGCCTGTCCTGGTCGGCACGACGTCCATCGAGACCTCGGAGTACCTCTCGGGCCTGTTGCAGAAAGAGGGCATCCCGCACCAGGTGTTGAATGCCAAGCAGCACGAGCGCGAGGCCCACATCGTTGCCGAGGCGGGGCGGCCTGGCGCGATTACCATCGCCACCAACATGGCAGGTCGTGGCACGGACATCGTCCTTGGCGGAAATGTCGAGTCGGAACTGGCCACGCTCGGTCCCGATGCCACAGACGAGGACAAGGCTCGCCACCGCGCCGAATGGCAGCAACGCCACGATCAGGTCATTGCGGCTGGCGGCCTGCACATCATCGGAACCGAACGGCACGAGTCGCGGCGCATCGACAATCAGCTGCGCGGCCGTTCCGGACGGCAGGGCGATCCGGGCTCGAGCCGGTTCTACCTGTCGATGGAGGACAACCTGATGCGCATCTTCGGCGATCCACAGCGCACCAAGGCGCTGCTGTCGCGGGTCGGCATGCGCGAGGGCGAGGTGATCGAGAGCAAGATGCTCACGCGGCAGATCGAGCGGGCGCAGCGTAAAGTCGAGGCGCACAACTTCGACGCGCGCAAGAACCTACTCGAATACGACGACGTCGCCAACGAACAGCGCAAGGTGGTCTACCAGCAGCGCAATGAGCTGATGGCCGATGAGGACGTGCTCGACGCAATCAACGGCATGCGCGAAGAAGTCGTTAACATGCTCGTTGACGCGTACATTCCGCGCGGCAGCATCGAGGAGCAGTGGGACGTGGCCGGGCTCGAGCAGGCCATCGAAAAGGACTTCGGCATGGTTCTTCCGCTGCGGCAATGGATCGAGCAGGATGCCAAGCTTGAAGAGAATCAGCTTCGCGCCCGCGTGGTCGCGGAGCTGCGCGCTGCGTACGAGGACAAGGTAGCGCTGGTTGGCGCGCCGATCATGCGGCAGATCGAGAAAGCGGTCCTGTTGCAGCAGCTCGATTTGCACTGGAAGGAGCACCTGGCAGCGATGGATTACCTGCGGCAGGGTATCCACCTGCGCGGCTACGCGCAGAAGGACCCAAAGCGCGAGTACAAGAACGAGGCGTTCAACATGTTCAGCCAGATGCTGGACCTGGTGAAGCACCAGACCATTTCGATACTCGCCAAAGCCCGGTTGCGTGGCCAGGAAGACGTTGAGGCGGTCGAGGAAAGCAACCGCCCCGACGAGACCCGCATGCAGTTCACTCATGCGGAAGCGGGTTCGGCCATCGCGCCTCCGCCGCCACAGGGGTCTGCGCCACCGGCCCAATCGGCACAGGGACGGCCTGTACTTATGCCGCGGCCGGGACCGGGCCCGGCCGCCACGCCCGCTCCCGTGGTGCGCAGCGATCGCAAAATCGGCCGCAATGAGCCTTGTCCGTGCGGATCGGGAAAGAAATTCAAGCACTGCCATGGTCGCATCGAGTGAGCAGGCGGCGTGGCCATGGCCGCAACCGATCACGTTGAACTGCACGTCGCGGCCGGCATCATCGAGGACGGTACCGGTCGCGTGCTGATTGCCCGGCGTCCGCCGGGCAGCCACATGGCCGGCGGCTGGGAGTTTCCGGGCGGTAAGGTGCACGCCGGGGAAGATGTGCGGACGGCCCTGCGCCGCGAACTACACGAAGAGGTCGGCATCGACGTCGTCGCAGCCGAGCCATTCGTCGCCTACCGGCACGCCTACCCGGAGCGGACCGTGCTGCTCGACGTCTGGCGCATCACGGAGTTCCGCGGCGCACCACGCGCCCTGGAAGGCCAGCCGCTGCGATGGGAGCGGGTCGAGCAGTTGATGTCGGTTGGCCTGCTGCCGGCCGATCTGCCTATCGTCGAGGCGCTGCTCGCCCGGCGCCGGTAGATTCGCGCAGCCCAGGCATTGCCGAAAGGCCGCCTGCCAGAGAATACTGGCCGCGAAGTCAGCAGATCGTCAGCATGAACCGCACGTCGCGCGTGATTTGCGTCGGGCGGTTACAGGTGTCCGGCCACTGCATGAAGCGCATCGTAAAGCGGTGATGACTGCCGCTGATTTCCGGATAGAGCGTGGTGCCCGCGGGCAGCGTTACGCGCAGCAATCCCGCCGTGCCTTCCTTGCTCAGCACGTGATGGAAAACGCCGTTGACGGCCACCTGCTGGGTTGCCGGTGTGCTTTCGCGCACCAGCCACAGCAGTTCCGCCACCGCATCGCAAAGCGGGCGGATGGTCGAGGCCCACCTTTGGATATCGGCAGCACGCTGCTCGGCCGGACGGCGCAGCCAGTGGCTGTACTCGGGTAGGTCGAATTCGCAAGCCCCCCCCGGGATCGCACTGCGATGGCGGACGGCCGTGAGGAACTCGTTGTCGCGCAGCGGCTGCAGGTACTGAGAGCCGATGGCCACCACCTGCTGGTGCAGCCCCTCCAGGTTGCGCAACACGCTCTTCAGGCGGTTCTCGTCGACCGAGGGGAGGTTGCGGTAGCGGCTGAAGACATCCTGCTGCCCGCCGAGCTCCTTCAGCACGTCGTTACGCACGTCACCACGGTTCAGGATGGTGATGACATCGAGCATCGCGGCAACGGTGGCGCGGCTGCCCCAGGGCGAGGTTTCCGCAGCATGGAACAGGAACTGCTGGTAGAGCGACTCCACGCGCAGGAACGTGCGCATACGCTCGGCAAGCGGCTGCTCGTACACGACGGGCGTGGTGGCCGCTGACGGCTGGGTCAGCACCTCGGCGGATGACGTCATCGTTGTCGGTGTGTCGGCAAAGATCTGATTGCGAGCCGGCGTATTCTGCGCCACCCGCCGGGGCAGGGCAAATAGTGCTGCGGACCTAGTGTGACGTTCCGTAAGTAACTTTTCATGCCGGGTGCTGTCCAAGGGGTA
>CAYOFE010000004.1:0-57017 GCA_964403135.1 uncultured Chromatiaceae bacterium | reverse complement strand
CAGGGCAAGCCGGCAGGGCAAACGGGACTGCGCGAAGGAGCGCGACACCCAGTCAACGCGAGCAGCGCTTCGCCGTAAGGCCGCTGGCGCTGTCGCTCATCGCCGACGCGGGACCGGCGTCAAACCGCCGGCACCTGCTGCGTCAGGCAGTGCATCGTGCCGAGTCCCACCACGATGTCGCGGCAATTCACCGGCACCACCCGCCGGCCCGGGAAGCACGCGGCAAGCGTGGCAATCACCTCCTCGTCCTGCCGACAGCCGAACACCGGCAGCAGCACCACGCGATTGCCGATGTAGAAATTCGCGTAGCTGGCCGGCAGGCGTTGCTCGCCGAGGTACATCGGCTCGGGCATCGGCAGCGGCACGATGCGCAGCGGCCGGCCGTCCGGCAGGCGCATCTCCTGCAGCCGCTCGCGGTTCTCCTCCAGCGCCAGGTGGTTCTCGTCGTACGGGTTCGGCTCGACGACGGTCACCACCGTGTCCTCGGCGACGAACCGGGTCAGGTCGTCCACGTGCCCGTCGGTGTCGTCGCCGACGATGCCCTCCCCGAGCCACAGGATCTGCCGCACCCCGAGATGGTCGCGCAGCAGCTCCTCGATGCCCTCCCGCGACAACTGCGGGTTGCGGTTCGCATTGAGCAGGCACTGCTCGGTGGTCAGCAGCGTCCCTGCGCCGTTCACGTCGATCGAGCCGCCCTCCAGGATCATGTTCACCGTCAGGCTCGGCGCCCCGACCGCCGCGGCCATCTGTGGCGGCACGCGGTCATCCCGGTCGAACGGCGGGTACTTGCCGCCCCACGCGTTGTAACCGAAGTTCAGGGCCAGCAGCGGCGCTTCGCGATCCTGCCGGGTGACGAAAATCGCCCCGTGGTCTCGGCACCAGGCGTCGTTGGTCGGGATGTGGTGGAAGCGCACCCGCTGCGACGCCGGCCCGAGCAACCCCGCCACATGCCGCTCGTGGTTGCCGTCGAGCACGTTGATGCGCACCAGCTCGGTCTCGCTCAGCACCGCCACCGCGCCGGCGAGCGCCTGCTCGGCCGGTGCGAGGTGCCCCGGCCAGGTGTCAGGATTGTGCGGCCAGGACAGCCAGGTGCACTGGTGCGGCGCCCACTCCGCCGGCATGGTGTAGCCGCGGGCAGCGGGGGGAAGCGAATCGTCAGCGTTGGTCTTCACGCACTGGCCTCCGCAATGAGGCGGCGGACTATAGACCCACGCCAAGGGGTGTCAAGACGGCGGCCAGATCGGCATCGGCGCTGGAATTGCGCACCAGGATCGCGCGCGCCTAACATCCCGCCGGTCGCTCCGGATTTCGCGGCACATCGATACCACCGATGGATGCAACTGATGCTGGCCTCGCCGCCTCACTCGAACAGGGCCGCTACATTATCGCGGGACTGCTGCTCGCGCTGCTCTGGGCGATCGAGTCCGTAACGCCGATGTTCGCCGGCCGGCGCCGGCGGCTGTCGCACGCGGCGGCGAATCTCGGTATCGCCGCCCTCAATGGGGTTGTGGGTGTGGGGCTCGCTTTTGCCATCGCCGGTGTCACGTCCTGGGCCGAGGCGCGCAATTTCGGGCTGCTGAATATCGTAACGCTGCCTGCATGGGCCGAATGGCTGGCGGCGATCCTGCTGTTCGACTGCTGGCAATACTGGTGGCATCGTGCCAACCATCGCCTGTCGCTGCTGTGGCGATTCCACGCGATTCACCACGCCGACGCGGAGATGGACGTGACCACCGGCGTGCGCTTTCACACCGTCGAGATCGGGCTCTCGTTTTTGGCGCGGCTCGCGGTGCTGCCGCTGCTCGGCCTGACGCTGCCGCAGTTACTCCTCTATGAAGCGCTGTCGTTGCCGGTGATCCTTTTTCATCACGGCAACCTCGCCATGCCGCGACGGCTCGATGCCGGCCTGCGCTGGCTGATCGTCACGCCATGGATGCACGTCGTGCACCACTCGCGCTGGCGGCCGGAAATGGACTCGAACTATGCGAGCCTGCTCTCGGTCTGGGACCGGCTGTTTGGCTCGTTCCGGCTGCGGCCGCAGCCGACCGGGATCGCGCTCGGCCTGGAGGGCTTCACGGAGCGCGAATGGCGTGGCCTGCCGGGCATGCTCATTACGCCGCTCACGCGGCCTGGCTTCCGGCCCTGAGCCCGCCTGCGCTCGCTACAATGCCCCGATGCCAGCCACGCCCGCCATATCACTGGCCGACGTCAAGGCCGCCGCCCGGCGCCTCGAGGGCCAGGTCGAACGCACCCCCATGCGCCACGCGGTGACCCTGTCGCAGATCGCCGGCGCGAAGGTGTGGCTGAAATTCGAGAACCTGCAGTTCACGGCTTCCTTCAAGGAGCGCGGCGCCTACAACCGGCTCTCGGCGCTGACGGCGGACGAGCGCTTGCGCGGCGTGATCGCCATGTCAGCCGGCAACCATGCGCAGGGTGTGGCCTACCACGCACAGCGGCTCGGCGTTCCGGCAACCATCGTCATGCCGAGAAACACGCCGTTCGTGAAGGTCAAGCACACCGAAGGCCACGGCGCGCGGGTGCTGCTCGAGGGCCGCACGCTCGAAGAAGCGGCGGCGTTCGCCGCGCGGCTTGCGCAGCAGGAGTCGCTGACTTTCATCCACCCCTACGACGATCCGCTGATCATCGCCGGCCAGGGCACCGTCGGCCTCGAAATGCTCGAGTCGGTGCCGGAGCTCGACTGCCTGGTCGTGCCGGTCGGCGGCGGCGGACTGATCAGTGGCATTGCGGTCGCCGCCAAGGCGCTGAAACCCGACATCGAAGTCATTGGCGTCGAGGCCGCGCTCTACCCTGCGCTGAAATGCGCCATCGACGGCACCGAGCGGCCGATTGGCGGAGACACGCTGGCCGAGGGCATCGCTGTGGCCGCCATCGGCAAGCTGACGCTGCCGCTGGTGCGTGAGTTCGTCGACGAGGTCCTGCTCGCAGCCGAGGCATCGCTGGAACAGGCGGTGAGCCTGCTGCTCAACGTCGAGAAGACGCTGGTGGAAGGCGCGGGAGCGGCGGGCCTCGCGGCAATTCTGTCGTTTCCGGACAAGTTCCGCGGGCGCACCGTCGGCACGGTGCTCTCCGGCGGCAACATGGACCCGCGACTGCTCGCCGACATTCTCATGCGCGAGCTGGTGCGCGAGGGCCGCATCACGCGGCTGCGCATCGCCATTTCGGACGTGCCGGGCCAGATCGCACGCATCGCCAGCGTGGTCAGCCGACACGAAGGCAATTTCATCGACCTGCAGCACCAGCGCATCTTCACGCCGCTGCCGGCGCGCGACACCTGGCTCGACGTCGTCATCGAGACGCGCGACCGCTCGCACCTGGAGACGATCGTCGGCGAGCTGCGCACGGAAGGCTACGACGTGAAGATTCTCGACGCGGCGGTGTCAGCCTGATGCCGGTCGCGGCTTGCGCCGCTCCCACAAGCCGGCCGTTCCCGCAAGCCAGCCGCTCCAACGATCCCTCAATCAAGGTGACGTGCGATCGCCGCATCGAACGCGGCAGTACCCTCGTCGCCGACCAGCATCTGCCCCTGCACGAAGTCGCCGTCGACGCGACCGACGATGAAGCTCGGCGTGGCGCGCACACGCGCGGCCCGCGCCGCGGCAAGATCCCCCTTCAGCGCGTCCGCGTGATCGTCGGCGCGCAGGCACTCGCTGAACTGCAGCTCGTTCAGGCCGATCCGCCGCGCAATGGCGCGCAACTCCTCGTCGGACATGCTGCCCGAGTCGGTCAGCAGCGCGTCGTGCATTTCCCAGAAGCGGCCCTGCGCGTCGGCGCAGCGCGCGGCGATCGCCGCTGGCCGCGCGCGCGGATGGGCTGGCAGCGGCAGGTTGCGCGAGACCCAGCGCACCTGGCCGGTATCGACGTAGCGCTTGCGCAGCTCCGCGAATGTGCCCTTCGCGAACCTGCGGCAGTACGGGCACTCGTAATCCATAAACTCGACGACGACCACCGCGGCGGCCTCGCTGCCGAGCGACGGTTGGCCGGCAATGGACACCCGCAGCAGTTGCGGGGCCGCGACCACCGCGTTCGACGAAGGGTCAGCGCTGCTGCCGAGCGCGCGATCGGGCATCTGCGAGCGCGGTATGGGAGCGGCAGGCGGTTGCTGCTCCAGCGTCGCGGGCTGGCACGCGGCCAGCAATAACACCGGCACGCTGGCAGTCAGTCGGGATCGATATAGCATCGCTCGCCCCCGGGGGGATCCGCAGGTCGCCGCGCAGCATACAACCACTCGAGGCGCAAAAAAAAAGCCCGCCATCAAGGCGGGCAAGCTCGCTGGTTTTTTTGCTTGTTTACCTGTGGGAGGTACCGTCCATGCTGGTGCCGCTGTGGCTCAGGGGATGAGCCTGCCGGAATCCAGCCGCGCTGCGGCTTCTCACCCCGAATCGTGATCCGGAGCGGTTCGCTGCGGCGCATTACTCGGCTAGAATGGCGCCTGTCCTGGCCAAGGGATGTGGCGTCACGGACGATGCGCCTGCGTTTCGCTTCATGCCTGTCGCGACTGGCTGCCGGCCTGCTGGCGCTGACGCTGGCCGGATGCTTCCAGACGGCGCGCCTGCCCGATCGGCCAGCCGGGCCGGAAACGGCCAGCGGGACTCCCGACCCGGTTCGTTCGCGCATTGTGTTCACCGCGCTGCAGATGGTCGGCGTGCCGTATCGCTACGGCGGGGCGGCGCCCGACGGCTTCGACTGCAGCGGGCTGGTACAGTACGCCTATCGCAAGGCCGGTGTGAGCGTGCCGCGCACTTCGCGCGAGCAACTGCGCGCCAGCCGTCCGGTGAGGCTTGACGAGCTGACCGCCGGCGACCTGCTGTTCTTCCAGAGCCGGGACAACTCACACGTCGGCATCTACGTCGGGGAGGGCCGCTTCGTGCACGCGCCGGCCACGCACCGCAACGTGTCCATCGGCAGCCTGCGGGACGGTTACTACCGCAAGAATTTCGTGCGCGCGGGCCGTATTTTCTAGGACGGATTCCGCGCGTTGAATCGCGCCCAGTCCGGTGCGCGGGACCGGCCAGTCTCGAGGTAAAGGTAATCGGCCGCCAGGCGGGCCAGCGTGCGCTGCGACGAGCGATGCCCAGGCTGCGCCCGCATCCGTGCCAGTTCCCACTGTGCCAGCGCGAGGATCGCACGGTTCTTCGGCCGGAAACCGAGCTTGTAGTAGAACCACCACGCGCCCGATTCGAGCGCCTCGTCATTGTCCCTGCCGAGCTGATACGGTGCGAGCGCGAAGCTCCGCGTGCCGAACAGGCAGCGAAACGCCGCGAGCAGCCGCGCGAAGATGAAGGCGGACTCGCCGCCGCGAAACGCCTCGAACACGTTGAACGAGGTATCCACGGACCTCGACCAGAAGTGTGCATCGAGGTAACTGACCGGCACGCCATTACGCAGGGCGAGAAATCCATAGGTCTGCTTCCGCTTCGGCCGGCGCTCCGGCAGCATGCCGTTCACGATCCACTGCAGGCCCTCGCCGTCGTCGACGAGCCGCACGTCGCGCTCGTCGCCGTAGGCGAACGCGTCGAGGTCGCGCGCGCGGGTCGCCATCGCATCCTGCGCCAGCGCCAGCAACACCCGGCCTTCCCGGCCGGAGACCTTGCGCACGGCGCGCGGCGGGCGCGCAAGTTCCGCCAGCAGGTCAGGACGCCCGCGCCCCGGCGCTTCGCGGCGAAACACCACCGGTGAGTGCCGATACTCCGCCGCGGTGCGCGATGGCGTGTCGCGGCCCGCCCGCAGCACCAGCGGCAGCTCGATGGCATCGAAGAACTTCTCCCGCTGGAAGTCGTCGCCGGGCATGGCCGCGACCCGGCGGACGATGAAGGCACCGTCCCGGCCGGCACCTCCGGCGAGCCGTACAAGCCCCCGGCGCAATCCCCGCAGGCTGCGCCCGAGCCGCGCCGCCTGCTCCGGGCCGACCAGTACCGGCAGCGCTTCCAGAAACCGCTCCCGATCGCTGAACTGGTCCCAATCGATGCCGAGCCGGTCAGGCCAGCGCACGGCGAGCCGCCGTGCCGTCGCCCAGAAAAACGCATAGCGGATGTCGGTGCCGGCGATGCCGGAGTCGATCAGCGCGCGGCGATGCCGTCGGACATCGGTGCGCCGGGCGAAGCCACGCAGCAGGCGCCGCACCATCGTGAGGACCGCCTCGTTGTCCGGGTAAGCGCGCAGAAAACAAAGGTGTTCGTGCAGCCGCCGCACGGCGCCGGACGACTGCATCGAGCACCTGGCAAGCGCCCGCAGCAGCTCCAGCTTGATCGGCGCCCAACCGGGCCCGTATTCGAGGCGGGTCGCCTCGAGTTGGTGCAGGAGCGCCGCCGCGGCGCGCTGGTGAGCGCGACGCCAGTCGCGATTTCGGCTGCCTCTCACGTCGCTCTCATACCCGGTGCGGCTGCCCGGCCGCATCTTCTATATAAGGAATCCAGCCCACGCCGAGAAAGCGCACCTCGATGTCGCCGGCGCGCGGGCGCACCGGCAGTGCCTTCAGCGCCTCACTCTGCGCATCGTACGCAGCGTCGAGTGCATCGACCTCGCGCTGCAGCTCGGCCTGCAGTGCCTCTTTGTCCGCCTGCACCTGCGCCAGCGTCTCCTCGGCCCGCTGCACGTCACCGGACTCGCGCGCGATCGCGCCGCTGCGTCGCACGGCTGTGCCAACGCGGGAGGCCGAACCCAGCGAGCGAGCGCGCCCGAACAGCGCGCCGAGCACGGCCGTGCCGACCGACACCGCGGCGCTGATCTTCGCATCGCGCGCCTGCTCGGCCTGCCGGTCGCGCGCCTGCGCCGCGCGCAGCTCGCGCGCCGCCAGGGCATCGAGCCTGGCGGCGTATTTTTGCTGCAGCTTCGCCTTGGCGAGATCGCGCCGCTCGTTGCCGAGTTGCTGCAGCCGGATGCGGAACTCCCGCTCGCTTTCGCCGACGTGCGAGATCGCACCCAGCGTGGCGCTCTTGTACAGGACGAGCGCGCGCTCCACGCCGAGCCAGCGGCGCAGCTGCTTGTCCCATTCGCGATACCTGACCGGCTCGCTCAGGGCCGGGGGCAGTTCGCCGAATACCGCATCGGGCTCGGGTTCCGCTTCGAGGTCGGCGGCCTTCACGCCCAGCTCTTCGGCACCTGCCCAGTCCACACCGCCGGCGCCTTCGTTCAGGTTTGCCGCGAGCACGAAGTCCCGCCGCTCGTTGATGCCGAGTTCGGCGCTGACGTAAGCGGCCCCGACAGCGGCCAGCACCCGTGGCTGGTAGACCAGCCGTTCGCCCTGGTGTGGGAGGCGCGCGGCCGGCAGGAACGTCTGCCGCACGCCGGCGGCGAGCACCGGTCTCGCACCGACTCGTCCGCCGGGCGGCGCCGCCGCAACCGCGGCCGACTCAGGTCGCACCCGCCCGGCCATCAGTATCCGGATCTGCTCGCGCGTCAGCGGTCCGGCGAGATAGCTCATCGCCTGGCGGGTCGCAAACACAGCCGGCCGCTCGTCATTTACGTTGTGCATCAGGAACTGCCGCTTGCCGAGCCCGGAGAGAGCCTTTTCGAGGTCGGCCGCATCGAGGTGCGAGCCAGCGGCGGCACCGAGCAGCCCTTCGAGCAGGCGCGCCTTATCGCGCTCGGTCTGCAGCCGGCCGACGAACCAGGTGCCCGCGTTGGCGAGCCCCTTGTAATCGAGGTCCACGGGGTTCTGGGTGGAAAGCACGACGCCGAGCCCGAAGGCGCGCGCCTGTTTCAGCAGCGTCAGCAGCAGCAGCTTCGACGGCGGGTTCGCCACCGGTGGCATATAGCCGAACACCTCGTCCATGTAGAGCGCGGCGCGCAGCGAAGGCGTTCCCGGCTGCCGGCGCATCCAGCCAATCAGCTCAGCCAGCAGCAGCGTCACCACGAACATGCGCTGGGCATCGTTCAGGTGCGCAATCGAGACGATCGAGACCCGTGGCTGGCCGGACGGCGTATACAGCAGGCTATCGGCCGCTAGCGGCGCGCCCTGCGTCCACGCTTCGAACCCGGGCGCCGCAAGCAGGTTGTTGATGCGCAGCGCCAGCGCCTGGCGCTCGGTTGCGGGGAAAAAGCTCTCGAGATCGAGCACCCCGAGCCTGCTGAATGGCGGGCGCTGCACCTGGCCGATCAGCGCCGCGATATCGAGCGCCTTGCCCAGCCGCCAGGCCTGGTCGAGCAGATTGCTGAGCAGGATGTGCTCGCGGCTGGTGAGCGGATCGGCGTCGATGCCGAGCAGCGCCAGCAGTCCGGTCGCCGTGCCCTGCAGCCGGTCGCGGTACAGGTCGGGGTCGTTGCGCTGCGCCTCCGGCGCCGGCGCAAACTCCTTCAGCACCGAGAGCGGCAGCCCCGCGGCGCTGCCCGGCGTGTAGATGGCGAAATCCGCCGCCGCGCGCAACCGCGCGATGCGCTCCGGCCCCTGTCCCCAGTCAGCGAGGCCCTTCTTCCAGGTATCGGCCTGCTGGCCGGCAAACGCCTCCGGCGACTGGCCGGCCTGCGCCGCGGCCTGCTTGTCGATCCACGGGGCGAAGTCCGCGCCCTTCAGTTCCGGAAACGCCAGCAGCAGATTGCCGAGATCGCCTTTCGGGTCGATCGCGATCACCGGGACGCGATCGATGGCGGCTTCCTCGATCAGGCCGATGCCGAGGCCGGTCTTGCCGCTGCCGGTCATGCCGACAATGACCGCGTGGGTGGTCAGGTCCCGCGAGTCATACAGCAGCGGCTCCTCGGTCAAATTTCCCGTCGCGGGGTCGAGACGCCGGCCGAGATAGAACACACCGAGTTTTTCGAAATCCTGCATGCCCCAGCCCCTGCGGCTTCCGTCTCCGACGCCATGCCATCATCCTTTAGGCCCGGCATCGGGAAGCCTCTGCACCCGACGCAGAGCCGGTCAAGGAGAAGCCATGAGAAAATGTTTCGGTCTCCTCGCCTGCATCGCAATTCTTGCCCCGTCGGCCGTTCTCGCGCAGGGCCGGCCGGACAGCCCGGGAAAAGGCACGCCACCGGCCGGCGCGCCGAGGCAGGACCCGCATCGCGAACCCATGCACGAGCGTGACCGCGAGCACGATCGCAACTGGATCCGCGGCGACGACAAGGGCAACCCGAACAAAGAGGCGCAAGAACGCCAGAAGCGCTGCCAGGAACGCGCCAAGGACCTCAAGGCGGAAGAGCATCAGCGCTTCATGCAGCAATGCATGGGCAACGTGCCGGACTCGAAGGGCGTGGGCGGAAAACCCGATAACGATAATGGCGGCAAGCCCGACAACCACAAGGACGGCAAGCCGGAAAAAGAGCCGCGCTGAGCTTGCGGGCGGCGCTGTCAGCGCGCTTCCCGTGCGGCCGCATCCTGCACCAGCCCCATCACGGCCGCGCCCGGCCCATGCGCGGGCTCCGGCAGGAAGAGTCCCGTCAGCTCATTGAGAAAATCCAGGCCGAGCGGCGTGGGCGCCAGGCGATCCCCCGCGCGAATCAGCAGCCCGCGGCGCAGCGCGGCAGTCAATGCGAGATCCACGTCAACCAACGGCTGTCGCGTGCGGCTCTCGAACAATGCCACGTCGAATCCATCGACGAGTCGCAACGCGTTCATCATGAACTCGAACGCGGCATCGGCCTTAGACAACACGCGCCGCTCCGCCACCGCATCGCCCGTCACGGCACGCCGCAGGTAATCGGCCGGCGCGCGCGTGCGCGCTTCGCGCTCGATACGATCGGGATACGTGATCTTGGCATGGGCGCCAGCGCCGATGCCGAGGTAATCGCCGAAGCGCCAGTAGTTGAGATTGTGCCGGCATTCGCGCCCGGGCCGGCTCCAGGCCGAAACCTCGTAGCGGCGATAGCCGTGCGCCGCCAGTTCCCCGTGCACCGCGGCCTCGATCGCGGCAGCCGCGTCCTCGTCGGGCAGCGCTGGCGGCTGGCTGTAGAAAACGGTGTTTGGCTCAATGGTAAGCTGGTAGAACGACAGGTGCGGCACACCCATCGCCACCGCCGTCGCCGCATCGGCGCGCGCCTGCACCGGCGTCTGGCCCGGAAGCGCATACATGAGATCCAGGTTGACGTTGTCGAAAGTCGACAACGCCAGCTCGACCGCACGCCGGGCTTCGCAGTCGTCGTGGATGCGCCCAAGCGCGCGCAGGTGTCGCGGGTCGAAGCTCTGCACGCCGATCGAGAGGCGGTTCACGCCGACATCATGGAAGCCGCGGAACTTGTCCGCCTCGGCGGTGCCCGGATTGGCCTCCAGCGTGACTTCCGCATCCGCCGCCACGGCAATTCGCTCGCGCACGCCGCCGAGCAACCGGCCGATCGCGTCGGCCGAAAACAGGCTCGGGGTACCGCCACCGATGAAAATCGTCTGTAACTCGCGCCCCTGCACGCCGCGCAATGCCGAATCGAGATCGGCGAGCAGCGCCGCGACGTAGGCCTCCTCGGCGAGCGGCCCGCGCGCCTCGTGCGAGTTGAAATCGCAATACGGGCACTTGCGCACGCACCAGGGCAGGTGGACGTAGATGGACAACGGCGGAAGCGGTGCAACAGGCATTCGCGAGCTATTCTACGACCGGCTCCGCCGGCAGTCGCGCTGAGCAGGCAGCGGGCATAACCATCCGCCGGCTCCCTTGCCAGTCGGAAACTCTACGACCGCCCGCTCAGCCGATTTCTGGCGACAGCGGACTGCTGGCTGACTCCCTCGAGGTCAACTGCGGCGAGCGACCGATGGCGCGCGCCTTCGCCGCGATCGCGCGCATACCCGCCCTGCGCGAGTATTTCTCGTTCAACCTCTATTGCGTGCTTCGGCGGCCCTCTCGGTCTCTGAACGATTGATGTCGTCGATGAACGGCGGCAGCCTGCGGTGGTGCGTCGCGCGTGCCACTGTAGGACAATGGCGCGATGAGATTTCCGAAGACCTGGGTCACGGCGTTCATACTGACCCTGTCAGCATGCGTAGCCCCCCTGGAAACAGGCAATGCGCCGTCGCCGCACATCCCGATACAGCGGGATACTGTCGCCACCATAGCGGACGGCTACTTCGAGGAGTATCTGCGGCTCAACCCGGTTTCGGCGAGCTTCATCGGCGACCACCGCTTCGACGACCGTCTCGGCAACCCGCTGTCCGCTGCATACCGCGAGGCCAGCCGCGCCCTGGAGCAACGCACACTCGATGCGCTCGCGAGACTCGACGATGCGGCACTGAGCGATCAGGACCGGCTGACCCGCGCCGTCATGCAGGCCACCGCCCGCAGCCACCTCGACGCCCTCGCCTACCCGTCGCACCTGCTGCCTTTCGACCAGTTCAATAACGGTGCGCTGTTCTTCGCGCAGATGGGCGCCGGCGCCAGCGTGCACCCGTTTGTGACGGTGCGGGACTACGAGAACTTTCTGTCGCGCATGGACGATTTTGTCGCATGGGCCGACCAGGCGATCGCGAACATGCGGGAAGGCGCCGCTCGCGGCATCGTACAGCCGCGCATCCTGATGGAACGGACCCTGCCGCTGTTCGGCGCGCTGGTGGTGGCCGAGCCCGAGCAAAGCGTGTTCTGGCAGCCGGTCGCGAATATGCCGGCGACGTTCGGCACCGCCGAACGGGCGCGGTTGACCACGGCCTATCGAACGGCCATCGCAGAAAAAGTCGTTCCGGCGTATCGCCGCCTGCATGACTTCGTGCGCGACGAATACCTGCCGAAATGCCGCGACACGGTCGGCTGGTCCGCACTGCCGGGCGGCCGTGGGTGGTACGCGTACCTGGCGCGCGCCAACACGACCACCAACATGAACCCGGAGGAGGTGCACCAGCTTGGCCTCGAAGAGGTTGCCCGGATACGCGGCGAACTCGAGACGGCAATTCGCAACACCGGCTTTCGCGGCACGCTCGATGAATTCGTGAAGTTCCTGCGGACGGAGCGGCGTTTCTATTACCGCAGCGCCGACGAGATCGTCGCGGCACATCGCAATCGCCTGGCGCAGGCCATGGCAGCGGTGCCGCGACTTTTTTCCGCGATGCCGAAGGCGCCGCTCGAGGTCCGTCGCATCGAAGCGTTTCGCGAAGCGACGCAGGCCGAAGCCGAGTACTACCCACCCTCAGCGGACGGTTCACGGCCGGGTATTTTTTACGTGAATGGATTTGACGCCGCGTCGCGGCCGAACTTCGGTGCCGATGCGCTGTTTCTCCATGAGGCCATTCCCGGCCACCATTTCCAGATTGCGCTCTCGCAGGAGGCGGCGGACCTGCCACGCGTGCGGCGGTTCGGCAGCGACGTCGCATTCGCGCCTTCGGGCGCCACCGCCTATGCCGAGGGCTGGGGCCTGTACGCCGAGACCCTGGGCGAGGATCTGGGGTTTTACTCGGATCCCTACCAGAAGATCGGCGCGCTGTTTTTCGAGAACTGGCGCGCGGCACGGCTGGTGGTGGACACCGGGCTGCACACGAAAGGCTGGAGCCGCCAGCAGGCGATCGACTACATGCTCGCGAATACCGGCTCCAGCGAGAAGGACGTCGTGGCGGAGGTCGAGCGCTACATCGCCTGGCCCGGCCAGGCGCTCGCCTACAAGATCGGCCAGCTCACCATCACGCGGCTGCGCCGGCAGGCCGAGCAGCAGCTCGGCGCAAAGTTCGATATTCGCGATTTCCACGCGCAGGTGCTGAACGATGGACCGCTGCCGCTCGGCGTGCTCGAGGCGAAAATCAACCGCTGGATCAACGGTGCCAGGCCGGGCTTATTGGGCTTGTTGCCCGCGAACCAGTCCGAACCCGGAGACAACAGATGAATAAGCCCGATAAGCCCGGCCTGGCACCATGACGCTCGACTGGATTACCGCGCTCGTCCTTGGCGTGGTCGAGGGCATCACCGAGTTCCTGCCGGTGTCCAGCACCGGCCACCTGATCCTCACCGGCGAGTTGCTTAGCTATCGCGGCGAGCAGGCGATCGCCGTGGAAATTGTCATCCAGGGCGCCGCGATCCTCGCGGTGTGCTGGGAATACCGGCAGATGCTGCTGGCGACGGCATTCACCATCGCCCATGAGCCGAAATCGCGCCGATTCCTGCTTAATCTCGTGCTCGGCTTCCTGCCGCTGGCGATACTCGGCCTGCTGTTCAAGGACTGGATACAGCAATACCTGTTCCGCCCGGTGCCGGTCGCGATGGCGCTGATCGCCGGCGGCATACTGATCCTTCTGGTCGACCGGCGCGAGGAACAAGCCACCCTGAAGTTCGCCGACGACGTAAGCCCGTCGGTCGCACTGCGCCTCGGCCTGTGGCAGTCGCTGGCGCTGTTCCCCGGGACATCGCGCTCGGCGGCTACCATCATCGGTGGCGTGCTGATGGGCATGTCGCGGCGGCTGGCGACGGAGTACTCGTTCTTCCTGGCGATCCCGACGCTGCTCGCGGCAACCATCTACAAGCTGATCGAGTCCCGGGCTCTTTTCGCTGCCGATGACGCCGGCCCCCTGCTCCTCAGCGCAATGACTGCGTTCGTCACGGCACTGATCAGCGTGCGCGCCTTCATCCGCTTCGTCAGCTCGCACACCTTCGCCGCTTTCGCCTGGTATCGCATCGGCTTCGGGCTGCTGGTGATCGCCGCTTCGGCGAGCGGGCTGGTGGCGTGGTAGAGTAGCTGCGTCGCCGCAGAAGGAGCCAGCTCATGTCCAATCTCATCCTGCTCTCAGTGGTCCTGATCACGCTGGCGCTGATTCTCTACACGATCGGCGTATGGATCAGCCATCGCGGCGGCCGGCTCACGGCCACCGGTGTCGTGATCTTCTGGGTCGCGGTGGTCTGCGACGCGCTTGCCACTCGCTTCATGGGACTGCGCACCGAACAAATCCGTTGGGACCTGCACACCATCAGCGGCTATGCGGCGCTGGCCCTGATGGCCGGGCTCACGCTCTGGGGCAGCGTCGCGCTGCTGCAGAAACGCGAAGCTTGGCTGACGCGGTTCCCGCGCATCGCGGTGCCGGTCTGGGTGATCTGGGCGATCTCCTACGCCACCGGCGTGTGGCTCGGCGTGCAACGCGTCAGCGGCAGCTGAGGTCCGTCACCCCGGGAATTGCGCAATCCCGGACAGCGACTCCTTCTGCCCGACGTTGGTCTTGTTCAGGACCGCGCCGTCGGCGAGCCTGACCTTGACGATGTCGCCGGTGAAGAAGTTGCCGACGATGGCGCCCTTGCCGTCGACGGTCGGCGCAAGCGCCGCCCAGCCGCGGCCTTCGAGCGGGTAGTGACGCACCAGCGCGCCGGTCTTGGCGTCCACGATGATGAAGCCGAAGCCGGTGCTGAGCATGAGCTGGCCATCCCGGCCCGGTACCATGACCAGCACCATCGGCACGCGCGGGTCATCCTTGAATAACGCGAGATCCGGCAGCTGCCGGTCGTTTTTCAGATCGTACTGCTTGATCACCGGGCCGGTTTCGGACACGTAGATCATGCGCGTATCGCGGTCAGCAAGGACAGTGCTGGTCACGGCGAGAAAGCCGAACAGGCCGCCGTGCGCCTCAGTGCGGTAGGTCTGCAGCAACTTGCCGTCCCGGCTGAACCGCTCGATGACGCCATCGCCGATCACGTCGCGGCCCGGCAGCAGCTTAAACTTCGTGGTGATGGCAGGGTGGCCGGTCGCCTTGCCCTGCATGTGCTCGCCGAAATAAAGGCTGCCGTCGCGGCCGAAGGTGACGTTGCTGAATTTGCGATCCGAGAAATGCCTGACCGGCTTTTGCACGCCATCGGGCGAGATCTCGACCACTGCCGGCGTGAGCTGCGCGAACGCCCAGAGCGTCTTGTCGGGCGCGAAGGTCAGGCCACCCACTTTATGCGTGGTGCCCCGCAGCCACAGTTCACCCTTCAGGTTCAGATCGGCGTCGTACTGGAGAATTCTGCCCGTGCCGGCGTGATCGTCCTCCGGTACGTCCATGATCGTGGCCGCGACGAGGATGTCGCCCCTGCGAAACGGGCGCACTGTATTCACGCGCGCGATCGGCTGATAGGCGGCGCCGCCCTCGGTGCAGCGCACCGCGGGCCAGCCGCCGCGGCCGCCGAAATCCCAGGCGTAGTTGTCGGCACGCTGCTCGGCGGCGCTGACCTTGCCGTCGTTGTCAGTGTCGCAGTACCAGAGCTCGGGCTCTGCCGCAGGCGCCGCCGCCGGTGCCCAGCCGGTCGATTGCGCCGTCCGTTGCGCACGGCCCTGCTGGTCGCGCGCGTAAGCGGCGAGACTATTGGCCTCGCCCGCATCGACGGCGTTGTTGTCCTCTCCAGTCGTGCCCGCGTCATCGCTGCCAATGCCGAACGCGCGGCCCGTAGCGGAGCTGTCCCAGTAGCTTGCGATGATGCTGCCAGCCGCGCTCTCACCCACCAGCCCGCCCAGCCCGTGCTGGCCGCTCACGGCACCGGCCGCGTAGCTGTGCCGGATCGTGCCATTGTTCGAGCCCACCAACCCGCCGACCGCATCCTTGCCGGTCACCGCGCCGGTTGCATAGCTGTTGCGGATCTGGCTCTGCGAGTTGAACCCCACCAGTCCACCGGCATTGGTGCCGGCGCTTTCGACCGTCGTTGTCGCGAAGCTGCTGGCCACCACCGCATCGGTATTGATGCCCACCAGTCCGCCGACGTTGTTGTTGCCCCTGACGCTGCCCGTGGCGTAGCTCGACTGGAGCGTGCTGAAAGTGTTGAGTCCGACAAGCCCGCCGACGCCGTTGCGCGCCGTGACGCGCGTGCTGGCGTGAGATCGGGCGACGAAGCCGCGCATGTCGCCGATCAATCCGCCCACCGCGTCGTTGCCGCGCACCTCGCCGCTGGCACGGCAGTTGATGACGCGGCCGGCGTGGCCTCCGACCAGCGCGCCGGTGGCGTTGGTGCCGGTCACCTTCACGCTGCCGTGGCAATCGGCGACGAGCCCGAAGTTCGCGCCGACCAGGGCTCCCACGCCATGCAGGCCGCTGACTTCGGCATTCTCCAGGCCGATTCCCGAGACGGAGCCCGACTTGGCCAGCACGCCAAACAGCCCGACGCCGCCGACCTCCGGCTTACTGATTGTCAGGCCACGAATGACGTGGCCGTGGCCGACGACGCTCCCGGTGAACCCGAACCTGTCGCCGGCGATCATGCAGTTGTTCTGCGGGCCGCAGTTGCCGATCGGCTGGAACTCGCCGAGCGACGCGGCGTCGAGATCGCGCACGATCTCGTAGCGACGCGCGTAGCGCGCATCGAGCGCCAGCGGGCTGGCTTTGCCCTCGCCCGCGCCCAGCGTCTGGATCGCCTGCAACTGGTGGATATCGCAGATCTCGTACCAGCCGTCGCCGTCGGCATCGAGCGCGAACTCGCCGGCATCGGCGGGTGCGGCATCGTGGCGATCGGCCAGGCCATCGCCGTCGGTGTCCTGCTGCTCCGGTACCGATGCATTCGCCACCGGGCAGCCAACAGGGCCGGATTGGGTCGCGGCGCCCGGCAGCGCGGCGCCGGCCTGCATCGCGCCCGCTTCGGCGCCGGCTGCCGCCGTAGCGGCCGCCACCGCAACGCCCGCGCGGCCCGCTTCACCACCGAGACCGCGCAGGCTGGCGAACCAGGCGGCGACGTCTTCGAGTTGCTGGCGACTCAGCGTGCGGATCGAGCCACCCATCACCGCGTCGGTGCGCCGCCCGTCCTGGTATGAGAGCAGCGCCTGCAGCAGATACGTCTCGTGCTGGCCGGCGATGATCGGAAATGCCGGCGACGGACTGATGCCCTCCGGCCCGTGGCAAGGCGCGCAGTTGGCCGCGATCAGCTTGCCGCGCGCGGGGTCGCCCGCGGCGGCCGCGAAAGTCGCAAAACCGAACATTGCGATAGCGATCAGGAATCGCCGCTGGTCAGTGACACGCATCAACAGGACCTCCCCCATAGAATCGCGACTTGCATCGCACCCACATCCCACCTGTGAGAGCAATCCCACCCGTAAGAGCAATCGCACCTGTGGGAGCGACGCAAGTTGCGACCCCATCCTACCTCTGAGCCGCTTCGAGCAGCGCCTCGCACTCGGCGCGGCGCGCCGGATCGTTGCCGGCCAGCGCCAGTGCGCGGCGCGCCATATTCTGCGCCTGCGTCCGGTCTCCCTCTGCAAGCTTCAGGCGCCCGAGTTCCAGCCACAACGCGTAGTCGCGCGGATTGATGCGCAGTGCCCGCTCGATACTCGCCGTGGCGAGCGCATAATCCCCCGCAGCCGCCTGCTGGCGGCCCTGCTGCAGCAGCGCTGAGGTTGCACCGGCGCTCGGCGGCGGTGGCACCTGCGGCTGCGGGATCTCCGGTGGCGGCACCGGAGTTTCGGGCAGCGAGGGCGGCGGTTGCGGTGGCGGCGCCGGGGCGGGTTTCACTACACGCGCTGGCACGCTGACCGGGGGCAGGGGCGGCTGATACTCCGGCGCCGCGCAGCCCGCCGCCAGCGCAGTTACCAGCACCCAGCCCCGCCATCGCAGCAATGACTTGTCGTGGTTCATCGTCCCAGCAGTCGTTTCAGCCGCTGCGCCGGATCGACCTGCGCGTTCTCGCTGCTGCCCGCGCAACCGGGCAGCATCGTGACTTCGGTGCCCGCCGGCGCCGCGATCCGCAGCGGATCGCCGCAGCCGGCGCTCGCCCCGAGCCCGGTGACATAATCGATGACCAGTTCGTGCAGGCCTTCGGGTGGTGCCGGCTGGTAGCCGGCCACGGCAAGACTGCGCATGATGTCGGTCCAGATGGGCAACGCGCCGGCCGCGCCACTCAGCCCGGCCGGCCGATTGTCATCGTACCCCACCCAGACTACCGCCAGCAGGTCACCCGAGAACCCCGCGAACCAGCTGTCGCGAAGATCATCGGAAGTGCCGGTCTTGCCGGCCACCGTGAGCCCGGCCGGCAGGCGAGCGCGGGCCGAACGCGCAGTGCCGCGCTCGAACACCTGTACCAGCGCCTGGTTCAGCTGAAACACCGCAGCGGGCTGCGCCGCCTGCACCGTCTGCAGCGGAAACTGCGTGAGCGGCTCGCCATCGGCGCCCTGCACCGAGCGCACCGCGCGCAGCGGCGTGTGAAAGCCATCGCTGGCGAAGGTGGCGTAGATCTGTGCCACCTGCAGCGGCGCGAGGTCCAGCGCGCCCAGCAGCAGCGACGGGTTGGCCGGCGGCAGGTCGGTGACGCCGAGTGCGCCGAGCAGCTTCACCACTTCCGGCACGCCCACCTCCATGCCGAGCCGCACCGTGGCCAAGTTCATCGACTCGGCGAGCGCGCGCACCAGCGGCACCGTGCCGTGCGCGGTCCGGTCGTAGTTCTGCGGCTGCCAGCTCTTGCCGCGCGCAAGCTTCACGGCGATCGGCTCATCCTCGATGCGCATGGCGAGCGTGCGCCCGGTCTGCAGCGCCGCGAGATACACCACCGGCTTGATCAGCGAGCCGACCGGACGCTTGGCATCGATCGCGCGGTTGTAGCCCTCGAATCCCGGCCGGCGCCCGCCAACCACCGCGAGCACTTCAGCCGTCTGCGGATTGACCACCACGACAGCGCCTTCCAGTTCCGGCTGGTGCGCGCGGCGCAACGTGGCCAGGCCGCTGACAAGTGCCGCTTCCGCGCGCGCCTGCACGAGCGGGTCCAGGCTGGTGAACACACGCAGCCCGCCGCTGGTCAGGTCACCGTGGCGATAGCGCGATGCCAGCTCGCGCTTCACCAGTGCCAGGTACGCCGGGAAATAGGTGGCGCCGGCATTCGCATCAAGCGCAATGCCGAGGCCCCGGCCGCGCGCGCTGGTCGCCTCGTCGCGCCCGATCATGCCTTCCGACGCCAGCATCTTCAGGATCATGTCACGCCGCTCGCGCACGCGCTCCGGGTAACGCCGCGGATCGTAGTACGATGGCCCGCGCACGATCGCCACCAGTGTCGCGACCTCGCCCGCATCGAGCTCGGCGACCGGCTTGCCGAAGTAGAACTGGCTGGCGAGCCCAAAGCCGTGAATGGCGCGCTGGCCGTCCTGACCCAGATAGATCTCGTTGATATAGGCATTGAGGATATCGGCCTTGGTGTAATTGGCTTCGAGCGCCAGCGCCATCAGCGCCTCGCGGATCTTGCGCTCGAACGTGCGCTCGTTGTTCAGGAAATAACTGCGTACCAGCTGCTGGGTGAGCGTGCTGCCTCCCTGACGCAGCTCGCCGGCGGCGACGTTGGCGAACAGCGCGCGGAAGATTGCGATCAGGTCCACGCCCGGGTGCGACTCGAAACGGCGGTCCTCGACCGCCTTGAGCGCGGCCGGTATCAGTGGTGGTACCTCGTCCGGCGCAAGCACGATGCGGTCCTCGCCGTCGGCCGGGAACACACTGCCGATCAGCAGCGGGTCGAGCCGCAGCACCGGCAGATCCGCACCGTCCGCCGCGTGTAGTTCGGTCAGCATTGACCCGCCGAAGCGCGCCACCGCCCGCTCAGCCGCCTGCTCGCCGTCCCAGAACCGGAACGGGCGCGAAACGAACTCGATGCGCTCGCCGGTGCGCCGATACGTGCCAGGCCGATCCGGCACCTCGACCGCGACCGCGCGGTAGCCGAGGCGCTTCAGTTCCGCGACCAGCCCGTTCGCCGACAGCGGCAGGCCCTGGTAGAGCTCGAGCGGCCGCGCATAGACCTGCGCAGGCAGGTCCCAGCGCCGGCCGTCGAAGCGCGCCGTGACCACCCGATCGAGATGGATAAGGTAGCCCGCAACGCCGGCCGCGATGACCGCCAGCGGGATCCATACCACCCGCAGGCGCAGAACGCGCCAGAGGCGACGCGTCAACGATTTCAGAGAACTCGCGCGCTTGCGGCGCTTACGTGGCATCCGCCGAGTCGCCCGCTTGCGGGACCGATGCCAGTCGCGATCTGACCAGCGCGCGGCGCCGCTCCGCATAGGCGATATCCTCCACCCAGAGCCGTGCGGCGGCCCGCTCGATCAGCGGCCGGATGAACCGCGCGGCGGGCAGCACCATGCGGAATTGCGGGCGGTCGGATGTGGCCAGGGTCGCCTCGATGACAGCGCTGCGCCCCGGCCCAATGGGTGCGGCGTGAGTCTCGACCACCGAGCCGACGCCATCACCCGCGACGATGGTCATGACGATGCTGCGCGGGTCCGGGCAATGAAAGCGCGCGTCCACCTCCACGCCGAACGGCCCGAACACGCCGAACACCACGCGCACGGTGATCTCGTCCTCGCGCTGCTCGACCACGCGCAGGCGCTTGAAGGAATGCGGGTGAAAATGCACGCCGTGCCAGGGATCGAGTCGATTGGCAATCACGTCCTCGGGCTCGCACTTCGCCTCCATGCGAATCACCGCATCGATGAACCGCTCCGGCCGTGCGGACAGCGCGGGCCGCTCGGTGGGGGCTTCGCCAGCCGAGTCGAGCCGTACCCAGACGAGCACGCCATCCTCGTGCACCGTCACGGGCCGCCAGCGCCCGTGGGCGCCCGGTCCGAGCTCGAGCCCGTGCCAGGGGCATATCAGCTTGCCGCCGCGCACGCAGCCGTCGGCGAGCGAGGCGCCGAGATGCGGGCAGGCATTCGGTGCGGCATGGAGCTTGCCGCCCGCGCGCCAGAACACCAGCTCTTCGCCATTGATCTCGTAGCGACGCGGTTCCTTGCCAAATACACGCTGCGCATCCACCACGAACCAGCCGCCGCCCGGGCGCGCGAGCGCAGCAGACAGTGCCCGCCCGATCCAGCGCGCGTCGGACTGGCGCCAGTCGGCGTCGTGATTGACGACCGGGCGCGGCGCGAGCGCGCGCCCGAAGGTGATGATATGGCTCATGGCAGAAATCTGGCTAAAAGGCCCCGCGGTGCAACCGACCATAGCGGCTCGGGGCGCACATCATAACGGTTGAGCAGTGTGCTGGCCGCAAGAAATCCCGAGGCCGCGGCCCGTTCCATGAGCGCCGTCGGGAACGGCAGCTTGACGAAATCCCCGGCCAGCGCCAGCCCGGGGAACGGTGTCGCCACGGCCGGCCGCGCCGCGTAGCTGCCCGGGGCAAACGCCGGGCAATCCGCGCGCAGCAGGAAGCGTTCCTCGACGATGCGCGCCGCGCGGGTCTCCGCATACAGCGCGTGCAGCCCTGCAAGCAGATCCGCGCGCAGATCGGCCTCGGCGGTGTTCTCGGGCAAAGCATAAGCGTGCAGCTCGACCACCGCCCCGCCGGCACGTGCCGCCCAGTCGCGGCTCTCATCCTCAAACAGGTGATACAGCGAGATGTTGTCGAGCCGCCCCACTCCGGCGGTGCCGGCAAAGGCTGCACGACCGGGCTGCGTCGGCCGGTCGAGCCAGAGACGCCACACCGCAAAGGGGCTGGTTGCGCGCAGTCCCTGCACCGCACCGCGCCACTTCGGATCATCGAGCGCGGTGGATGCACCGACGATGCGTTGCAGGCCCGCCACGTCGGTTGCGATCACGACGTCATCGGCGTGCAGCATGCCGTCCCTGTGGTTCACCACCCAGCGCTCGCCGGAGCGCTCGATGCTGCGTACCGTGACTCCGCAACGCAGTTTCGCGCCCAGCCGCTGCAGCAAACGGCCAAGCGGGTCGAATATCGCATGCGAGAACGGCCGGTTCGCGACGTCGAAGATCAGGCCCTCGCGATTGCCCGTGAAATAGAAATGGAACATCTGCAGCAGTTCCGCAGCCGACATGTCCTCCTGCGGATTGAAGCAGGAGTGCGCGAACACGTGGAACAGGCGCTGACGCGCCAGCGGCGGAAATTGCAGTGAATCGAGATAAGCCTTCGAGGTCTGCCGGTCGAAGCGCGCGAAGGTCTGCTCGCGGTGGAAGCGCAGCATCTCCAGCGCGGCCGTCTTGTTGATGCGCAGCAAGTCGGCGAGCTTCAGGGTCTCGGTGCGCCAGGTGAGCACCGCGACGTTGAGCGGCGCGCGGTTCGGCAGTCCCGAAAACCGCTCCGCACCGCCATCCGGCGTCAGTATCGGGTAGTCCTCGGTCGGAACGAGGCAGCGGAGTTCGGGGTCCACCCGGCGGATCAGCTGGCGCAGGTTGTAGTACTGGCGAAAGAACGCGTGAAAGCCGCGCTCCATCTGGAAGTTCGTGCCATCGGCCAGCGTGTCCGCCCACGCGCCGGCGCGCCCGCCGAGAAAATGCTCGCGCTCGAGCACCGTCACGCGCATGCCGCGCTCGGCAAGCACCACCGCCGCCGCGAGCCCCGCGATGCCGCCGCCGACGACCACCGCGGTGCGCGGCTCGGCGAGGCGCTCGGCACGGCCGGTCATCAGCGGCAGCGGTACCGACTCGGCGTAGCTGCCGCTCATGGCGAGACCGCCTGCGTGTCGGGCCGCAGCTTACGCAACTCCTCCCGCCACGCCCCGACCGGCACCGCCCCATCGTTGACGATTTCGAAGGTGACGTTACGCGCCTCGGGGGCGCGCAGCGTTTCGATCAGCACCAGCGCAAGATCATCGCGCGACAGCGTGGCGCGCAGCACCGGCTTCCAGTCGTCGCCCTGCGCGAGGCGCACGCCCTGTTTACCCGCGGGCGCATCGATGAGACCGCCGGGGCGGACGATGGTGTAGTCGAGGCCGCTCGCGCGCAGATATTGCTCGCCCTTGAAGCGCCACTCGAGCGCGCCGCGCGTCGCCTTGTTGAACGGATGTTCCTTGTCGGTGACGCCGATTGCCGTGAGCAGCACAAAGCGCCGCACACCAGCAGCGCGCGCAGCATCCACCAGGTTCTTTACTCCGCCATGGTCGACGAACTCCGCGCTGTTCGGCCCGGAGATCTCGCGCGAGCCAATCACGCAGATGACGAGGTCGCTGCCGCCCACGATCTTCCGCATGCGCGCCGCATCGCGCACGTCGCCCGACACCCACGCCACCCCCGGCAGCTTCTCGCCCCACCGTTGCCGCGCTGATCCCGCATCGCGCGTCAGCGCGCGGAACTGCAGCCCCTGCGCCTGTAGCTGCTGAACCACGCGGTGGCCGACCCGGCCCGAGGCGCCGGCGACCAGAATGGTCTTGCCGGCCAGCGGATCTGCGGATTGCTGCGCAGCACAGGCACTCAACAGAATGCCGATCAGCATGGCCGCTGCGGTTCGTGCAAGTGCCGTGCTGTGCGTCACATCTCACTCCTGTTTCATTTATGAGACGGTGGCAACGGTCTCCGCAATGGGCGCCCACTATACTGGGACGTCCGGGTGGAGACACTCACATGGACGTGATTTGGAGCAAGCCCGGCATCCGGGCGTCTCGCTGCTGGTCGGCCCTGGTCACCTGCGCACTCCTTGGTCAGCTCGTCGCAGCCGAGGCCGAGGAACCCTTGCCCCTCGATGCCATCGGCTCGGTCGCTACCGAGATCCCGCCACTCGACAGCCCGCCGGCCCCCCACTGCAAGCAATCGCCGTCCGAGAAGAAGGCCGCACTCGACTCCGTGCAGCGCGGCGTGTACCTCAGCGTGTGCAACACCGCGCGCTGGTTCGACGGGCTGTTCGGCACCCGCCGCTACGACCAGGACTCCGACGCCACCTACGGCCGGCTGAAGCTCGGCGGGGGCTGGGACGATCGCGACGGTTTCGACACACGGCTGAGGCTGCGCACACGTTTCGCGCTGCCGAACATGGAAAACCGGCTGCGACTGGTGTTCGGTCGCGTCGATGATCGCGAGATCATCGAGGACGCACGGCCCGGTGGCCAGGCGCTGCCGCAGAACTTCGAGCGCGTGGACGACGAAGCCTGGCTGCTCGGCCTCGGCTACTCGGACCAGTCGGGCCTGGAAAACGGCTTCGACTTCGGCGCGGGCGTCAAGATCCGCACCCCGGTGGATCCCTACACCAAGGCGTCCTATCGCCACAATTTCACCTTCAACGACTCAACGGCACTGCGTGCGCGGCAGACAGTGTTCTGGCGCGACAGCCGCGGGCTCGGCGAGACCAGCGAGATCGACCTCGATTACCTGCTGACGCCGAAACTTTTGCTGCGCTGGGACAACACGGGAACGCTCGCCGAAGACGTCAGCCGCCTGGAGTGGAGCTCGGCGTTGACCCTGTTCCAGAGCCTCGGCGATCGCCGCGGCCTGTCGTACACCACGTTCGTCTCCGGCGTGGCCAACACCGACGTGCCGATCCGCGACTACGGCGCGGAGTTGCGCTACCGCAAGCGCGTGCTGCGCGAGTGGCTGTTCCTCGAAACCCGCGCCAGCGTCACCTGGCCGCGCGAAACCCTCGAAGAGGAGCGCGACATCAACCCCGGCGTGGGAATCGGTTTCGAAATGTACTTCGGGCCGGTACCCTCTGCCGAGCTGCACTAGGCCCGCCGCGGCACCGCATCGAAGGCGATGCTGATGCGCTCACCCGCGCAGTCGAACGGCCGCGTGCGGTGATAAAAATACGAGGGAAAAATCACCAGTCGCCCTTCGCGCGGCTCGACGTGGTGCGGCGCGGGCGCCCGGCGCACGAAATACCGGGACGGCGGCGTACCGAATTCGAGCCATCCGGCCTCGGCGCCACTCGTGCCCATCCCGGGGGGCAGCTGCGCGTAATAAACCCCGCTCAACCAGCCAAGCGGGTGAATATGCGGCGCCTGTGCGCCGCCCGCCTGCAGGATCGTGCCCCAGGCGCGCAGCGTCCAGCGCCCGGCGGCATTGGCCATTGCCGGATGCTGCCCAAGCCCGTTCTCGCGATATTCGGCGGCCACCCGCGCCAGCGCTGAGTTGATCATGGCCCGCCAGGCGCGAAGCGCCGCGTTGCGGTCGAGATCGAGCTCGCCGGTCTGGCTGCCGCCGCGCGTGGCCTTGCTCGGTGGGCTTTGCAGCAGCGACGGATCGGACTGCACCAACCCGGCAATCGCTCGATTGAACTCGCCCAGCGAAGCGAACCCCTGGGGCGCGACGTCAACATCGACCACGCATGCAAGCCGCTGATAGTCGAACAGCGCCGCAGCCTCGGCGTTCTGGCCGGCATCGGCGAGCGCAAACCCATATGCCGCCAGCACCATGCGCTCACCGGGATGACGCGACAGGAAGCGCTCACAGATTCCCAGCGCATCCGCATGCCGGCACTGGCCGGCAAGCGCATTGGCAAGGTCGGCCGCGGCGCGGGCATTGTCGGGACTGGCGGCGAGCGCCGCGCGCAGCGCCGCGATCGCCGGCGTGAGTTGCCCGAGCCGTTGCCGCGCATAGGCGAGATTCACCAGCGCCATGCCGTCGCCCGGCCGTCGTAACAACGACTGCTCCAGAACGGTGATGGCCTCATCATAGCGGCCCAGATCGCAAAGCACGGCGCCGCGCGCAGCCAGCACCAGCGGATCACCGGGCGAGATATCGAGGGCGGCGTCGCAAGCGGCGAGCGCCGCCTCGCCCTGACTGGCCTCCACCAGCGCCTTGGCGAGATTGCAGGCGACCTCCACATCGGACTCGTCGAGCTCCAGTGCCTGGCGGTGCCAATCGATGCACTCGCGGATGTGGCCGCGGTATTGCAGCAACGCGCCGAGGTTCGCGAGCGCCTTGAGAGATTGACCATCGAGTGCTACCGCGCCCCGCAATGCCGTCTCGGCCCGCAACAGCTCACCGGCCGCCACGTGAGTCATCGCCAGCTCGCACAGCGGCTCGGCGTCATCTGGCGCTGCTTGCATCGCGGCGCGAAGCCACTTCAGCGAGTCATCGAGCGCGCCCCGCTCGCGCGCGAGGACGCCGCGCAGGCGCAGCGCCCGCGGGTGCCGCGGAGTCTGCCGGAGAAAAGCGGCATATTCGCGCTCGGCCTCTTCGAGCCGGCCCTGCTGATGCAGCGCCATGGCCCCACTCAACCCGTCAGCCGCGCTGGTGTTGTTGTCGGTTCCACGCATAGGTCAGGCGGAAATACGTCAATCAGCGCAGCGTCGGTCCGTGGCGTTACGTTGAAACGGCAATCGGGGCCGTGGGGAATTGAGCTAAGCTTGCGGCGGCAGCAGAAGCATACCTTATGCCCCATGGTTAACCGACCGGTATTTCTCGCGGCCTTATTGTCGATGGCGACCGCAGTCTGGGCTGGTCCCTTGCTCCGGGACTCACCGTCCACGTGCTCGACAACCAATTGCGGCACCGTAACCCTTTCCGGGCAGACGCGCCCGCTGGATCCTTTCGTCATCCAGGTATTCGCTGCGAAGAACGAGTGCCTGCGGCTGGACGTGACAAATGCCAGCGACAACCTGGCCATGTCGGTCACTTCGCCAGATCCAAAGCTAACGTACTTCAACGACGACAACCCCGCGGATTCCTCGACCAGGCCACTGGTGGCGATCGATCCGGTGCCGGTAGCCGGCTGGCATACCGTGCACATCAATCGCCGCAACGGCCTGTCCGGTACCGCTGATTTCCAACTGCGTTACGGCCGGTATCCCAGTGGCAATGCAAACTGCAGCAACCCGACGGCGCCACTGTAATGCTGAGTGACCCACAGGAACCCGGCATGCTGACGGCGGCTCGATGCGTGATCGCCATCGCAATCCTGATGCCCTTCGCGCCAGGTCGGGCGAGTTCGCTGCTCACGGATCCCCTCAGCAGCTGCACAACCATCAATTGTGGCGCGATGACGCTGCCCGGGAACGTGCGTCAGCAGGTGCCGTTCGTCGTCCAGGTATTCGCGGCGGAGGGGGAGTGCCTCAGGCTCGACGTGACGATGGCAAGTGCTGACCTGGCGATGGTAGTCAGCTCCGTAGATCCACTCTTTTACTATTACAACGACGACAGGGCAACCGGAGCCAACAGGCCGCTGTTGATGATCGACCCGGTCGATGCAACCGGGTGGCACACGGTGCATATCAATCACTACTCGGGCGACGCCATCGACGCGAGCTTCACGCTGCGATACGGGCGGTACCCTGCGGGCAGCGTCAATTGCGTCGCATCAGCGCCGTGAAGCGCAGGTAAGCGCTTCCGCGCCAAGCAACCGCACTTTGCGCGCGGCGCCCCAGCGATAGCCGGCGAGTTGCCCGTTCGCACCGATCACCCGGTGACAGGGAATGGCGACGGCGACACGGTTGCTGGCGCAGGCCCTTGCCACGGCACGCGTCGCCGCGGGGCGGCCGATGCGCCGCGCCATCTCGCCGTAGCTCACGGTGGCACCGAGCGGGATATCGCGCAGCGCCCGCCAGACCCGCGACTGAAACGCAGTGCCGCGCACGTCCACCGGCAGCGCCAGCGATTCCGCAGGTAGCAGCACGTGCTCGCGCACTGTGTCGAACCACGCGCGCAGCCGCCGCTCGTCGTTGACGAAGCGGGCACGCGGGTGCGCGGCGCGCAGCTCCGCCAGCAGCGCTTCGGGCTCGTCGCCGAAGGCAAGCCAGCAGATGCCTTTCGCAGTTGCACCCATCAGCATCCAGCCAAGCTCGGACAACCCCAGCCACCAGCCGATCTCGACACCGCGTTGTAGTCGCCCTGGCGGGCTACCAAGCGCGCGCGTGGCCTGAGCGTAGCCGCGCGTGCTCGACCCGAAGCCGGCCACGAGCAGCGCATCGAGCGCGGTGCGGCCGCCGCCCGCCCGGTGCGCAAGCCGCTGCAACGCCACGGCGTTCGAGTAAGCCTTGGGCGAGACGCCGAGCCGGCGGCTGAACTGGCGACGCAGCTCCGCCGTTCCCACGCCAAGTTGCCGCGCCGCCCGCTCCAGCGCGCCGGGTCCGGCCGCGCGCTCGAGCGCGCGACACGCGGTGAGCACCGCTTGCGGCCAGTCGATGCGTTGCTTATTGCTCATGGGAGCGAACTGTAACGGGCGCGCGCTGGAGCGTCCTCCCGATTTCGGCGTCATGGATCGCGGCTTGCGCCGCTTCCACGAGAACGAAGCTCCTGGTGGGAGCGGCGGAAGCCGCGATCGGTCCTGTCAGCGCACCCAGCGCTGTTTCGCGTGAAAGCCCCTCTTCCACAGCCAGGTCTCGGTGTAGAGGATCCTGTAGGCGACGATCTTCGCCACCTGCCGCTCGAACGGCTTGCTGGTGTCCATGGCGAGATCGGACATCCACTCGTACCAGCGGAACACCTTCATGCCGTGGTCCCAGCCCGGCGCATGCGGCTCGATGATCTCGGCGCGGCCGAAGATCTGCGCGCCACGCGCGCTGTGCCAGCCGTGATAGGCGCCGTGCACGGCCACGCACACCCGCGGGTCCTTCTGCATCGCCTTGAGTTTGGGCGTGCCCGGGTCCGGCAGCATGTACAAGTCCATGCCGTCGGCGTAGTACTCGATGGGGCTGGCGATCGGTCCCTGCGGCCCGCAGGTCGAGAGCACGCACATGTTGGTGGAGCCGAGCAGCTGCTGAATGCGGTCTACCAGCTCCTCGCGTGGCAGTTCCTTCGTCGGCCAGGGCGGCTCGACCCACTTGTAGGCGTAGCTCATTTCCGGTCCCCCCTCGTCTTCGGTTATGGTTGCGGGACTGGAAGCAGTCTGGTGCCTGCCGGCGTGATCTTCAATACCCGGGCGCAGCACGAGGAACTGCGCATCGACGACGGCCTGCTCGCCGGCGTGGTCGCCTGATCGGCATTGAATCGCAAGGAGCTGCACATGAGTGAACCTGCCGCCGTACCGGAATCGACCGTCGCCGCCGAAGTCGCCGCGATCATTCACGAAACCGCCGAGCGCTGGAACTCACAGGACTACGCCTCGGTGCTGGAGTTGTGGGACCCGGACGAGCCGACGCCCTACTACCTGGCCGAAGAACAGGACGACTGGTTCATCGGCTGGCAGCCGTTGCGCGGCTACCTCGCGCCGCCGAAGCCGAACCCCGCGGTGCAGGGCATCCGCGAGGAAATGCGCGATATCCACGTCAAGGAGATCGCGCCCGGGCTGGCGATCGCCGCGTGGTGGCTGCACTTCGAGATGAAGATCATCGGCCGCCCGCCGATCGGCGAGGAAGTGCGCGTGAGCGCCGTGCTGCGCAGGACCAGGGCGGGCTGGCGCTACATCCACTGGGCCGAGTCGCCGATGACCGGCGTCATGTACATGCAGAAGCTGATGGAGCGCGACGTGGTCCACGAGAAGTTCCAGCCGCTGCACGAGCGCGCCATGAAGCGGCACGGCATGTGGAAGACCGGAGGTTAATCCAATGACTCAACGCAAGACCGCGCGAATGGGGCTGCTTGCGGCATTTCTCGCCGGAGCCGCAACCACGCCCGTGCTTACCAGCCTCGCCGGGCAGACATACACCTGGGGAGAGCAGTACCGCACCATCCCGGCGAAATATCAGAAGATGATCGACGAGTCCGAACTGGCCTTCACGAAACGCGACGTGGCGGCCGCAGCCGCTTCGCTGACCGAGGACTTCTCCTGGTACCGCGTCACCGAACACGGCCCGCAGGAAATGGTGCGGGGGCGGGACGCAACGGCGGAACGACTGAAGACGTTTTTCGCCTCGCCGGTGTGGACTGCCAACGACTCCGAAGTTCACCGCCTCGGCATGGTCGGCAACACGCTGGTGCAGGTCGAGATCGACACGCTCAACATGGGCCAGGGCCCGATGCGCCAGACCTCGCTGCACATCTACGAGTTCAAGGACGGCAGGCGCTGGCGGGAGTTCACCTTCTACCCGCAGGACCTGCCGTAAAGAGTCGCTGATCTATTGGCCGGTCGGCGTCCACCGGGACCTTCCCCGAGATGACGGTCGCCAGGATGGCACCGCGTACCAAGCAAGCGAACGGACACCGCACGGTTTCGGAGTCTCATGGCTGCATCTCGCGGCCCGGCAGCATGGGAGCATTAATGCCTTCGATGAGCTGCAGCAGCCCGCCCAACAGCGCGCTCGGCGCCGGCGGACAGCCGGGAATCTCAACGTCCACCGGGACGACGTTGCGCACGGCGCCGACGCAGGCGTAGCTGCCGGCAAAGACTCCGCCACACGCTGCACAGTCGCCCGCCGCCACCACCCACTTCGGCTCGGGCGTCGCCCGCCAGGTGCGCTCCAGTGCCTCGCGCATGTTGTGCGTCACCGGCCCGGTGACGAGCAGCACATCGGCGTGACGCGGCGAGGCGACGAAGCGGATGCCGAAACGTTCCAGGTCGTAGTACGCGTTGTTGAGCGCGTGGATCTCGAGCTCGCAGCCGTTGCAGGAGCCCGCGTCCACCTGCCGGATGGCGAGGCTGCGCCCGAGGCGGCGCCACGCGGCGCGCGACACCTGCCTGGCCAGCGCAGCGATCTCCTGCTTCGACGCGGCCGGGCCCGGTTCGGTGAAAAGTCGCGCGGCGAGATTCTTGAAAATGAGGCGGCGCATGGCTCAGAGATCGTGCCCGGAGTATGAGCAGTTGAACGATTTGTTGCAGAGCGGGAAGTCCGCGACGATGTTTCCTTCGATGGCCACCTCCAGCAGCGGCCACTGAAACCATGACGGGTCGCGCAGGTGACAGCGCGCCACCGTCGCATCGGCGTGCAGGCGGACCCACGCCAGGATGTCGCCGCGAAAGCCCTCGACGAGCGCCACGCCCTCCGCCCCTTCGGCCGGCGGTGCCGGCAGCGTGGTGAAAATGGGGCCCGGCGGCAGGTGCGCGAGCATCTGCCCGAGCAGGCTCACGCTCTGTTCGATCTCGCGGATCCGGATCCAGACCCGCGCGTCCACGTCGCCGGCTTCGAGCACTGGCACCTCGAAGCGCAGGTCCCCGTAAGGGGCATAGCCCGGTGTCCGGCGGGCATCGAAGTCCCGGCCCGAGGCCCGCCCGACGTAGCCGCCGGCGGCAAAACGGCGCACCAGCTCCGGCGCAACCACGCCCGTACCGACGGTTCGGTCCTGCAGCGACGCTGTGTTGTCGTAGAGTTCGATGAGCTCCGGGAATTCGCGCTCGATGCGGGACAGCAGGGCGCGCAGTCGCTCACGACCGGCCCGATCAACGTCGCGGCTTACGCCACCCGGCACGACCCGGTCCATCATCAGCCGGTGGCCGAAGCATTCGTTGGCTGCGCGCAGCAACTCTTCGCGAAACACGGCACAATGGTTGTGCATCAGGCCGAACGCGGCGTCGTTGCAGATTGCACCGACGTCACCGAAATGATTGGCGAGTCTCTCCAGCTCCGCCATGACGGCGCGCAGCCACGCCGCACGCGGCGGTGCGACGGCACCGGTAGCAACTTCCACCGCCTGCGCGAACGCCAGACCATATGCCACCGTGCTGTCGCCGGACACGCGCGCCGCCAGCTGTGCCGCACGTTCCAGCGTGGCACCGGCCAGCAGCGACTCGACGCCCTTGTGCACGTAGCCGAGGCGTTGCTCCAGGCGCGCCACCGTCTCGCCGTTGGCGGTGAAGCGGAAATGCCCGGGCTCGATGATGCCCGCATGCACGGGGCCGACCGGGATCTGGTGCAGACTCTCGCCCTCCACCGGCAGAAATGCATAGTTCACCGGCGCCGTTGCGCCCCGCGCGCCGAGCGGATGGCTCATGGTCCAGCGTCCGTGGTCGAGCCACGGACGCGCATCCGGCAGACCCTCGGCCGCCAGCCCGTACAGATCCTGTACGGCCCGCTCGGGGCGGATGGCGGCCGCGTGCAGCCGCCCCAGCGAGGGAAACCGCCCGCCCGCGCATTCGAGACTCGCGACCAGCGGGCACGCGCCGTCGCCATTGGCCAGCGCCGCATGCACGAACGGCGCATCGCCCCACAGGCCGAGCAGCGTGGCGTGGCCGGCAGCGAGAGTTTCGCCAATGCGTTGCCACGTGCCGGTATCGACAACGTACCGCGGCCAGGGCCCGTGGCCAGGCACCGTTGCGCAGCCCGCCAGCAGTTCCCCGATACGGTCCCGCTCGCTCATCCGAGCAGCCTCGCCACATGCTGGAACCACTCGACCAGGCGCTGCGGCAGAAAGATCCCCGCCACGAGCACCAAGCCGAAATGCAGCACGATCGGCAGGAACGAGGCACGCGACGGCGCACTGGGCCCGGTCGGCTCGCCGAACGCCATGCCATTCAGCCGCAGCAAGAGCGCGCCGAGCGCCAGCAGCATACCCAGCACCAGCGGCAGCGCCAGCCACGGGTTGCGGTCGAAAGTGGAACTCACCACCAGAAACTCGCTCATGAAGATACCGAAGGGCGGCAGGCCTGCAATGGCCACGGTACCGAGGACCAGGCTCCAGCCCAGCGCCGGGTGCGAGGCGGTCAGCCCGCGGATCGCCGCGATCTCCTGCGTGCCCTTCACCTGCGCGATGTGCCCGACGGCAAAAAAGATTCCGGATTTGGTCAGGCTGTGCATCGCCATATGCAGCAGTCCGGCGAAATTGGCGAGCGGCCCGCCCATGCCGAAAGCGAAAGTGATAATGCCCATATGCTCGATCGAGGAATAGGCAAACAGCCGCTTGATGTCGCGCCGGCGGTAGAGCATCAGCGAGGCAAACACCAGCGAGGTGAGGCCCATGGCAATCATGAGCGGCCCCGCCGCCAGCGCCTCGGGGTTAGCCGACATGATCGCCTTGAAGCGCAGCAGGGCGAACAGTGCCACGTTGAGCAGGAGCCCCGAGAGCACCGCCGAGATCGGCGTCGGTCCCTCCGCGTGAGCGTCCGGCAGCCAGGCATGCAGCGGCGCAAGCCCCACTTTGGTGCCATAACCAATCAGCAGGAACACAAAGGCGAGGTTGAGCAGTGCCGGATCGAACTCGCCGGCCCGTTGTGAAAGCGCCGTCCAGGCCATCGCCTCCAGGCCCTCGCCCACGACGTTGCGCGCCGCGACGTAAACGAGAATCGTGCCGAACAGCGCCAGCGCGATGCCGACGCTACCGAGGATGAAATATTTCCAGGCCGCTTCCAGCGCCTCGTGGGTGCGATAAACACCCACCATCACCACGGTCGTCAGCGTGGCCATCTCCACCGCCACCCACATGAGCCCGATGTTGTTGGCCGACAGGGCCAGGTTCATGGCGAACATCAGCGCCTGGTACATGGCGTGGTAGAAGCGCAGATACGCCGGCGTGAGGCGGCCGGTCCCGATCTCGTGCCCGATGTAGCTGGCGCTGAAGATGCTGGTGGTGCAGCCCACCAGCGCCGTGAGCACGATAAAGACGACATTCACATCGTCGATCGCCAGATAGATGCCGGCAGCCGGCCGATCGACGATCAGCGTCAGCGCGGCCGTCAGGGTGACCAGCGTAGCCAACACGTTCAATCGCGCCGTTACCCGGTAACCGGGAAGCAGAGCGAGCACCGCCGCCGACAGCAGAGGCACGGCGAGGATCGCGTTGCCAGCGATGACGCCGGGTCCGCTCATGTGCGCTCGCCCCGGAAACGATCGAGCTCATGCAGATCCACGGTGTCGAAGCGCTCGCGGATGCGGAACAGGAAGATGCCGATCACGATGAAGGCGATGAGAATGGAAAAGGCGACGCTGATCTCCACCACCAGCGGCATGCCCTTGGCCCCGGTGGCCGCGAGCACCAGGCCGTTCTCCAGCGACATGAAGCCGACCACCTGGCTGACGGCATTGCGCCGCGTGACCATCATCAGCAGGCCGAGCAGGATCACCGAGAGCGAGAACGCCAGGTCCTCCCGCGCGAGGGTATCCGCGCCGGCCGTCACCGGCAGCATCACCATGATGGACAGCGCCACCAGCCCTACCCCGAGCAGCATGGTCAGGCCAATGCCGCCCACGGTCTCGACGCTGCGGTGAATGCCCAGCCGCTGGATAATCCGGTGCAGCACCACGGGTATCACGATCGCCTTGAACAGCAGGGCAATGCCGGCCGTTACGTAGAGGTGGGGGGCACCCTGGCTCCACGCCTGCCACGCCACCGAAAGCGACAGCACCATCGCATGGACGGCATACGTGTTCAGCAGGCTGAATATCCGGTCCTGGTAGAGCAGCATGAAACTCACCAGCACCAGACCGCCGGCCAGCAGGTGCGCCACGTCGAGGGTCAGCCGGTCCATCACACGCTCCTCGACACGAACAGCGCCAGCGTCGCCAGCAGTCCGAGCAGCAGCGCGGCACCGAGAAAATCCGGCACGCGGAACACCCGCATCTTGGCAATGGATGTCTCGAAGAACGCCAGCACGACGCCGCCGAGGGCGAGTTTGCCGCCCCAGGCTGCGACCCCGGCGAGGTAGGCTCCCGCACCCGCACTGGCCACCGCCGCCCCCCACGGTGCAAAGATGCTGACGATCAGGGACAGATAGACGAGCAGCTTCAGGGCGGCAGCGGCCTCGATGACCGCCAGGTGCCGGCCGGAATACTCGAGCACCATGGCTTCATGCACCATGGTAAGTTCCAGATGGGTGGCCGGATTGTCCACCGGGATGCGGGCGTTCTCGGCGATCGCCACCATCAGCAGACCCACCAGCGCCATGGCGAGCGACACCCGGAGCCCGACCTCCGAGCCGATCATGAACGTGGCGATGGACGACAACTGCGTGGACCCCGCGAGCAGCGCCACGGTGAACACCACCATCAGCATCGCCGGCTCGGCGAGCGAAGCAATCATCATCTCGCGGCTGGAACCGATGCCACCGAAACTGGTGCCCACGTCGAGCCCGGCCAGTGCCAGGAAAAATCGCGCGCCGCCGAGCAGCGCCACGATCACGATGACATCGGCCGCCGGACTGAACAGCAGCGCGGCCGCGAAGCTCGGCACCAGCGCGGCGGCCAGCCAGGTTGCCGCAAAAACCAGGTATGGTGTGGCCCGGAACAGCCACGAGGCGTTGTCCGCGACGACGGCTTCCTTGCGCAACAGGCGCAGCAGATCGCGATACGGTTGCACCACGGGCGGACCCTGCCGCCGGAGCAGGCGCGCCTTCACCTTGCGCACGAAACCCGCCAACAGCGGCGCTGCCAGCAGCACCAGCAACGCATGCAGCGCCTGGATGAGCCAGCTGGTCATGACTGGCGCACCGCCAGAATCACCAGCAGCAGGACCAGGACCGCAAACACCAGCGTGAGATACCGCCGGATGGTCAGAAACTGCAGTTGATTGAGCCGGTCGGCGGCAAACATCACCGCACCACGCAGGGGCGCATAGGCGACGTCCCACACCGGATCGTGCAACTGCACGTGCAACCGCGCCGGCCCGACGTCGCCCGGCGGCGGCATCATCACCGTCTCGCGGGCCCGGAACATCACCGTGCCGAACACGCGCCGGATCGGCTGCGCGAAGCTGCCCGAGGTGTACTGGGTCATCGGGCTCGGGTCGGGAAACCCGCAGTCCCAGGCCGGCGCGCGGCGCAGGGCGTGGGAGCCCAGGCGGTGAATGGCGGCGGCGGTCAAGGTCGCCGCCCCCGCGATCATGACGAAGACCAGCAGCCCATTGTAGGAACTGCGGCTCGCGGCGACCGGGATGATCTGCAGCCAGCGGTTCGCCGCCTGCAGCGGCAGCCGGCCGCCGGACAGCGGTTCCACCACCGGGCCGAGCAGGTCCATCACAGCGCCCGGGACAACGCCGGCCAACAGGCACAACAGGGCCAGCAGGGCCATCGCGGCGAGCGACCAGCGGTCGGCTTCGCGGGCCTGCGCCGCCGCACCGGCCCGGGCGCGTCCGAGAAAGGTGCTGCCGAAAGCCTTCACGAAGCACGCGGCCGCGAGCGCTGCCGAACAGGCGAGCAGGCTGCCGACCGCGGGCACGAGGAACTTCAGGGCCCATTGCGGCAGCTCAGGGCTCAGCAGGATCGCCTGGAACGTGAGCCACTCCGAGGCGAAGCCATTGAACGGCGGCAGCGCGGATATCGCCACGGAACCGACCAGGAAGAACAGCGCCGTGGCCGGCATCCGCCGGATGAGTCCGCCCAGCCGCTCCATGTCGCGCTCCCCGGTGGCCACCCGCACCGCCCCCGAGCCGAAGAACAACAGGCTCTTGAAAAGCGAGTGATTCAGCACGTGGAACAGCGCGGCGGTCAGCGCCAGCGCCGCGGGTGCGGGCATCGCATTCGCCCGGAAGGCCAGAGCGAGACCCAGGCCGATGAAAATAATCCCGATATTCTCGACCGTGTGATAGGCGAGCAGGCGTTTCAGGTCATGTTGCATCAGCGCATACAGCACGCCCATAAATGCCGTCACCGCCGCAACGGCGAGCACCAGCGCGCCCCACCACCATTCCGGCGGTCCGAGCAGGTCGAAAACGATGCGCACGAAGCCGTAAACCGCGACTTTCGTCATGACGCCGCTCATCAGCGCCGACACGTGACTGGGTGCCGCTGGATGCGCCAGCGGCAGCCACACATGCAGCGGCACGAGCCCGGCCTTCGAGCCCGCGCCGATGAGCACCAGGGCCAGGACCAGGGCGCTGCGCAGACCCGTCGGCGGTGCCGCCCGCATCGCATCGAAGCCATAGCTCCCGGCCGCGCCGGCCAACAGGCCGAAAGCGAGCAACAGGCACAGCGTCCCGAAGCTCGCCATCAGCAGGTAGATATATCCGGCCCGCAGGTTCTCAGGATCGCGGTGATGCGAGACGACCAGCGCCCATGACGCCAGCGACATGAATTCCCAGGACAGCAGAAACGTGAAGGCATCGGCCGCCAGCACCACGAAGTTCATGCCGGCGAGAAACAGCGGGTAGGCGATCAGGACCCTCTGCCGCTCTTTTTCATGAGCACCGTAACCGATTGCATACAGGCTCGCGACAGCAGCGCCCGTGTTGACGACCAGCAGGAAGAACGCGGACAGCAGGTCCAGGCGGAGATGCGCGCCCAGCCACGGCAGGCCGAGCGGCAGCTCGATCGTGGCGGGAGGAACATCGCCGCCGAACAGGGTGGTAAACCCGGCGACCAAGGCGGGCGCGCAAATCAGCAAGGTGAGCGTGTAGAACAGGCCCGAGGCAAACGGCCGCCGACCGAAGAGCAGCGCAAGCAGGAACGTTCCGAGCAACGCGCCGGCGCACCATATAATCACCTGTAGATCCATGGCGCCTATCCCGGGCTGGTGGCCTTCAGCCGCACGCCACGGCCGCCACCGCCGCTCGCAGCGCCGTCACCAATCAGCTCGATGCCGGCGGCATCGAGTGCGGCGATCAGTTTCATCAGCGAATCCACGTTGCCGCGGATTACTCCATCACTCGCTTCCATGCGCTGGATGGTCGGCACGGAGAGGCCCGACGCCTCGGCGAGTGCCTTCTGGTCCATGCCGAGTAAGGCGCGAGCTGCGCGCAGCTGTCCTGAAGTAATCATGCGTACCCTGCGACGTGATGCTGATGTATAACATATCTACATAACAATTTAAGACATCATTATACAAATATAAAACCTACCTTATGACGCTTCCATTTGCTGCAGGATCGACCCACGCCGGCCGCCGCTGATAGGCCGCGCCGCTACCCGATCCGGACCAGCTTGATGCGCCCAGTGATACCGCTGCGGATCGTCACCGCCGACCTCGGGCAGCCGAATTGTTCCGCCACCAGTGCAATCAGCTCCGCGTTGGCCTTGCCATCCACGGGCGGCGATTTCAGCGACGCAATCCATGTGCCGTCAGCCGCCTGGACCAAGCGGCTCTCGCGCGAGCGCGGCTTGACACGAACCTTGAGTGTGGTCTTCGCCGGCATCACGCCGTAACGGGATGAAGCGCGCTAGCGCAGTGCGCGCGGCATGAGATCGTACGGATGCTTCCAGCCGGCCAGCGCCGCGATCCGGTCGCGCCACGCCAGCAGGTTCGGAAACTTCGCGAGATCCACGCCGGTTTCCTCGTCGTAGTAGAGATAGCCGACCAGCGACAGGTCGGCAATGGTCGGGCGCGGACCGGTGAGAAATCCACCGCCCGCGAGGTGCTTGTCAACGATGCCGAATGCGCCGAGCACCCGGCCGCGCAGAAACTCGATCACTTTCGGTTCGCCGCTGCGGGTAAGCCCGACAAAATACCGCAGCGTCGCGTAATAACTCGTGAACTTGTGGTTATCGAATAGGATCCAGCGCAGCACCTCGCGCCGTTCCTCGTCATTGCGCCAGCCGAACTGACCCGTCTCGGCGACGAGATAATCGAGGATCACGCCTGACTGCGTGAGCTTCAGTCCGCGATGCACGAGCACGGGCACCTCCCCCATCTCGTTCACATCGGCCCTGAAACGCTCCGTGCGGCTCTCCCCGTTGAAGAAATCCACGAACTCCGGCGCCCAGTCACAGCCGGTCAGCTCCAGCATCAGGGCCGCCTTGTAGCAGTTGCCTGACTCCCCCATGCAATACAGCTGGTACTCGGCCATAGGCCTGGCTCCCGCATCCCTCGCCCAAACGAATTGTGGCACGACCGGAAACTGCGCACACAGCCGGCCTCGCCATGCGCCTGAACCGGTTGAATCCGAATTCCGCGCGGCCGCGAAACCGAGTGCAAAGCCCGGAGCGGGATTGCCCCGCCCGCCAATCCTTGCCCATGAGAGCACCCATGCCACCGGTTCGCGCCGCTGCCGTCAGCAACACCATCGCCCGCCCCGCGCACGGCACAGCCAGACCGGCCGATAGCGATTCTCACCGGCCCGCGAGAATGAAGCTGTACCGGTCCGAGGAAGGCTTTAACGCCATCATGTCCTGGTACGAAGACACGCGCTCGAGCATCGAGATACCGGTGGACAGTCTCTATGTGGACACCCGCTTCGGCCGGACCCATATGCTAGTCGCCGGGCCCGCCGGTGCCGAACCGGTCCTGCTGATCCCGGGCGTGGCCGGTTGCGCGCCCCTGTGGCGGCGCCAGTTCCCGGCGCTCTCGCGGCATTTCCGTGTCTACGCCCTCGATATCCCCGGCCAGCCCGGGCACAGCGAGCCGAATCCGCCCTCCTTCCTCAACGACGATTTCGCCGAGTGGATCGAGGATGTTCTGGACGGCCTGCGCGTGGAGCGCGCCCACGTCGCAGGCGTCAGCGTCGGCGCGTGGATCGCGATGCGCTTCGCCATCCACGCACCCGAGCGGGTGCTGACGGTGGCCATGCTTGGGCCCACCGGGCTGTCACGCGCACGGCTGCCGTGGCGCATCTGGCTGACGCGCGTGATGAAGAAGAGCAAGGACGCCGATGCGCTGCAGGACGACCTGACCGCGAAATCGGTTTCCTCGAAGAGCCCCGGCGGTTCCTTCGGCACCTTCGACCGTACGCTGGCGCGCGCGATGGCACTGTGCACGCGGCACTACCGCGTGGACTGGTCGCTTGGCATCTACGACGAGGCGACTCGGCGCGTCGACAAGTGGAAGAGCCTCAAGGTGCTGAAGAAATTCTTCATGTCGGAGCCGAAGTCACTGCTGCGCCGGTTCAATTCGCCCGGGCTGCTCGTGTTCGGCCAGCACGAGGTGCTGTACGACCCGCACAAGGTCGGCGAGCGCGCCCGCGGGCTGATGCCCGGTTTGCGCGTCGAAGTCGTCGAGGGCGCAGGCCACGCCGCCGTGTACGACAGGCCCGACGACGTCAATCAAATGCTGATCGGTTTCTTCAGGAACCGCGGCTGACTTTTCCCGGGGAGAACCTGATGCGTACGATTGCCCGCTGCATCACCGCGCTGCTGTGCCTGGCCGTGCCGGCTGCGGCGCTGGCCCACGAGGCCAGCAGCCTGCCGTTCGGCTCGTTCATGGCCGGCCTCACCCACCCGGTGCTGGGCCTGGACCACTTCCTCGCCATGGTGAGCGTGGGCGTGGTCAGCGCGCAGATCGGTGGTCGCGCCATCTGGACCGTGCCGGCGACCTTCGTCGGCGTCATGACGCTGGGCGGAGCGCTTGGGCTTGCCGACGTCGGGCTCAGCGCCATCGAGATCGGCATCGCTTTCTCGGTGCTGGCCCTGGGCATCGCCATTGCGGCCGACCGCAAGTTGCCGGTGGCCGTTGCCATGGTCGCCGTGGCGTTCTTCGCCATTTTCCACGGCTACGCGCATGGCGCCGAGATGCCGACCGTCGCCGAACCGGTGCGCTACGCCGCCGGGTTCATGACCGGCACGGCGGCGCTGCACATTCTCGGCGTGACCGTCGGCGACATCTCGCAGCACTACGCGCGCGGCAGGCTGCTGCTGCGGGTCGCCGGCGGCGCGATCGCCGGTATCGGCAGCTGGTTCCTGCTGGCCGCGTGAGGAGCCCGACATGAACAGAAGCCGGAAACTGCTCGGCTGGGAAATCGCCAGCATTTTCTGGATCGCCTTCGCCGGGTCGCTGCTGCACTTCGCTTTCGAACTGACCGATTACTGGCGGCCGATTGCGGTGTTCGCCGCCGTCAACGAGAGCGCCTGGGAGCACGTGAAGATGTACTTCTGGCCCGGGCTCGCCTGGGCGCTGGTGCAGTACACCTATACCCGCCATGAGGCCCGCAATTACTGGCTGGGCAAGGGCATCGGGCTGGCGGTGACGCCGGCCGTCATCCTGGTTTCATATTTCCTTTACCTGGCCTGGGTGGAAGCAGCCGGCGGCAAGCCGAACCTGCCCATCATGCTCGGCATCATGTTCTTCGGCATTTCCGCGGGGCAGCTCACCAGCTGGCTGATCCTCACCAGCCCGCCATTGCAGACGGTCCACTACCGGCGAGTCGCGACCGCGACCTACGCGGTGCTGATCGGCGCCTTCGCGAGTTTCACTTACCTGCCGCCGAAGATGTTCGTATTCGAGAACTTCTACTGCTACCAGTACACCGGCGAGTACGGGATTCTCGACGACTACGAGCCGTACCGCGTGTTCGTCAGGGGCGAGCGCCCGGGCGGCGGCGTGAATTACTGCGCCACGCCCGCCCAGCAGGCCACCGCCGCGAACGACTGATTAACTCGCCTCCATTCCCGCGCCGCTTACAAAATGTTACAAAGACAGTCGGCGCCCGGACCTAGACTGGCGGCGCCTCCTGCGAGGCAGAGCCCATGAAGAAAGAAGCCAAGATCCGCCCGTTCTGGTACTCCGATGTATGGCTGTTCCCGAAGCTGATCACGATCATCACGACGCTCGACGTGCAGGGCCGGGTCAACGCTGCCCCCTACTCGCACATCATGCAATACGATGTCATGGCGAAGAACCCGCGCATGATCGTCGGCTTCCGCCAGGACTCGCACACCTTCCGGAACATCTGCGCGACAAGGGAGTTCGTTGTCAACTGCCCCCCGGCCGATTACCTCGACGACATGATGGAGACGGCGCGCTTCTACCCGGAGGGTGTCAACGAACTCGAGCATACCCGCTTCACCACGATCCCCTCGCTGCACGTCAGGCCACCCAGCATCAAGGAATGTCCGCAGATCGCCGAGTGCGAGGCCGAAGAGATCGTTAAGCTCGAGAAATCGAGCGGTATCGTCATCGCGAAGATCAAGGCGCTGGTTTTCGACGAGGAACTCATCGAGATGGGCCGCGAGGAGCGCATCCGCAAGATGAACCTGCCGATCGGCCTTGGCGACGAGGACCGCCAGGATTATTTCCATACCACGCTCGGCCACATCACCATGCACAAGCTCGGCGAGCCGCCCGATGCCTTCAAGGGCGGCGAAGTGAAGCTCAGCCTCGCCTGGGATGCCGACGCGCTGCAGTCGCTGATGAGCATCCCGCCGATGGTGCGCAAGATGGTAACGGAGCACACCGAGGAGTACTGCCGGGGCAAAGGCGATGCCAGGGTCAGCAAAGCGCGCATGGACGAGTTTGCCGCCTCGCAGGGCATGACGCCGGAATTCTTCGAACGCTTCCAGAAGAAAAAGAAGACGGACTGAGGCCCCGATCCACACCATGATGCTCCGCCGGATCCTGCGCGGCCTCGGGCTGCTCGCCATCGCGACGCTGGCTGCGCTGCTGGCTGCGCTGTGGGCCTACCGCGACATTCCGGCGGCCGTGCTCGAAGCGCGTTATGCCGGGCCGTCCTCGCGCTTCATCAACATCGATGGCGTGCGCATGCACTACCGCGACGAGGGCAGCGGCTCGCCGGTCCTGTTGCTGCACGCCAACTTCTCCAACCTGATCGACTGGGATCCGTGGGTCGAGGCGCTGAAGGACCGTTACCGGGTGTTGCGCATCGACATGACCAGCCACGGGCTGACCGGGCCTGACCCGACGGGCGATTACACGCAGCAACGCACCCTCGCGTTGATAGAAAAATTCGTCGATGCGATGGGCCTGCAGCGCTTCACCATCGGCGGGACCTCGATGGGCGGCACCATGGCCATTCATTACACCGCCGCCCACCCCGAGCGCATCGAGCGGCTGGTGCTGCTCAGCCCCGGGTCGCTGGAAGGCCGCGAACAGAAACGGCGCGGCAACGTGCCGAAGGCGGCCTACGTACTGAAATACATCATGCCGCGAGCGCTGCCCGAATACATGCTGAAGAGCGGGTTCGGCGACCCGTCGCGGCTGCCGGACTCGCTGGTGGACCGCTGGTACGACATGTGGCGCCGCGAGGGACAGCGCGAGGCGCAGCTCGACCGGCTGTCGCAGTACGAACCCGGCGACATCGAAGCCATCGTGCGCAGCATCCGCGTGCCGGTGCTGCTGCTGTGGGGCGAGGCCAATACCACCGCGAAGTTCGAGCAGGCCGCCGAGTTCCGCGAACTGCTCGAGAATGCGCCGTCGCTGACGTTCATCAGCTACCCGGGCGTCGGGCACATGGCGGTGGAGGAAGCCGGAGCCGAGATCGGCCGCGACGTGCGGGCATGGCTCGACGCGCCGATCGACACGGCCAGCCCCGCATCGCCATAGCCGGCAGGACCACATCCCGATGGACAGGGGCACAGCGGTCAGCATGGCCCAGCAGGCCATCAAGGCGAAAAACAGGCGGCTCATCGATACGGTGCTGAAGATCCAGGCCGAGCGTGCCGGACGCTCTCCTGCCGAAAAGCCGATCACCGAGCTGCCGCTGATCGCCGTCACCTGCGCCACCGGCTGGGAGTGCTACGCGATCGTCGAGGAGCTGGCCAGGACGCGGCGGTTCCGCGTGCGCGCGCTGTATCGCACGCCGGGTACGCAGGCAGCGGAACGACTCGAGTCGCTGTTCAGGGAAACCGAGGCCGCTCACACCGGGCTGCTGACTCTGCATGCCGGCGTGGACATGAACTCGGAGCAGAAGCTCACCGCGGCATTCGCCGGCTGCGACGGCGTGGTGCTCTATTACACCGCCAACACCAGCAAGGCGGGCAGAATCACCAACCACGGCAACGACCCGGCGGGCGGCCGCGCCGCGGTGATGCGCCAGGTGATAGCCTCGCTCGCCGCGCTCAAGGCCAACCCCTCGGTCAAGCAGTGCGTCACGCTGATTTTTCCAACCGACAAGGTGACCGGCATCGTCGACGATGCCCCGCAGATCCCCTGGTGGATAGACCAGAAGCTGCGGCTGCCCGCATTCCTGCGCGGCCAGGGCATCAACGTCACCTGCATTCACCGCCCCGCGTATTACTACGCGATGCACCGGGTGGACTATACCGCGAAGGAGCACTTCCGCGGCGACACGCGGCTGTCGCGCACCATGATCCGCGAGGGGAACATCCCCGGCATCACGGACCCCGGATTCCTCGTCAACTGGGTGGACGTACGTGACGTCGGCAAGTGGGTCGGCACCTGCTTCGAGTACCCGGAAGTGTTCTCGAACCAGGATTTTTCGCTGGCCTCCTGCGCGCTGACCGGCCACCAGCTCGTCGAGATTGCCGAGCGCAGCAACCGGCACGGCACGAAGTTCCGCTACCGGCAGTTCCCGCAGTGGCTGATGAAAATGCTGAGCCTGTTCAGCGAGGAAACGGTGTACCCGCTGCGCTACGCCCAGTGGTACAACGACCGCGGCAACGGCTACGACTTCGCCAGCGAGGACGACCTCGCCGATCTCGACCGCATCCATCCGCGCTGGACCTTCGAGCGCGAGCTCGAGTTCTGGGGCATCAACGATATCCGGCCCGCGAAGCGCTGAGAGCCGCCGGCGTTCAGCGTGTCTCGATCTCGTGCTCGTGCTCGTCGAGATTAGCTCTCGTGGAGGCCCCGCGCCGGTCGAGATACTCGATTCAGGTATTGAGATCCACGAGGCGATCGGCGACCGATATCGTATGGGCGCTGTGACCGGTTATCTTAAGCGCTTCGGCACCGGCGACACAGCGCACACGGGGGAGCGACAATGAAACAGCAATTCAAGGCCATCGTGGCCAGCGAGCATGATGGCCGGTCCAGCGCCAGCCTGCAGGAACTGGATGCGGCCGCTCTTCCGGACGGCGATGTGCTGGTGGCTGTCGCGCACTCGGCGCTGAACTACAAGGACGCGCTGGCCGTGACGGGCACGGGCAAGATCTGCCGCTCGTTCCCGATGGTGTGCGGTATCGACCTTGCCGGCACGGTGCGCGAGTCGCGCGAGGCTGCTTTCAAGGCCGGCGAGCGGGTGCTCGTCACCGGTTTCGGCCTGAGCGAACGCCACTGGGGCGGCCTCAGCCAGCTGGCGCGCGTGAATGCCGCCTGGCCGATCCGCGTTCCCGCCGCGCTCTCCACCGAGCAGGCAATGGCCATCGGCACCGCCGGCCTCACGGCCATGTTCTGCGTGCAGGCCCTGGAGGCCCATGGCGTCGGCCCCGGCAGCGGGCCGGTGGTGGTCACTGGCGCTTGCGGCGGCGTCGGTTCGCTGAGCGTGATGCTGCTCGGGCGGCTGGGTTATCACGTCGTGGCGGCGACCGGGCGCATGGACAGCAGCCGCGAATTCCTCACCCGCCTCGGCGCGCGCGAGCTGATCGACCGCGGCGAGCTCGCCCGGCCCTGCAAGCCGCTGGAGTCCGAGCGCTGGGCCGGCGCCATCGACAGCGTCGGCGGCGAGACGCTCGCCACCGTGCTCGCGCAGATGCGCTATCGCGGCACGGTCGCCGCCTGCGGACTGGCGGGTGGTGCAGCGCTGCCCACCACGGTAATGCCGTTCATCCTGCGCGGCGTGACGCTGGCGGGCGTTGATTCCAACATGGCGAGTCGCGAGCGGCGCGAGCGCGCCTGGCAGCGGCTGGCCGAGCTGGTGGATCTGGCGCTGCTGCGAACCCTGTACCAGGTGCGGCCGCTGGCCGAGGTGCCGGACCTGTGCCGCGCATTGCTCGCCGGCCAGGTGCGCGGGCGGCTCGTCATTGACGTCAATTCATGAGCGCGACGCCGACACGCTGATCGGCAGACTCCGCGCTGCCGCGGGTGTCGATGCCGTGTTCACCGGTGCCACAATTGCCGAGTACAGCGGCAGGGTGTGGGCCGAGGGCCATCCCGTCAATGCCGCCGCAGTGGTCCGGCCGCGGTCGCCAGCGCAGGTCGCCGCCGTCATGGCCGTCGGCCACGCGGCGCGGCAGCCTCTGTCGTGCACGGCGGCCTGACCGGGCTCATCGGCGGCACCGCGTGGCGCTCGTACTACGAGTTCAACACCGCCCCCGGCACCGGGCGTGTGCACCGCCACTGCCGCCGCTTTCCCCGTACTACGTGCTGATCGAGCCCGAGGGCAGCGACCCGGCCGCCGACGAGCGGCGCTTCGAGGCCGTGATAGCCAAGTCGGAGCACGCGCGCGAAGCGCTCTGGACCGCGCGCGATGACGTCATCCGACTCACCGAGCTACGGCCGATGTTGATCTTCGACGTCAGCGCACCGCGCATCGAAACGGAGCGCTACGTGAACGAAGTGCAGCAGGCAATCGCAAGGGGCTGGCCACAGTCGCGCTTTTTCACCTTCGGCCATCTCGCCGACGGCAACCTGCATTTCGCGATCAGCCGCGGCGGCCGCCGAGATCGAGCTGATGCGCACGCTGAAACGCGCGCTCGACCCGCACGGCATCCTCAATCCGGGCAAGGTCATCGACGCCTGAGCGGGCCGCCGCGCTAGCCCGCCCAGCAGCGCAACGCAAACTCGCCACCCTCCACCACCAGCGCGCCGGCAAATCCCTCGCCGGGGGCGAGGTTGCGGATGGTCCATGCGCCGGCGACTGCCGGATGGCGCAGGCTCGCGGCCGGCGCCTCGGCCGGCAGCACATTAAATGAGTCGAGCGCGAGCGCAAGCCCCATGCCCCAGGCCTTCAGAGCCGCTTCCTTGCGCACCCAGCAGGTGTAGAACGCGCGCACCGGGTCCGCGCTGCCCCGGATCCAGTCGATCTCCGCGGGCGTGAAGAATGCCTCGGGAACGGACATCGGATCGCTGTCGGCGCGCAACTGCTCGACGTCGATGCCGACCTCCGGCCCGGCCGTGACGGCCACCAGTGCAAGATCCGCCGAATTCGACACATTGAACCGCAGCGCACTGCCGAGACGATCGGCGAGCCGCGGCTTGCCCTGCGCGCTGTAGTCGAAAGCCACCATCCCGGGACCAATGCCAAGGTAGCCGCCGAGCAGGCGCCGCAGCGCGAGCCGCCCGGCGAGAAACCGCTCGCGGTGCACGTCGAAGCGAAAACGCCGGGCACGTGCCATTTCATCGCTGCCGAGAAAAGCCGCAGCCAGCTGCGGCAGATCAGGTCTGGCGATCAGTACGATTCGCCACACGTGCACCTCGCCCGGCCGCAGAGCGGGTACGCCGCGCGGCGTTTCCCAGCTGGAATCAGGCTGAATCAACGGGTTTTTCCGCCGCGTTCGACCATGCCCGCGACAGTCTAACGTGCTGTAATGACCAACTACACCGCGCCCGGGCCGATGCGGGCAGGACCGGCCATGGAACCGTTCCCCGCGTGGCAGCGTGTCCAGAGTCAGGGCAGACCCGCTAACCAGAAGGAAACGGCGCATGCGCCAGCTCATCGTCCTCGCTGCCCTCAGCCTGCTGGCCGCCGGCTGCGGCAGCAGCGGCGACGGGTCCGGGATCTCCGGCCAGACCGAGTTCCTGACCGCCGACACGCGCGGCGTGTCCACCCGCCTCGCGCCGGACAGCGGCATTCCCGCGCCGCCCGAGGGCTATACGGACCTCGGCGCGCGGGCGAACGACGCGCGCGCCGACATCGTGCGCGCCATCGAGGAGGCCGACCTGTATCGCGTCTCCGGCAACCGGCTCTATCTGCTGAATGCCTGGCGCGGCCTGGCCATTGTCGATCTCGCCGGCCTCGAGCTCCAGGGGCGCCTGGCGCTCGCCGGCATGCCGCTCGAGATGTACCTGCGCGCTGACCGCAGCTTCGTGCTGGTTGCCGACCCCCAGGGCGGCACGACGCTGCTGGAGATCGGCGTGGCCGATCCCGCGCAGCCCGCGCTGACCCGTACCCAGGCCCTCGCCGGCGGTTACCGCACCAGCCGCATGATCGGCGAGGTGCTCTACGTGGTTACCGAGCAGGCAGTGCACTCCTTCAGGACCGACGCGGCGCCGTTCGCTGCGCGTGCCAGCCTTGATCTGGGCGCGATGGCGAACTTCGCGCACGCGACCGACGAATTCGTCTTCGTCGCCGCCAGCGACGCGGCCGGCGCCACGATCGTGACGCTGGTGGACGTCTCCGACCCCGGTGGCGCGCTGGCGCTACGCGGCTCGCTGGAACTGACCGGCTACATCGCCGACGACCAGAAGCTGAACTTCGGCGGCGGCGTGCTGCGCGTCGTCACACACGACTGGAACGATGGCGGACTGTCGCGCCTGTTCACGGTGGACATCGCCAATCCCGATGCGCCGGCGGTGCTCGCGACACTGGAACTCGCCCGCGGCGAGCAGCTCTTCGCCACGCAGTTCACCGAGGACCGCGCCTACATCGTCACCTTCGAGCAGGTCGATCCGCTGTGGGTCATCGATCTCGCCGACCCGGCGCACCCGGTGATCGCCGGCGAGCTGGTGGTGCCCGGATATTCCACGCAGATGGTGGCCGACGGCACGCAGCTCGTCACCATCGGGCTCGACCCGGATCTCGGCTGGCAGACCACGGTGTCGCTCTTCGACGTGTCGAACCCGGCCGCGCCGGCGCTCATCGATCGCGCGAACATCGGCGACAGCAGCTCCACGGCGGTGTGGGAGCGCAAGGCATTCGGCGTGTACCCGGACCTGGTGCTGGCACCGCGCTGGGACGGGCTGGCGGTGATCGACCGCGGCGCCGATTCGCTCGCGCTGCGCGGCGTGATCGGCGTGGCCGGCGGCGCGCTGCGCGGCTTCCCGCACAGCAGCGGGCTGGTCGCGGTCGGCGCCGAGGAAGTGGTGAGTGCCGATGCGCTGACGCTCGATGTGGTCGGCCGCGTCACCATCGCGGAAAACGTGGTGGATGTGGGCCGCCTCGCCGACGGCACGCTGCTGCGCTTGGTGCAGACCGGCGAGCAGGCGCGCCTGAATGGCGCCGAGGTGACGCTCTGGGCCGATGCGCTCCACCCGCACGGCAATGCCGCCGCGATCACTGGCTGGGACATGACCGGGCGCGCGGCCTACGTGGTGACCTTCGACCAGGATCCGCCGCGGGTCTCGGCGCGGCTGGATCTGAGTTCCGCCGCCACGCCGGTGAACGGCGGCATCAAGGGCGGCATGGCCGCAGATCTCGCCGGCGGACGCGCGGCGCTGATCGCGCCGGCCTTCTCCGGCGCGCAGGATGTGCTGACGAGTTCCGGAATGCTGGTGCTGCGTGGCGTGCCCGGCGGCAATCCGCACAGCTTCGGCCAGGGCGAGGTCACGGACGGCCTGATCGTGGTGGACATCCCCGCCGCGGCGCGGGGCAAAGGCGTGGCCGTGCGCGATGCGGCGATCACCGGGCTCGCAGCCGACGGCAGCGTGCTCGCCTTCACCCTGGCGAGCTTCGCTGGCCAGGACGATCTCGGCCGGCCGCTGCTGAAGAACGAGTATGTGCGCATCGACCTCGACAACGGCGATGAATCGACGCCGGTCAGCGTGCCGGGCTACGTGGTCGCCGCAAGCGGCGCGGATCTGTACACCGTCGAGGAGCGCTGGGGCGAGGACTGGTCGGTGACCAGCCACATCGTCGCCTCGCGCGTCGGCGACGGCGCGTTAAGCGTGTTTGACCGGCTGGCGCTGCCGGCGGGCGCGTATGACCTGCGCGCCGCTGGCGCCACGCTGTTCTTCAGCACCGGCGGAGCGATGATCCGGCCGATGTATGACGTGATCGGCGGGCCGGGACTGTGGCTTCCCGATGCGCACATCGGCACCGTGCGCCTCGGCGCGGCGCTGGCGCTCGGCGCGGAAATTTCCGGCACCGATGCGTTCCGCACGCTGCTGCTGCCCGAGGATGGCGCGGCGCTCGTCGCGCGCGACGGGCTTGCAGTGCAGCGCTGGGATCTCGGCGGCGCCACCGCCAGGCTCGAGTGGGAAGCGACGTTGCCGGGTTATCCGCTGCGCGCGCATGCCGATGCGGCGAATGCCGGCCAGTACCTGCTTGCGCTCGGCTATGCGGGGGAGCTGTCCCTGCCGTAGTTGACTGCGCTCACACCCGTGCGGTGCGGGAACGCATGACCAGCCGCGCGACGATGCGCCGCGCGGTGATGCGGGCGTGCGCGAGGCGGCGGGCGTGAGCACGCCGGGCGAAGCGGGTTTTCAGGTGACGTGTGTGCATTGTCGTTGTTCTTATCGGTTCACAATCTAGCGCTCGCGCGCGCCCCCCGGGGCTGATTTTGACATCTTGCAGCCGTTTCCGCTGGTTGCCCGCCCTTACACCCCCTTGCTGCCCGCCAACCGGCAACGCACCATCGACGCGATGGGCAAGACGACAAAAACCGCGGTCGGACTGGCCGCGACGATTGTGCTCGCCGCCGGCGCCCTCGAGCTGTGGACGCGCCGTCCCGTGCCGCCGCCAGACATCGCGCTCGACATCCCCGCCGGCACGACGACGCTGGTGCTCGTCACGCACGGCAGCGCCGATGCCGGCGACCCGCTGCTGATCCGCATCGTCGCGGAACTGCAGGCCCGCTACCGCGACGTGCCAGGCGCGGCGGTGCGCTTCCTGCGCTGGGCGCCGCAATCCGATGAGCGGCTGCGCGCCGCCGCCACAGCTCAGGCGGCCGGTCGGCGGCTTGGCGAAAAGCTCGCGGAAATCCCCGGCCTGCGCGAGCTGCAGATCATCGCCCACAGCTCGGGTGCCTTCATGCCGGACGCGATCTGCCGGGCCTACCGCGCGGCCGTGCCGTTCCCCGCGCGCGTCTCGATGGTGCTGCTCGACCCGTTCCTGATCCAGGGATTCATCGACTGGAGCTGGGGCGCGCGCCACCATGGCGAGTGCGCCGACTTCGCGCTCGCGGTGATCAACACCGATGACCCCGCCCCGGCCACGAACCGCCCGCTCGCCAACGCCTACAACGTGGACGTGACCGGCGCGCCGGGCAGCGCCAGCTTCCAGCCGAATGGCCACTACTGGCCCCTGGAGTACTACCGGGCCGTGCTGCTGCCGGTGCAAGCCGAGCTCGCGCGGCGCAGCTTCGCCGACTACCCGCGCGGAGCGGTGCACACGGTACGCTGACAGCGCGCCGACCGCCTACATCGACAACAGCGAGGCGTTGCCACCGGCCGCGGTGGTGTTGATGCAGGCGACGCGCTCCACCGCGAAGCGCGGCAAGTAATGCGGCCCGCCGGCCTTCGGGCCGGTGCCGGACAGGCCCTCCCCGCCGAAGGGCTGCGCGCCGACCACCGCGCCGATCTGGTTGCGGTTCACGTAGAGATTGCCGACCCGCACCCGCGCGCGCACGAAATCCGCCGTTTCCTGGATGCGTGAGTGCACACCGAGCGTCAGCCCGTAGCCGGTTGCGTTGATCGCCTCGCACACCGCGTCGAGCCGGTCGGCCGCGTAACGCACCACGTGCAGGATCGGCCCGAACACCTCGCGCTCGAGCCGGCCGATGGCGTCGATCTCGAAGGCGACTGGCGCGAAGAAATGCCCGCCGGTGGCGGCATCCGGCAGTGGCGCGCGGGCGATCAGGCGGCCCTCGCGCTCCATGCGTGCCTCGTGGGCGCGGAGCACCGCAAGCGCATCGGCATCGATCACCGGGCCAACGTCAGTGTCGAGCGCGAGCGGATCGCCGAGCCGGATCTCGGCCATCGCCCCGGTGAGAAGTTCCAGCACGCGCGCGCTAATGTCCTGCTGCACGAACAGCACGCGCAGCGCCGAGCAGCGCTGCCCGGCGCTGTCGAAAGCGGAACTGATGACGTCGCGAACCAGCTGCTCGGGCAACGCGGTGGAATCGGCGATCATCGCATTCAGGCCGCCGGTCTCGGCAATCAGCGTGGCGATCGGCCCCTCGCGGGAGGCGAGCTGCCGGTGAATGAGCCGCGCCACATCCGTCGAGCCGGTGAAGGCCACGCCCGCCACACGCAGATCGGCGGCGAGCGCACCGCCCACTGACGGTCCGTCGCCAGGCAGGAAATGCAGTACTTCGGCCGGCACGCCCGCCTCGTGCAGCAGGCGCGTGGCGACACATGCGGTCAGCGGCGTCTGCTCGGCAGGCTTGGCCACCACCGCGTTGCCGGCGGCGAGCGCCGCGGCCACCTGACCGGTGAATATCGCCACCGGGAAATTCCACGGGCTGATGCAGGCGAACACGCCCCGGCCGTGCAGGCTGAGCTCGTTGCGCTCCCCGGTCGGCCCGGGGAGCGGGTGCGCGGCGCCGAACTCAGCGCGCGCACCGGCCGCGTAGTAGCGCAGGAAATCCACTGCCTCGCGCACGTCCGAAACGCCGTTCGCGACGGTCTTGCCCGCCTCGCGCACGCACAAGCCGGTCAGCAGCGCCAGGTTCTGCTCGTAGAGGTCCGCGGCGCGCTCTAGGATCGCGGCGCGCGCCTCCCCGCCGAGCCGGTTCCACGCCGGCTGCCCGGCCCGCGCGGCGGCGGCAGCGGCCGCCGCATGCGCAGGCGTTGCCATGATCACGGATCCCACAATCCGATTCGGCGCGGCCGGGTCGCGCACCGCCACTGAGAGACCGCCCTGCGCGCGCCCGGCCACCATCGGGCACGCAACGATTGGCGTGGCGAGCGCGCGCTGGTTGTCAGCGAGCAATGCCGCGCTGCGCGCCGGGTCGGTGAGCAGCACCCCGCGCGCGGCGCGCCGCCCGGGGAATATTGCCACCGGCAGCGGGATACGCGGGTGCGCGCGCGGCCTGGCCCGCGCGATCGCATCCACCGGGTCGGCGACGATCTCCTCGACCGGCGCCTCGTCGTCCGCGAGCCTGTTGACGAACGAGGTGTTTGCGCCATTCTCCAGCAGCCGCCGCACCAGGTAGGCGAGCAGGTCCTCGTGCGCACCGACCGGCGCGTAGATCCGGCACGGCAGGCCGGGGGCCTCGGTGCCGATCACCTGGTCGTAGAGATCCTCGCCCATGCCGTGCAGGCGCTGGAACTCGTACTCCGCCTCATCGCCCGCCATCGCGCGTACCGCGGCGAGCGTATGCGCGTTGTGCGTAGCGAACATCGGGAAGAACGCCGCCGGGTTTGCCAGCAGCTGCCGCGCGCAGGCGAGATACGAGGTGTCGGTGGCCGCCTTGCGCGTGAACACCGGGTAGCCCTCGAGGCCCTGCTCCTGCGCGCGCTTGATCTCGCTGTCCCAGTACGCGCCCTTCACGAGCCGCACCGGGATGCAACGACCGCGCTCGTGCGCCAGCGCCGCCAGCCAGTCGAGCACGGCCGGCGCGCGCTTGCCGTAGGCCTGCACCGCGAGACCGATGCCGTTCCAGCCGGCGAGATCGGGGCTGGCGCAAAGCGCCTCGAGCAGGTCGAGTTGCAGGTCGAGCCGGTCGGCCTCCTCCGCATCGAGCGTGAGACCGACGCGCGCCGCGCGCGCCGCGCGCGCCAGCGCCAGCAGCCGCGGCAGCAGCTCGGCCATCACGCGGCCGCGCTGGTGCTGCTCGAAGCGCGGGTGCAGCGCCGAAAGCTTCACCGAGATCGAATCGCGCGCGAAGATGCCGTGGTCCTGGCCGGGCCGCTGGCCCGCGGCCGCGATCGCCGTTGCGTAGCTCGCTGCGAAGCGCTCGGCATCCGACGCGGTCATCGCCGCCTCGCCCAGCATGTCGAAAGAGAAACGGCACCCGCGCGCCGCCCACGGCCGGCCGCGCTCGATCGCCTCCTCGATGGTGCGGCCGAGCACGAACTGCCCGCCGAGAAGGCGCATCGCCGCCGTCATCGCCTGGCGGATCAGCGGCTCGCCGCTGCGGGCGACGAGCCGGCCGAAGATGGCTGGCCAGTCGGTATCGCCGCCGCCGAGCTGCACCACGCGCCCGGTAAGAAGCAGCGCCCAGGTCGAGGCGTTGACGAACAGCGAGGGCGACTGGCCGAGGTGATCCCGCCAGTTCGCCTGCTCGATCTTGTCGCGGATCAAGCGATCGGCGGTCTCGGCGTCGGGCACGCGCAGCAGCGCCTCGGCCAGGCACATCAGCACCACGCCCTCCTGGGTGCTGAGCGCATACTCGCTGAGAAAGGCGTCGATCCCGCCGCGCCGCCGGCCGGCGCGCACGCGGGTGACCAGCTCGCTCGCCAGCGACTCGGTCTGCGCCCGCTCGGCCGGCTTGAGCCGCGCGCGCGGGATCAGCGCGTCGATGGTCGTGGCCTCGTCGGCAAGGTACAGCGCGCTCATGCGCTCGCGCGCTTCGGCGGCCGCGGCGGTGCTCATCTCAGGCCTTGCGCATCAGCGTGCTCTTGCCGAACAGCGAGCCGATCAGCTCCACGGCCACGTCGGCGGTGCGGTTGCGCACGTCGAGGGCCGGGTTCAGCTCCATCACGTCGAGCGAGCCGAGCCTGCCGGTGTCGGCGATCATCTCCATGCACAGCTGTGCCTCGCGATACGACGGCCCGCCCGGCACCGTGGTCGCCACCCCCGGCGCGATTTCCGGGTCGAGAAAATCGACGTCGAAGCTCACGTGCAGGTGCGTACCGGCATCGAGCCCGGCCAGCGCCTGCTCCAGCGTGTGGCGCATGCCGTGCTCATCGATATAGCGCATGTCGTACACCTCGAAGCCTGCCGCATGCACCAGCCGCTTCTCGCCCTCATCAACGCTGCGAATACCGACCTGGCGCAGCTCCGCCGGCGCAAGGGGGGAGGCAACAAGCGACGTGAGCGGCGGCGGCCCGCGGCCCATCAGGCAGGCGACCGGCATGCCGTGCAGGTTGCCGCTCGGCGTAAGCGCATGGGTGTTGAAGTCGGCGTGCGCATCGAGCCAAAGCACGCGCAGTGGCCGGCCCGCCGCGCGGCAGTGCCGCAGCACCGCGCCGATCGAACCGATGGCGAGGCTGTGATCGCCGCCGAGCAGGATCGGCAGGCGTCCCGCGCTGAGTTCCGCTGCCACCGCATCGCGCACTGCCGTCGCCCAGTCCGTCACTTCCGCGAGGTGCCGGAACCCGCCGACCGGCGCTGCCTCGGGGTTCGCCGGGCCGGCCAGGTTGCCGCGGTCCACGACCACGCGGCCCTGCGACTCCAGCATCGCCTGAAGGCGCGCCACGCGCAGCGCTTCCGGCCCCATCGAGGCGCCGCGGCGGCTCGCACCGATATCCGTCGGCGCACCGATCAGGGCGACTGCGGCGGCACTCACAGCCAGGCCGATGCGATCAGGTTTTCGGCCGTCGGTCGCAGCGTCGACGTCTTGACCACGATTGACTGCCGGTACGTTGCCACGGCCTTCGAGGATGCGCCGGAGCCCAAATCGTGTCAAACGCCTGTCGGTCGCGATCGCGCCTTGCGTGCAGACGTGGCGCCGCCCGATGAGTCGCCCCCGCCTCCGGTATCCTGAGGCGCATGTCCGCCACGCCACCGCACCATCCGCTCCGGGGTGTCGCCTGCTTCATGGCCGGCGTGTTCCTGTTCGCCTGCATGGACACGGCGACGAAGTACCTCACAGCGCACTACGCGGTGCCCGTCGTGGTGGCCGTGCGCTACATGGTGCATTGCCTGCTGATGGTGATCGTGCTGGCGCCCCTGGAGGGCCGCAAGCTCATCGAGACGCAGCGCACCGGGATGGTGCTGGTGCGCGCCGCGTGCCTCGCGGCCGGGTCGCTGTGCTTCGGGCTCGCCTTGCAGCGCATGCCGGTGGCCGAGGCCAGCGCGATCGTATTCCTTGCGCCGCTGCTGGTCGTGCTCATGGCCGACCGCCTGCTCGATGAGCAGGTCGGGCCGCTGGGCTGGACGGCGGCGGCGGTGGGATTCGCCGGCGTGCTGCTGATCGCGCGCCCGGGCGGCGGCCTGGATGCCGCGGGAATCTTCTTCGCGCTGTGCGCCGCGGCGCTGACGGCGACCTACCAGCTGCTCTCGCGCGTGCTGGCGCGCACCGAGCACACCGTGCCGTTGCTCTTCTACACGGCGCTCATCGGCGCGGTGTTCTTCAGTTTGCTCCTGCCGTGGTTCTGGGGCGGCGCGCCGCCAACGACATGGCAGGTTCTGGTGTTCCTCGGCACCGGGGTGCTCGGCGCCGTGGGGCATTTCCTGTACACGGCCGCGTACCGCGATGCGCCGGCCTCCGCGCTCGCGCCGCTGCAGTACGTGCAGTTGATCTGGGCGGGACTGCTCGGCTGGTACGCATTCGGCCACGTGCCCGAGGGGCTGAGCATCCTGGGCATGTGCGTGGTGGCCGCGGCCGGAGCACTTGTCGCGGTCAAATCGCGCCTCGCGGCGCAGGCACTGGAGCGGGCGGTGGAGAGATAGCGCCGCGCGCGATGTCCTTGGCTACACTCCCATCACTCCCAGCGGAAGGCGGATCGCGATGAAGCTCTACGCCGGCCTCGGTGCCGGCAGCGCCGACAAGGCCAAGCTCATGCTTCGGCTGCTCGATGTGCCCTGTCAGCCGGTGGGCATCAGCATTCCCGAGGGTGAGCGCCGTAACCCGGAATTCCTCAAGATCGGCCCCTTCGGGCAGATCCTCGTGCTCGTGGATGGTGAGCTCGTCATCAGCGATTCGCAGGCGGTGCTCGCCTGCCTCGCCACGGCGTATGGCGGCGCCGACGCCGAGGCGTGGTTTCCGCGCCGCGCTGCACCGCGCGCGGCCGTCGTGCGCTGGATCTCGGTCGCCGCCAACGAGATGTCGAGTCGCCGCCGCGGTTCTGGCCGATGCCGCGCATCCCGAACCTGCCACCGATGCCGCTCGTGTCGCCGCCGCGTTCGGCTTAAGCCCGAAACGGCCGCATCGGTACCTGAGTGCTGCTACAGTGATATCGTCTATGAGCGGCCATCGACAATCTGCTGCAGCTTCCGTTGCGCTGGCATGTGGAGTATTGCTGATGACGATACCCGGCCTTTCTCCCGCTGCGGCCGACGCCCCGGCGTCCGCCGCTGGCGATGCGCTGTTGCTCACTGACTTCAAGACCGGCAGCCCCGATCTCGGCTGGTATGTGCAGAACGACAATGTCATGGGCGGTCGCAGCCAGGGCGGGTTCGAAATCCGGGAACAGGGCCCGCTGATCTTCGCCGGCAGCACCAACACCAACGGCGGCGGCTTCAGCTCGATCCGCACGCGCAGCTTCGCACCGCTGGACCTGTCGAAGTACGACGGCATTCAACTGCGGGTAAAGGCCGATGGCAGGCAGTACATCTGGCAGTTGCATACCCGCGCGCGCTACCGCAACTACGAGGTCAGCTATTGGGCTGAATTCGACACCGTCGCCGGTGAATGGGCCACCGTCAGGATTCCTTTTTCAAGGTTCTATCCGCAGTTTCGCGGCTTCCGGCTGGACGGCCCCGCGCTCGACAAGAGCGAAATCACCGAATTCGGCCTTTATATCTACGACCAGAAAGATGGCCCGTTCGAACTGCAACTGGACAACATCAGCGCCTTCGCCGAAAAATAAATCCGGCGCCTGATTTTGTTTCGATTCTTTTGTCAGCCTGACTCGGGCTCCTGCAACCATGCTGGTATATCGCGCGCGGCATGCAGGATGCGCCAGACATCGACGTGGTCCGCGCGCTCCACGTAGAAGATCACGTACGGGTCTCGCCGCAACGCCCACGTACGAAGCCCCGGTATTGCCAGCTCATGAGCGTAGCGCGTCGACCCGGCGGTTGCTGCGCGCGCAAGCTGCGCCATCGCCCGCTCCGCATCTGTAATGAATCCGAGTGCGGTGCGTGGCGTAGCTTCGTTGAGGTAATACGCCAGCGCCTGCTCGAGGTCCTGGCGAGCGACCGCTCGCAGCAGGACCGGCTTGCGCTTCATCCCCGTGCCTGGCGGCGGGCGCGCTGGCGCAGCGCTGCGAAATAGGCACGGTCGGCCGGGCCGGCCACATCCGAGGCTGCGCCAGCCTGCAACAGGCCACGCAACCTGGTGCGGTCCTGCTCTTTGCGAATCAACTCCCGCACGAATTCGCTGCTCGTGCCGTAACCGCGCTTGCGAACCTGCTGGTCCACGAAGGCCTTGAGGGCCTCGGGCAAAGATATGTTCATGGTGCCCATGCAGCTAGTATGACGTTCCGTAAGTAACTTTTCATGCCGGGTGCTGTCCAAGGGGTAT
>CAYOFE010000003.1:33147-59182 GCA_964403135.1 uncultured Chromatiaceae bacterium | reverse complement strand
TTTTGGGGGCTCGGGGGGGGCGGGCCCCCCCTCGGGAATTAAAACCCGCCCAATCTGCGACCCGGCACCTCCCGACGGCCGAATTCAGCCTAGCGTATGAACCCCATACTTTCCAGCTTGACCAGGATGCGGTGTGCCGCCAGATCCGGGCTCAGGCTGTCGGTCTCGATTCGCACCTCGGGATTCTTCGGCGCCTCGTAGGGATCGGAGATGCCGGTGAACTCCTTGATAATGCCCGCGCGCGCCTTGGCGTACAGGCCCTTGCGGTCGCGCTGCTCGCAGATCTCGATCGGCGTATCCACAAACACTTCGATGAAGCCGCCGAGCGGCTCGATCATCTCGCGCACCCGCTGCCGCGTCGCCGCATAAGGGGCGATCGGCGCACAGATGGCGGCCCCGCCGTTCTTGGTGATCTCGGAGGCGACGTAGCCGATGCGCATGATGTTCAGGTCGCGGTGTTCGCGCGAGAAGCCGAGTTCGCTGGACAGGTGCTTGCGGATATGGTCGCCATCGAGCAGCGTGATGCGCCGCGTGCCGAGTTCCATCAGCTTGACCATCAAGGCATTGGCGATGGTGGATTTGCCCGAGCCCGACAGCCCCGTGAAAAACACCGTGAACCCCTGCTGGTGGCGAGCCGGGTAGGACTTGCGCAGCTCCTGCACCACCTTCGGATAGGAAAACCACTCCGGGATATCGAGTCCTTCCTGCAGGCGGCGGCGGAACTCGGTCCCGGAGATGTTGAGGATCTTCTGCTCCTTGCTGGTCTCGTTAATCGGCACGTACTGCGCCATGTCCTCGACGTACACCATCTCCTGGAACGGCACCATGGTGATATCGAGTTCGTGCTCGTGCTCCTTCATCAGCTCCTGCGCGTCATATGGCCCGTAGAAAGGCTTGCCCGTGGAGTCGTTGCCCGGCCCGGCGTGGTCGCGGCCGACGATGAAATGCGTGCAGCCGTAGTTCTTGCGAATGATGGCGTGCCACACGGCCTCGCGCGGCCCACCCATGCGCATGGCGAGATTCAGCAGCGACAGCGTGGTGGTCTGCTCCGGGTAGGCGTCGAGAATGTGCTCGTAGCAGCGCACGCGGGTGTAGTGGTCCACGTCGCCGGGCTTGGTCATGCCGACCACCGGATGGATCAGCAGGTTCGCTTCGTGCTCTTTAGCGGCGCGGAAGGTCAGCTCCTGGTGCGCGCGGTGAATCGGATTGCGCGTCTGGAACGCCACTACCTTGCGCCAGCCGAGTTTCTTGAAATACGCGCGCAGCTCCGCGGGCGAATGCCGCAGGCCGCGGAAATCATAGTGCGTGGGCGCCTCCACACCGCGCAGCCTGCCGCCAAGGTAGACGGGATTGGCGCGGTGCATCAGGTAACTGACGCCCGGATGCAGCTCGTCGGTGGTGCCGAACACGGCCTGCGCCTCGGCCGCCTTGTCCGGTCGCCAACAATCGGAAATCTGCATGGTGGCGATCAGGACACCCTCGGAATCACGCAGAGCGATCGTGTCGCCGGCCTTCACTTCGGCCGCGAACTTCTCGGTCACGTCGAGCGTGACTGGCATCGGCCAGAGCACACCACTCGGCAGGCGCAGCGTTTCGAGCACGCCGGCGTATTCCTTCTGCGTCAGAAACCCCTCGAGCGGCGAGAACGCGCCGTTAAGCAACAGTTCGATATCGCAGAGCTGGCGATCGGTCAGGTCCCAGGACTTGTAATCGCGCGCCTTCTTTTTCTCCTGCTCCGCCGCCGCGGCATCCAGGTACAACTCCTTCAGCGCGCCGCCGTGCGGTTCCTTGAAAGCTCCCATGAGTCGATTCCTCTCGATCGCCGTCTGAACGCCCGGCTGACGCCCGGCGCGAAAAAAATCGGCGCACGCCGTCGTGCGCCGATCCGTGTTCTGCACCCGAGGGTGGATCGGGCGCCACAAAAAAGGCTGCGTATTATGGCCTTGAGCGGGTCGGTCTTAAAGACAATTTGACAATGTGGTTATAAGAAGCACCCCTCGGCCCCGCTCAGAACGGGATATCGTCGTCGGGCTCCGAGACCGCCTCTGCCGCGGCGCGGCGCCTGGGGGTCGGCTCGCCTTGCCCGGTATCGGCCGAGGCCGCTGCTCCACCGCCACGGCCGCCAAGCATCTGCATCTCGTCGGCGATCACCTCGGTGGAATACCGGTCATTGCCCTGCTTGTCCTGCCATTTGCGGGTGCGCAGGCGCCCTTCGATATAGACCTGCGAACCTTTGCGCAGGTATTCCCCGGCGATTTCCGCCAGCCGCCCGAACATGGCGATGCTGTGCCACTCGGTGCGTTCCTGCTGCTGGCCCGTTTCCCTGTCCTTGAAGGACTCAGTGGTGGCAACACGGATGTTGGTGACCGCTGAGCCGCTCGGCATGTAGCGCACTTCCGGGTCCGCGCCGAGGTTGCCGATCAGAATGACTTTGTTGATGCCACGCGCCATGGGTGACCCCCGCTAGCTGTTTGTTTTAAATGATAAATAAGCCGTAAGCCGCTGCGCCCAACGGCTGCAGGCTGGCTATTCTAGGTCCCGTTACCGCAAAACTCACTCTCGATTTCTCACACAAGTGTGGAGTTTCCCGCCGCGCGCCCCACCGGTCGAGCACACCCCGGTTTTGGCCGGACCGGCACCCGCACCTATAGTGCGCTGTTCAGCCCGCAACGCCCATGACCCAGACCCATATCCGCATCCGGGGTGCCCGGACCCACAACCTGAAGAACCTCGATCTCGACCTGCCGCGCGACCGGCTGATCGTCATCACCGGGCTGTCCGGATCGGGCAAGTCCTCGCTCGCCTTCGACACCATCTACGCTGAGGGCCAGCGTCGCTACGTCGAATCGCTGTCGACCTATGCGCGGCAATTTCTGTCGGTGATGGACAAACCCGACGTGGACCACATCGAAGGGCTCTCCCCGGCGATCGCCATTCAACAGAAATCCACCTCGCACAATCCGCGCTCGACGGTCGGCACGGTGACCGAGATCTTAGACTACCTGCGGCTGCTGTTCGCTCGCGCGGGCACGCCACGCTGTCCGGAACATGGCGCAGATCTGTCCGCCCAGACGGTCAGCCAGATGGTGGATCAGGTGCTCGGGCTGCCGGCAGGCACGCGGCTCATGCTGCTGGCGCCGGTGGTAACCGGCAGAAAAGGCGAGCATGCCGAGGTGATCGCCGAGTTGCGCTCGCGTGGCTTCGTGCGGGCGCGCATCGACGGCAAGGTGGTGGAATTCGAAGACGCGAAAAAGCTCGACCCGCGGCGGCGGCACACGATCGAGGTAATCGTCGACCGCTTCAAGGTGCGGGATAGCGCGCGCGTGCGGCTCGCCGATTCGTTCGAGACGGCGCTGAAGCTCGGCGAGGGCGTAGCGCGGGTTGCGGCGATGGACGAGCCGGGCCCGGGGGAGCTGCTGTTCTCGAGCCGTTTCGCCTGCCCCGCCTGCGGCTACAGCGTGCCGGAACTCGAGCCGCGGCTGTTCTCGTTCAACAGCCCCTCCGGAGCCTGCCCGGCCTGCGACGGGCTCGGCGTACGCCAGTTTTTCGATCCGGCGCGCATCATCCGCCAGCCACATCTGTCGCTCGCCGACGGCGCGATCCGCGGCTGGGACCGGCGCAATGCCTATTACTACCAGCTCATGCAGTCGCTCTCAGCGCACTACGGTTTCGACCTCGAAACGCCATTTGCGTCCCTGCCGGCGCGAATCCGCGAAATCCTGCTGAACGGCAGCGGCAAAGAGCAGATCGAGTTCCGCTATCTGACCGCCCGCGGCACAACCATTGCGCGACGGCACACGTTCGAAGGCATCCTGACGAACATGGCGCGGCGCTATCGCGAGACCGAATCGAACCTGGTGCGCGACGAGCTGGCGAAATACCTGAGCGTGCAGCCGTGCCCGGAATGTCATGGCACGCGGCTCAACGTCGCCGCCCGTAACGTGTTCGTGCAGGGCCGTTCGCTCGCCGAGATTTCCGGCATGTCCGTGGCTGATGCGCTGGCGGCATTCGACTCGCTCGCGATCGGCGGCTGGCGGGGCGAAGTTGCCGGCAAGATCAGCCAGGAAATCCGCAGCCGCCTGCGATTTCTCGCTGACGTCGGGCTCGAGTACCTGACGCTCGACCGCAGCGCCGAAACGCTCTCGGGCGGCGAGGCGCAGCGGATCCGCCTGGCGAGCCAGATCGGCTCGGGACTGGTTGGCGTCATGTACATTCTCGATGAGCCCTCCATCGGTCTGCACCAGCGCGACAATCAGCGGCTGCTGGGCACGCTGTTCCGCCTGCGCGATCTTGGCAACACCGTGCTGGTGGTCGAGCACGATGAGGAGGCAATCCGCGCCGCCGACTACGTCGTCGATCTCGGGCCCGGCGCGGGAATCCACGGCGGAGAGCGGGTCGCAACGGGCAGCGTAGCTGACCTCATGGCGAGCCCGGATTCGGTCACCGGGCAGTACCTCTCGGGGCGGCGCCGCATCGTCCTGCCCGCGGTACGACGCGCGGTCGATCCGCAAATGCAGATTGAAATCCGCGGTGCGCGCGGCAACAACCTGAAAGCCATCGACGCGACGATACCGATTGGACTCATGACCTGCGTGACCGGCGTGTCCGGCTCCGGCAAGTCCACGTTGATCAACGACACGCTCTATCGTCGCGTAGCGGAAATTCTCAACGGCGCCCTGCTCGATGCCGCACCGTGCGACGCCATCGATGGCCTGCAGCACATCGATCGCGTAATCGACATCGACCAGAGCCCGATCGGCCGCACGCCCCGCTCGAACCCGGCGACCTACACGGGGCTGTTCACGCCGATCCGGGAGCTGTTCGCCGCCACCCAGGAGGCTCGTTCGCGCGGCTACGATGCCGGCCGCTTCAGCTTCAACGTCAAAGGCGGGCGCTGCGAAGCCTGTCAGGGCGACGGCCTGATTCGCGTCGCGATGCACTTTCTGCCCGATGTGTACGTGGCCTGCGACCAGTGCCAGGGACGGCGCTACAACCGCGAGACGCTGGAAATCCGCTACAAGGGCTACAGCATCCATGAAGTGCTGGAAATGACCGTGGAAACCGCGCTTGGCTGCTTTGCCAACATCCCGGCTATTGCCGGCAAGCTGCAGACGCTGGTAGACGTCGGGCTTTCGTACATCAGGCTCGGCCAGAACGCCACCACGCTCTCGGGCGGCGAGGCGCAGCGCGTGAAGCTCGCCCGGGAGCTCGCCAAGCGCGCCACCGGCAGCACGCTCTACATCCTCGACGAACCGACCACCGGGCTGCATTTCCACGACATCGAGCAGCTGCTCGGCGTGTTGCTGCGCCTGCGCGACCAGGGCAATACCGTGGTCGTGATCGAGCACAATCTCGATGTCATCAAGACCGCCGACTGGATCGTCGATCTTGGACCGGAAGGCGGCGACCGCGGTGGCCGCATCGTGGCGATGGGTACGCCTGAGCAGGTGGCGGCCACCGCCGCATCGTTCACCGGGCGTTACCTCGCACGAGCGCTGGCCCCGAGATAATCAAAGGGCCGGGTCGCAACGACCCGGCCCCTTCCAAGACATTTACAGGCACGCCTCCCCGGAACGGGAGGCAAACGAATTACTGCGGAGCGGCTTCGCCCGCAGCCTCAGTCCCAGCACCCGCCGCTTCGCCAGTCGCTTCGGCCGCAGCACCCGCCGCTTCGCCAGTCGCTTCGGCCGCAGCGCCTGCTGCGTCGCCCGCGGCTTCAACGGCAGCATCCGCCGCCTCGCCAGCCGTCTCAGCGGCCTCGGTCGCCTGTTGAGCAGCCTCGGTCGCCTTCTCTGCGGCCTGTTCGCCTCCGCCACCGCAGCCGGCGAGCAGGAACATCGCAGCGCCCGTCAACGCAAAGTACTTCGAAATCCGCATAACTGCCCCCTGTTGGGTTAATCGCGACGGTAAATATAGCGCGTTATTCGACATAAAGATATTGGCAATCCGACGGCTATCAGGCCAGGCGCCGGATGCCCACAGCGTGGCGGATCTCGGCCAGGAAAGGTGCCGCCAGCGCCCTTGCACGCTCGGCCCCGGCCTGTAGTACCTGTTCCACATGTCCCGGGTCGGCCATCAGCCGCTCGTACTCGATCCGCGCATCGCGCAGGTGGGCATCCAGGTACTGGAACAGCTCCTCCTTCACTTCGCCCCAGCTGATACCTTCGGCATAACGCCGGCGCATTGCTGCGGTCTCCTCAGGCGTGGCGAAGGCCTTATAGATGTCGAACAGGGTCGAGCCTTCCGTCGGCTTGGGCACGCCGGGCTCCAGCGAATTGGTCTTGATGCGCATGATGAGCTTGCGCAACTGTTTCGCCGGGCTGAACAGCGGGATCGTGTTGTGATAGCTCTTGCTCATCTTGCGGCCATCGAGCCCGGCCAGTACCGCCGTATCGGCGCCGATCCGCGCCTCGGGCAACACGAAATGCTCGCCATAGTGGTGATTGAACCGCTGGGCGATATCGCGCGCCATCTCGACGTGCTGCTTCTGGTCCTGGCCGACCGGCACACGGTGGGTCTTGAACAGCAGGATGTCGGCGGCCATCAGGATCGGGTAGCAGTACAGCGCCATGGTGATACCACGATCGGGATCGGGCGAGCCGGCCTCATCGTTAGCCTGCACCGCGGCCTTGTACGCATGCGCGCGGTTCATGAGCCCCTTGGCGGTGAGCGAGGTCAGGATCCAGGTGAGCTCGGTGATCTCGGGGATGTCGGTCTGTCGATAGAAGATGGCTCTGTTCGTGTCGAGACCAAGCGCCAGCCAGGTGGCCGCAACCTCCAGACTGGAACGATGGATCTGGTCCGGGTCCTGGTTTTTTACCAGGGCGTGATAGTCGGCCAGGAAATAGAACGACTGCACGTCGTCGCGCCGGCTTTCGGCCACCGCCGGGCGAATCGCGCCGACGTAGTTGCCGAGGTGCGGCGTTCCCGTGGTCGTAATACCGGTCAGAACGTGTTGTTTCATCTCCCCCTGCCCGCTGCGTCGTCAGTAGCCAGCCGCATTACCGTCCTTGCGCGCTTCGGAGGCGCCAATGTACACGCCGCGGGCCTTGTCCCACATCACGGCCTGGTAGCCGCCGAAGTGGCCTTGCCCGGGATCGCCGAGGCGGTGGCCGCGGGTGCGCAGCGCCTCACGCACCGGCTCGCCGATGCCGCGCTCGGCATAGACGATGCCACCATCGGTCATGCGACTGCCGGTCGGCTCCGAGGATCCCTCGTGATTGATGCGTGCGGCATCGCCCGCGGCTTGCAAGCCCATACGGAAGTCGATGAGGTTAGCCAGGACCTGCACCTGCCCCTGCGGCTGCATGCTGCCGCCCATTACGCCGAACGCAAGCCAGCGATAGCCGTCGCGTGTCACAAACCCGGGAATGATGGTATGAAACGGGCGCTTGCCCGGCGCGTAGACGTTCGGATGGCCGACTTCGAGCGTGAACAGCTCGCCGCGATTCTGCAGCACGAAGCCCAGGTCCGCCGGCGTCATGCCCGAACCCATGCCGCGGTAGTTGCTCTGGATCAGCGAAACCATGTTGCCGTCACGGTCGCCGACCGCGAGATACACCGTGTCGCCCGCGTCGAGGACCGGCCTTCCCGCCGGATACGCCAACGCCGCTCGCGACCGGTTGATGAGCCGGCGGCGGGCGGCGGCATAGGCCGGGGAAATCAGCTCTGCCACTGGCACCTCGGCAAAGGCCGGATCCGCGTAGAAGCGCGCACGGTCCTCGAAGGCGAGCTTTTTCGCCTCGATCAGCAGGTGCAGGTAATCCGCCGAACCGGGCCCCAGGCTGGCGAGATCGAAGCCCGCGAGGATGTTCAGCATCTGCAGCGCCGCGATGCCCTGCCCGTTCGGCGGCAGCTCCCACACCGTGTAGCCGCGATACTCGGTGCTGACCGGCTCGACCCAATCCGACCGGTGGGCGGCCAGATCCGCTGCGGCCAGAAAACCGCTGTGCCGGCGCTGGTCCTCGGCGATAGCCGCTGCGATCGGGCCTCGATAAAACGCATCGCGGCCCTCGCCAGCGATGCGCTCATAAGTCGCGGCCAGGCGCGGATTGCGGAAGATTTCGCCGGCACGCGGCGCCCGGCCGCCGGGCATGAAGGTCGCAGCGAAGCCCGGAAACTCGCGCAACACATCGGCGTTGCGCTGCCACTCGGCCGCGATCACCGGCGAGACCGGAAAGCCCTCGCGCGCGTACTCGACAGCCGGTGCCAACAACTCGGCCATCGGCAGGCGACCGAAGCGGCCGTGCAGCGCGAACCAGCCATCGACCGCGCCGGGAACGGACACCGAAAGCGGCCCGGTCGAGGGAATCTGCTGCAAACCCAGCTTGCGGAAATGATCGAGCGTCAGCGCCCGGGGCGAGCGACCGCTGGCATTCAAGCCGAACAGGCGTCGGGATTTTTCCTCCCAGACGATGGCGAAGAGGTCCCCGCCGATGCCGGCACCGGTGGGCTCCATCAGGCCGAGAGCCGCATTGGCCGCCACCGCCGCATCCACGGCGCTGCCGCCGCGCTTGAGCACGTCGAGTGCGATCTGCGTCGCCAGCGGCTGGCTGGTGGCCACCATGCCGTGCACGGCCATCACCTCGGACCGCGATGCGAACGGCGCGCCTGCGGGCCGATCGAACGCTTGCGCCATCGAGCCTCCAGAGCAATGCGGCAGCATCACGGCGGCTGCCAGGAATACAGGTAGCGGTGCAGCGAAATGTCGGCGATTCATGACCACTCCGTTCTCCCGGGCGCGCATGCTCCGACCTGGCGAATTTCCGAAATGCCGGCACCGAATTCGCGGGTATGATGCCTCGGACACGGATCGGATTGCATCCATGAGTACCCCTGCCGCCACTGCCGCCCGGCAGATCGATGCGCTTTTCCCGGCACATGTGGCCGGGATGAGCGAGCGCTACGCACGCGCATTGCATCGCTGCGGGTTCGATGCGGCGATCGTTGGCAGCGGTGTCGTCCAGTACCGGTTTCTCGACGATCAGGCGCACCCCTACGTCGCTAATCCGCTCTTCCTGCAGTGGGCACCTCTTAGCCAACATCCGGGCTCTGCGGTCATCATCCTTCCGGGCCGCCAGCCGGTGCTGGCCGTGCTTCGCGCCGAGGACTACTGGCACCTGCCGCCGGCGCTGCCCGCATCGCCGGTTTCCGACGTATTCGACCTGCGCATCCTCGGTAGCGCCGGGGATCTTCCTGCTCATATTCCCTCGGGGCTGCGGCGCCTCGCCGTGCTCGGCCCTCCCGAGCAGTGGCAGGGGTTGCTGCCCGATGCCACGCGCAATCCGCCCGAACTGCTCGATATCCTGCACTATCACCGCGCCTGGAAAAGCACGTGGGAAATCGCCTGCATCCGTCAGGCCGCGGCGATCGCCGCACCCGGTCATCGCGCCGCTGAGCAGGCATTTCGCGCCGGCGCCAACGAGTACGAGATTCTCATGGCGTTTCTGCAGGCCAGCGGCCAGCTCGAACCGGAGTTACCCTACGGCGCCATCGTCGCGCTGAACGAACACGGCGCTACCTTGCATTACCAGCATCGCGACCGCCGGGAACGCAAGCCGCGCGATCTGCACAGCCTGCTGATCGACGCCGGCTGCCTGTACCAGGGCTATGCCTGCGACATCACCCGCACCTACGCGTTTCGCGATGACGAGTTCGCAGCGATGGTAGCCGGGCTCGATGCCGTTCAGCGCGAGCTGTGCGCGGCGGTGCGCCCGGGCATCCCGTTTCCGGATCTGCATCGGCAGGCCCATCGCGCAATCGCCCGGCTGCTGCACGAGTGGCAGCTTGTGCAGGCACCCGCCGAAGCGATACTCGATGCCGGCGTCACTCTGGCATTTTTTCCGCACGGGCTCGGGCATCTGCTGGGGGTGCAGGTGCATGACCTCGGCGGCCAGTTTGCCAGCGAATCCGGCGGCCACCTGCCTGCGCCGCCCGATTATCCACGGCTGCGACTGACGCGCACCCTCGAAGCGGGCCAGGTGGTCACGATCGAGCCGGGCATCTATTTCATCGGCTCGCTGCTCGACGGGCTACGCGAGAATCCGCTCGCCGGCCGCATCAACTGGGAACAGATCGGGCAGCTGAAAAAATACGGCGGCATCCGCATCGAAGACGATGTGCTGGTGACGGGCGGCGCCAGCGAGAATCTCACGCGCCCCTTGCTCGCCTGATCGGCGGGCGCGGCAGCCTGCCGCAGGCCCGGGCCGCTCGCTCAACCGGCAATTTGCTACAGTGGCTCGTCTCCAGGAATCAAGATCGGATGATGCCCGCCCGAACCTCGCCAGCTTCGTCATCCGGCCTACGCCGCGCCTCACTGCTGCCACTGGTCATGCTCGGCGTCGTGCTTGGCGCGTGCGAACGCGGCGCACCCTCGGGTGCGCCAGCGGGTGGAGCCGCGGCTGCCACGAGCCGTGGCGGCCCGGCGGGGGGACCTCCGGGCGGCATGAGCCCTGTCAGTGTCGCGACGACAACGGTAGGCGCCCAGGATTTCGTCGACCGCTTCACCGCGCTCGGCACCGCGACGGCCACCGACTCGATCGACGTCACCTCGCGAGTCTCGAGCGTCGTCACCCGGATCAATTTCCGCGAAAGCCAGGAAGTCACGGCCGGGGAATTGCTCGTGGAACTGGACAGCCGCGAGATCCGCGCCGACCTCGCTCTGGCCGAAGCGTCGCTGCAGCAGGCACGCAGCCAGTTCGAGCGCGGCCGCTCGCTCGCTGCCTCGCGCATCATCTCGCAGGCCCAGATGGAGGAACTCGAGGCGAAGATGAAAATCGCCGATGCGCAGGTCCGCGCGGCCCGCACTCGCCTCGACCATGCCTCGATCCGCGCTCCGTTCGCCGGCACCGTCGGCCTGCGCCGCGTCAGCGTCGGCGACCTGGTCGGGCCGGACACCGTGATCACCACGCTCGACGACACGCGCAGCATTCGGCTGGAGTTCAGCGTGCCCGAAACTTTTCTCAGCGCCCTCAGCATCGGCATGAAGATAAACGCAACGAGCGCCGTGTATCCCGGTCAGCGGTTCGCTGGGACCGTCGCCAGCATCGACTCGCGCGTCGATCCGGTAACCCGCGCCATCAAGGTCATTGCCACGATTCCGAACGCTGACCGGCGGCTAAAGCCCGGCATGTTCCTCACCGCCAGCCTGGAGCGTGCGCGCCACGACGTGCTGCTGGTTCCCGAGGAAGCCCTCACGCCGCGCCAGGGCCGCCAGTTCGTGTTCGTGGTCCGGGACGGGCGCGCGGTCGAGCGCGAGGTCGAGATCGGCAGCCGGACCCCGGGCCTTGCCGAAGTGCGCAGCGGCCTCGGCGCCGGCGACGTGGTGGTCACCGAAGGCACGCAGCGGCTGCGCGACGGCATGCCAGTCCAGGTCTTGTCGGGCAGCTGAACGAGGTTTCGTTCGATGTGGATTTCCGACGTCTCGGTGAAACGCCCCGTGTTCGCGGCGGTATTGAGCCTGATGCTGGTGATCCTCGGCCTGCTGGCGCTGCAGGCCCTGCCGGTGCGCGAGTACCCCGACGTCGACCCCCCGGTGGTGTCGATCGACACCGGCTACCGCGGCGCCTCGGCCGAGGTCGTCGAGCGGCGCATCACGCAGATCATCGAAGACGAGGTGGCCGGTATCGCCGGCGTGCAGAAACTCACCTCCAACAGCATGGACGAGCGCTCGATGATCACCATCGAGTTCGCCCTGGACCGCGATCCGGATGGGGCGGCGAACGACGTGCGCGAACGCGTCTCGCGGGTGCTCGGCCGCCTGCCCGAAGAAGCCGCCGTGCCGCAGGTCATGAAGCAGGATTCCGGCATGGACGCCACGATGTACGTGAACGTCTCCAGCCATAACCGCTCGGAGATGGAGCTCACCGACTTCGCCGACCGCATGCTCGCCGACCGGCTCACGGTCATCGAAGGTGTGGCCTCGGTGCGCTACAGCGGCGCGCGCCGCTATGCGATGCGCATCTGGCTCGACCGCGAGGCGCTGGCGGCGCGGGCGCTGACGGTGCAGGACGTGGAAAACGCGCTGCGCCGGGAAAACATCGAGCTGCCGGCCGGGCGCATTGAGTCGCACGAGCGCGAATTCAGCCTGCGCACCGACACGGGCCTGAAAACGCCGGCAGAATTCAGGAATCTCGTCATCGGCCGCGGGCCGGACCGCGAAATCGTGCGCCTTGGCGAAGTCGCGGACGTGCGGATCGACGCGGAGGATACGCGGTATTTCTCGCGCTCGGACGGCATCACGGGCATCAGCTTGGGCATCGTGCCCCAGTCCAAGGCCAATGTGCTCGCGGTCAACCAGGCGGTCACCGCCGAAGTGAAGCGACTGCAGAGTATCGTGCCGCCGGACATGACCGTCGACGTCAACATCGATTTCTCGATCTTCATCCGGGAGCAGTTGAAAGAGGTCCTGAAGGCGCTCGGCGTGGCCTTGTTGTTGGTGCTGATCGTGATCTTCGCTTTCGTCGGGTCGCTGCGCGCCACTTTTATCCCGGCGATCACCATACCCGTGGCGATCATCGCCTCGTTCCTGGTCATGGCCGCGTTCGACTATTCGATCAACACGCTGACCCTGCTCGGCATGGTGCTCGCCATCGGGCTGGTGGTGGACGATGCTATCGTCGTGCTGGAGAACATCGTGCGGCGCATGGAGCTCGGGCAGCCGCCGCTGATCGCCGCCCTCGAGGGCAGCCGCGAAATCGGCTTCGCGGTGATCGCCACCACGGCGGTCCTGGTCGCGGTATTCGTGCCGATTTCGTTCATGCCCGGCAACGTCGGGCGGCTGTTCGCCGAGTTCGGCATCACGCTTGCTGCGGCGATCGCGTTCTCCGGGCTGGTATCGCTGACGCTCGTGCCGATGCTGACCTCGAAGCTTTTCTCCCGCGGGGTGGAACGCCGCCCGCTGGCGAGCGCCATCGACCGTTTCTTCAGGCGCGTGACCGCCCGTTACGAACGGGCGCTGGTCGCGACTGTGCGCCGGCCGCTCTACGCGGTGGCCGTGTTCGCGGGCGTGGCCATCGTCGGTGCCCTGCTGTTCCGCACGCTGCCCTCCGAGTACGCGCCCCCCGAAGACCGCGGCATGGTGCTGATGATGCTGCGTGCCCCGGAAGGCGCCACGCCCGCCTACATGGACCGGCAGGTGCGCCAGATCGAGCGGATCATCGAGCCCTATGTCGCGCAGGGCGAAATCAAGCGCGTGCTGGCGCGTAGCGGCATGTGGGGCGCCGGCGGCGATGTGAACACGGCTTTCATCTACATGCCGTTGATGGACTGGAAGGACCGCGAGCTGACCGCCGGCGAAATCGCCGAGGGTCTGCGGCGGAAGGTGGACCTGGTGCCGGGCGTTACTACCAATGTGTTTCTGCCGCCGAGCCTCGCGGTGCGCGGCGGCGGCCAGCCGCTGCAGGTCGTGCTCGGCGGCACCAGCTACGAGGACCTGGTGGCGTGGCGCGACCGGGTATTGAACCGGGTGCGCAAGGACAACCCGCGCATCATCGGGCTGCGTTCCGACTATTTCGAGCAGAAGCCGAAAATCAGCGTCGGCATCGACCGCAATCGCGCCTCCGACCTCGGGGTCTCACTGGAGTCGGTCGGCCGCACGCTCGAAACCATGCTCGGGTCACGCATCGTCACCACCTATGTGGAGCGCGGCGAGGAATACAACGTGGTGGTGCAGGCCCGGCCCGAGGACCGGGCCACGCCCTCCGACCTCAACAACATCTACGTGCGCTCGGAAAGCTCGGGGGAGCTGGTGCCGCTGGCCAGCCTCGTGACGCTGGAAGAGACCTCCGGCGCCCGGGAGCTGCGCCGCTTCAACCAGCTGCGCTCCATCACGCTGGTCGGCGGGCTTGCGCCCGGGTATTCGCTCGGCAACGCACTCGATTACATGGAGCAGATCATCGCTGAGGAGGTGCCCGAGGGCGTGCGCATCGACTACGACGGCGAATCGCGCGAGCTGAAAAAGACCGGCGGCGCCGTGTATTTCACCTTGCTGCTGGCGCTGGTGATCTCGTTCCTGGTGCTGGCCGCGCAGTTCGAAAGCTTCCGCCACCCGCTGATCATCATGTTCACCGTGCCGCTGGCGCTCGCCGGTGGGGTGCTCGGGCTGTGGCTGATCGGCTCGTCGATCAACGTCTACAGCCAGATCGGCGGCATCATGCTGGTGGGCCTTGCGGCAAAGAACGGCATCCTGATCGTGGAATTCGCCAATCAGCTGCGCGACCGGGGCACGGAATTCGCCGAAGCCATCGTCTCGGCCGCCGCCATCCGGCTGCGACCCGTGGTCATGACCAGCCTCTGCACCGCTTTTGGCGCCGTGCCACTGCTGTTCGCTACCGCAGCCGGTGCCGAGGCGCGCCGCACCATCGGGGCCGTGGTGTTCTTCGGTGTGGTGATCTCGGTGTTCCTGACCCTGTTCGTGATTCCGGCGGTGTACGTGCTGCTCGCGCAGCGCACCACTTCACCGGAGCATGTCACCCGCCAGATCGAGGCCTTGCACAAAGCTTCCGGAACCGCCGCTCGTTGACGGGCCGGGCCGGCCGGCGTCGAGGGGCGTGCCACGAGCGGCGGGGAGCCTGAGCGCGGTGCGCCCGCCTAATCGAGCGGCAGCTTCAGTTCGAGCACGACCGGCGCTTCGGGGACCCCTGGCGCGGCCGGCGGCGGAACCGGGGGCTGGTTCTGCAGAACCGACGGGGACACGCCTATGTAGCGCTTGAACATGCGGCTGAAATAAGAGATGTCGTTGAACCCAACCGCGTAGGCCACTTCGGTGATGCTTGCCTGCGGGTTCTCCAGCAGCCGGCAGGCCTCCTTCAGCCGCACCCGGACCACGTACTCGCGGAATGGCAGACCAAAGGCTTCCTTGAAGGCGCGGCTGAAGCGGAACGGGCTCATCGCGCACAAGCGCGCTACTTCGTCGCTCTGGATCTTGGTGTGGAAGTTGTTCTCGACGAAGGACACCGCCGGGAGCAGCGAATTTTCGCTGGTGACCGGCATCGGTGCCTCGTCCGGCATCGGTACCGGCAAACTCGGCATCCGGCGGCGGTTCTGGACGCGCTTGTCGCCGCAGATTTCGTACAGCAGAGCCACGCACCGCTCGACGTCGGCGGGCGGCACGGGTTTGACCAGGTAATCGGTAAAGCGGCTGCGGAACGCCCACACCGCGAGCGCCTCGGAATGCTGGACGGTCATGATGATCATCGGCAGCGAGGGCCAGGACTGCTTCACCGCAGCGGCCAGGTTCAGGCTGGCGCGGTCCGGGTAATCGAAGTCAAAGCAGACGACGTCGGGGCGGCCGCGCCGCAATTGCGGCTCGATGGGCTGGGTCTTGCCCGAATAGCGGACATCGCAATGATCGAGAAAACCCTGGGGCAGATCCGCCTCGCGGCCAGCGACCGTCAAATCGATGCACAGCAGTTTCAATCTGTCCGTCACCACCGGGTCCCTTTTGATTGTTCTCGGTGTCCAGGGCGCCCGTTAGGCCCTCAAGACAAGGCAGAGCTTACTTCCCCGACAGCCGCTGGACTGTGACCTATTTTGAGAACTGGCGCAAGTATCACGATATAAACGCTTGAAATCTCGATTATGTCAGATTGCTGATGCTGCGCCGCAGCCCGCGGAGCGCACCCGCCCAGCCACAGCCACCGGCGCGCGGTGCGCCCCGCAGGTCTCACGGGGTTGGCGGCGACCGGCCGGGCGTTAACCCTTTCTCAGCCCGCAAACTGTGATGCCTTTCGCAACTTTCGCACCGCGCGGCCGTTACGCCGGCAAAACTCCAATGATTCGGCAAGAAAGTCCTAGCCCGCGGCGCCGGAACTGGCCTATAAGATGCGCAGGCTCCAGGACGGAGCGGCCGCTCCAACAGGGTTGTTACCACAACGACTACAACAAAGCGCCGCCTGTTCCGGGCCCGCTGTCAGTGGCACACACCACAGCAGTCTCTCTATAAGGTCTGTTGGTAACACTCTCGAGGTGAGGAAACCATGAAAACGAAACTGATGCAGTTCCTGCGTAACGAAGAAGGCCTGACCACGGTCGAGTATGCGATCGCGGGCGGCCTCGTCGGTCTCGCGGTGGTGCTGGCGTTTCAGGCGCTGGGCCTGGAAGTCGGCCGGATCATCGAAGCGATCACGAATATCCTCAGCACGGCGGGCTAATCGCTCCCAGCCGGCAGGGGTGCATCAGCACCCCTGTCCGCTGGCCGCGGATGGGCGCAACGGGAGTGAACTGCCCGGTGGAGATTTCGACCATTTTGATGCTGGCGCTGATCCTGGCCGTGGCGTTGCCCGCGGTGTGGATCGATACGCGCGAGCGGCGGATCCCCAACATCCTGGTGCTGGTCACGCTCGCGCTCGGCGTACTGTTCCAGCTCTGGGCGCAAGGTCCGAACGGCGGCATCGCGGCGCTGGCCGGTGTGGCCGTCGGCACGTTTTTCTTTCTGCCTTTTCACGTCTTCGGCGCGATGGGCGCCGGTGACGTCAAGTTCATGGGCGCGCTCGGCGCCGCGCTCGGGCCGCTCGGCGCACTGGTGGCCGGCGCGCTGGCGTTGATTGCCGGCGCCGTGCTCGGCGTCGCCGCGTTTTTCTGGATGCAGTGGCGGCGCACGACCAGCGCTGCGGATTCGTCGGCACATGTCGCGCCGCCGCCAGTGACCACGCTGCCCTATGCCGCCGCCATCGCCGCCGGATCGCTCGGTGCCGTCTGGTGGCTGGCTGCCTGACGCGAGACGAGGCCACGATGGACAAGGCCCAAAAAACCGCTGATGTCACACCGCTGTCACTGCCACGCCTGCAACGGCTGGCGCCCCGGCCGTTGCGCCGGGAAGACACGGGCCTCAGCGAGACATTCCTCGCCGACCTGCTGGCGAAGCACCTGCTGGAAGGCGGCGTGCTCACCATGGCGGAGCTGACCAGCCGGCTGGCGCTGGCCGGGCCGATCGTAGAGACCGTCGTGAATTTCATGCGCAAGGAGGCCCGCGTGGAAGTGCGCGGCCCCGCCACCGGCGACACCGCGCAGAACCTGCGCTACGCGCTGACGGACCGCGGCCGCGCCTCGGCACTGGATGCGATGTCGCGCAGCGGCTATGTCGGGCCCGCCCCGGTGCCGCTGGAGATGTACGAAAAAGTCGTCCGTGGCCAGACCGTGCACGACCGCTCGGTCACCCGGCAGGCGATGGCCGAGGCGTTCAGCGACGTCGTGGTGCGCCAGGAGATGCTCGACCAGCTCGGGCCCTCGCTGAACTCCGGCCGGGCGATATTTATCTACGGGCCGCCCGGCACCGGCAAGACCTATCTCACGCAGCGCATGTCGCGGGTGTTTCCGCACGCCACGCTGGTGCCCTACGCGATCGCGGTCAATGAGACGGTCATCGAGATCTTCGACCCGATCCTGCACCGCCCGATGGAAACCGGGCTGGCTAACCCGAATATGTGGCTCGAAACCGGGTTCGATCCGCGCCTTGTCGCCTGCCACCGCCCGGTGATCGTCAGCGGCGGCGAATTGACAGCCGACATGCTGGACGTGCATTTCGAAGAGGTCACACGTCACTACCAGGCGCCGCTACAGCTCAAGGCCAACAACGGCATATTCATCATCGACGACATGGGCCGGCAGCGCGTTGCGCCCGAGACCGTGTTCAACCGCTGGATCGTGCCGCTGGAGGAAAAGAAGGACTTCCTCAGCCTGGGCGCCGGCCGGCATTTCTCCGTGCCGTTCGACGTGGTGCTGGTGTTCTCCACCAACCTGCATCCGACGGATCTCGCCGACGAGGCGTTCCTGCGCCGCATCGGTTACAAGATCGAATTTCACTACCTGGAGCCCGACGAGTACCGCCGGATCTGGGAACAGTTCTGCGCGCAGAACCAGATCAGCTGCGAGCCCGGGGTGCTCGATTACGTCATCGAGAACCTGCATCGCCGGCACGGCACGCCGCTGGCGCCGTGCCACCCGCGTGACCTGCTGAGCATCGCGGTGGATCGCGCCGCCTACCTCGGCCAGCCGCGCGTCGTGACGCGCGAGCACATGGACTGGGCGTGGAAGAACTATTTCGTTTCGCTGAAACCGGGCCAGGACGCCCGGACTAAACCGGCTCTTTAGGGAGGGCGCTGATCATGTTCAAAAAGAGGGGTCTCCTGCTGCTGATGCTGTCGGTATTGATTGCGGCCGCAGCAGCCTGGACGGCGAACAACTATCTGACGCAGCGCCTGAACGCCGCAGCGGCCACCAGGCCCGAGTCGGCCATGGTGCTGGCCGCTTCAATGCGCATTCCCTATGGCACAAAAATCGAGTCCCGGCACGTGAAGACCATCGAAGTGCCGGTCGCCGTACTGCCGCCCGGCGCGATCAAGGACTTCAAGGAAGTTGACGGCCAGATCGTCAAAGGTGAGATCCTCGAAGGCGAGATTCTGCTGAAAGATCGCATCGCCGGTGGCGGTGCGGGCAGCACCCTGGCCGCACTGGTCGCGCCCAATAAGCGCGCCGTCAGCGTGCGGGTGAACGATGTGGTGGGCGTCGGCGGCTTCCTGCTGCCGGGTAATTACGTGGACGTGATCGGTACGCGCATGGAGCCCGGCGGTGCGCGCCGCGCGACCTCGGAAACCATCATCAAGAACGTCAAGGTGCTGGCGGTCGACCAGACCGCGGCTACCGACAAGAACGAACCCGTGGTGGTGCGCGCGGTGACCCTGGAGCTGACGCCGAAGGAAGCCGAGGTGCTGGCGAAATGGGAGGAGGAAGGCAGCCTGCAGCTCGCGCTGCGCAATCCGATGGACACCCTGGTGGCCGAGGAAAAACCCGCGGCGCCGGCCCCCAAGCCGGTCGCCAGGCCCGCGCCGCGCCCGGCCGTGGACAACACGCCGAACGTCACGCTGATCCGCGGCACCAAGGTGCAGACCACCAAGGCCAAGGGCTGATCGCGCGCCGCATCGACGAAATTCTCATTTCCTTGTGTTGGCTAAAGGTAGGGGATTATGCCAATGAATCATCCGAAACAGCTGATAAAACGCGCCGCCGCGCTGACTGCCGCGGTGTTTCTGTGCGCGCCAATGGGGGTACGGGCGGAATTGGCCGCCAGCTCAACGCAGCCCTGGCTGAGAAACGGCAGTAACGAGGCGCTCGTGGTGCCCCTGTTCAAGTCGCGCGTGGTGAGGCTCGACGAACCCGCGGCGCGCGTGTCGGTGGGCAGTCCCGACATCGCCGACATTCTCATCCTGCGAGCCACGCAGCTCTACGTGCTCGGCAAGGATCTTGGCACCACGAACGTGCTGCTCTGGGATCGCAACGACCAGCTGATCGGCACGGTATCGGTGGAAGTGACCCACGATCTCGAATCGCTGAAGGCCAAGCTGAACGAGCTGCTGCCTGGCGAAGCCATCAAGGTGTATACCGCGCAGCGCTCCATCGTACTGGCCGGCCGTGTGTCCAGCATCACAGCCATGAACACGGCCCTGAAGGTCGCCGACGGCTACCTGGCGCAGATCGGCACGTCCAAGGAGGACACCGAGTTCAAGGCGCAGGAAGGCGCATCCCGGCGTCCGGACAAGGCGGTCGGCCAGATCATCAACCTGATGGAAGTCTCGGGCGCCCAGCAGGTGATGCTCGGCGTCAAGGTGGCCGAAATGCAGCGCACCGAGCTGCGGCGGCTGGATGCGCAGTTCAATGCCATCTGGAAGGGCAGCAGCCGCTGGACGCTGGGTGGCGTCAACGGTGGCGCCACGTTCCCGGACGTGGTGTTCACCGATCCGGTCAACGGCCGGTTACCGATCCTGCCAGGCAATGCGCCCTGGGGCCCGGTCATCGACGAGTTCGCCCCGAGCGACCTGACCATTCAGGACAAGGGTTTGTTTGCGTCGTTCCTGACCGACGATTTCCTGCTGAACATGGCGCTCGACGTGGCCAAGGACAAGGGCCTGGCGAAGATCCTGGCCGAGCCCACCCTGACCACGCTGACCGGCCAGGAAGCGAAGTTTCTCTCCGGCGGCGAGTTCCCGATCCCGGTGCCGCAGGACAACAACACCATTACCATCGAGTTCAAGGAATTCGGCGTCGGCCTGAATGTCCTGCCGGTGGTGCTCGGATCGGGCGACATCAACCTGAAGGTCAATGTGAGCGTCAGCGAGCTGATCGCCGCCAACAGCGTGTTGGTGGACGCGCCCAACACCCAGTCCAGCTTCGTGGTGCCGGCCCTGACCAAGCGCAGCGCCAGCACCACCGTGGAGCTGAAGGATGGCCAGACCATCGGTATCGCCGGGTTGATCAGCGATCAGCTCCGCGAATCCGTGAACAAGTTCCCGGGCCTCGGCGACCTGCCGATTATCGGGTACCTGTTCCGCAGCCAGGCGTTCCAGAAGGGCGAAACCGAGCTGGTGATCTTCGTCACGCCGCGGCTCGCCAAGCCGATCGCGCCCAAGGACATGAAGCTGCCCACGGATTCCTTCGTCGAACCGAACGATCACGAGTTCTACATCATGGGCAACATGGAAGGCCGCAGGAGCAGCGAGCCGGCTACCGATTCCTCCGCCCCCGCTGGCGGCGGCACCGAGAGCGCCTTTGGCCAACAGGTCCAGTAAGAGAGGAAATGAACATGAATGCCCGGAACAAACCGTACGCTGCGGCCCTGCTGGCCGCGATCGCCCTCTCCGCCGCCGGCTGTGCCCAGGGCCCGGTCGCCGTGGAACAGGATTATGGAAAATCGGTGCGGCAGATGGTCGAACTGCAGACCGCCAACCCGGCAGCGCCGGCTGACACCCAGCCCATTGACCACGGCGACGGCGAGCGGCTGAATAACGTCATCGACGTGTACCGCAAAGATGTCGGCAAGCCCGAGTCGGTGCGCGAGAACATCGAATTGGAGATCGATTCGGGCAACTGACGCAACGAGCACCCAGGAGACGCCCCCGTGAGATCGCCACGCATGCAACAACTGGCTTCCGTGTCCGGCCCGGACCGGCAGAACGGCGCGATCATCGTGCTGATCGCAGTGGCGATGCTGGCGATTCTCGCGATGGGCGGCCTGGCGCTCGATGTCTCGCACATGGTGCTGAACAAGTCACGGCTGCAGAACACGGTGGATGCCGCGGCGCTGAGCGCCGCAAAAATCCTCGACCAGACCAACGACACTACAAAGGCGCGCGCGGAGGCGCTGACCATGATGGGACTGAACGCCGCGGCGCTCGGCAATCGTGAACTGCAGGATGCGTACTCCGGCGGCGGCATGACCGTCACAGTGCAATTCTCCAGCACGCTGCAGCCTTTCTCACCGGGCACCACGCCGGCGGAGTACGTGCGCGTCCGGGCCGATGACTTCAGGCTGGTGGCCTGGCTGATGCGCGTACTGGGCATGGACAACAAGCAGGTCGCCGCGACGGCGGTCGCCGGGCCCAGCCCGACGATCAACCGGCCCTGCGACGTGGTGCCGCTGGTAGTCTGCGGCACGCCGGCCTCGCAAGGTGGCAGCGCGCCGAACTGGGGCTTTCAGACCGGCCAGCCCACCGTGCTGAAGTCGAGCGCCGGCGGCAGCTCACCGATCGGACCGGGCAATTTCCAGCTGATCCGGCTCGGCGGCTCGGGCGCGGACGTGGTGCGCGAAAACCTGGCCGGGGGTTACGAGGGCTGCGTCAACGGCGACACGGTGCCCACGCAGCCCGGCAACGACGTCGGGCCCGTGACGCAGGGCATCAACACGCGGTTGAACATCTATACCGGACCGATGCGCGGCACCCAGACTCAGTACCCCCCCGACGTGGTCGTGCAGCAAACCAGCCCGCCGCTGCAGGAAAACAGTAACAACCAGATTACGCAGGGTGGCACCGTGATCACGGATTCCTCGCAGCTCGACTTCAACTACGAGGACTACCAGCAGCGCCTGCAGAACGGCAGCTACGACCTGCAGCCCGCACCGAATGGGCCGGCGAGTTTCGAGCGGCGCATTCTGCCGGTGCCGATTGCCGATTGCACCGGCATCAATAACGGCCAGACCGACCTGCCGATACTCGGTGTCGCCTGCTATTTCCTGCTGCAGGAAGCGACCCAGCAAGGCGGCAGCAACAACATCTACGGTGAGTTCGTCGAGGAGTGTCAGGCGCGCGGCATGCCCGGGCCGAACCCGACCAGCATCCCCGGCCCGTACCGCATCCAGCTGTACCGCGATTTCGACAGCCGCGATTCCTGAGACCGACCCGGAAATCGAACCATGGACGGCAGACGAAAAAGACAGCTTGGCGTGGCGGCGCTCGAACTGACGATCGCCCTGCCGCTGCTGCTCACGCTGTTCCTGGCGATCGTCGAGCTGGGGCGCGCGTTCCTGCAATACAGCACGCTGTCCCATGCGGTGCGCGACGGCGCCCGCTACATCGCCGAGCTGGCGGAGAACGGCTCGACGGGGCTGGTGGTCCTGACCGCCGCCGACATGGCGGCGACTCGTAACCTCGTCGTATTCGGAAATACCGCGGGCACCGGCCCTGCGCTGCTGCCGGGCCTGGCCACGGGTGCGGTGACCGTACGCAATGCCGGCAGCAACAACGTGGCGGTATCGGCTACCTACGCGTATCAGCCGATTTTCGCGCCGGGCCCTCCGGACCTGATTCGGGGTGGGACGTTTTTCAGAGGCGTGTTCAATCTGCGCAGTGAAGTCATCATGAAGGCGCTATGAACAGGCAGCATGAACGCGGGGTGACGACTGTGGAATTCGCCATCGTCGGGCTGGTGGCGCTGGTGATTCTTTTCGCGCTGATCGAGTTCAGCCGCCTGGTTTTTGTGATCAACAGCCTGAGCGAGGCGACGCGGCGCGGCGCGCGCATGGCGGCGGTCTGCCCGCTCAACGACCCGGCGATTGCGCAGGTTGCGATCTTCAACACACCGGGCGGGGGCGGCAGCGGTAGCCCGATCGTCAGCGGACTGGACACATCCAATGTCGTTGTGGAGTACCTGGATCAGAACGGCCAGGCAACCAACGCTTTTGCGCAGATCCAGTATGTCCGGGTACGGATCGCCAACTTCCAGCATACATTGGTGATTCCGCTGTACGCACTGACTTTTACCCTTCCGGAGTATCCCTCGACGCTGCCGCGGGAGAGCCTGGGAGTACCGAGGCAGGGGGCGGGCCCCCTGCCCTGCGCGAGTTGATGGGCGCTTTTCGGCCTGGCGGAACAGGCCGCTGTGCGATGGATGGGAAACGGACGTGAACAAGCGATTCAAGGTACTTGTCGGAAGTCGTAATCGGGCGGTCCTCGACGACCTGTGGAGCGTCATCGGCAGCGCCGGTTTCGAGGTCATCCGCAAGCATATCGTCAATGGCCACCCAGACCCCCTGCACGGGATCACCGAGATACCGGACCTGATCGTCCTGCATATCGGCCAGACCGGCGAAGCGGAACTGGCCTCGATGCTCGAACATTCGCCGCCGGCAAGGCCACCGACTATCGTGATCGGCCCGTCCGGGAACACGGGCTGCATGCGGCTGGCCATGCAGGCCGGCGCGCGGGATTACCTCGAGGACCCGGTCCAGGCGGAGGAGCTTCTGAAGTCTCTGGAGCGCGTACGCCGCGATCTCGCGGCGCGCCAGCCGTCGCGCGATGGCGCGCTGTTCGCCGTAGTGGGCGCCAAGGGCGGCTCCGGCGCCTCGTTCGTCGCCGTGAACCTCGCACACATCATGGCCTCGACCTCCGGCTCGCCGGTTGCCCTGCTCGACTTGGACCTGCAGTTCGGTTCGCTCTCGCAGTACCTGGACCTCAAGCCGGAACATGGCCTGTTGCAGGCGCTCGACATGGCCGAGCAGCTCGATGCGGTCGCGCTGAATGCGTACATGGCAAAACACAGGAGCGGCGTGGCTCTGCTCGGTGTTCTCGAAGAGGAGATGGTTCTCGCCCGGGACATTCCGGTCGACCGATTCGTCCACCTGCTGGGCGTGGTCAAGAAGAACTACGAGCGTATCGTGGTCGACCTGCCGCGCCAGATCGACGATGTCACGGCGGCCTGCTACGAGCGTGCCGACCGTGTGCTGCTGGTCATGCAGCAGGAGCTGACCTGCCTGCGCGACGCGGCGCGGTTGCGCAACATCCTGGTGCGCGAGCTCGGCCTGGCGGAAGACCGATTGATGATCGTGGTCAACCGCTACGACAAGAACCTCCCGGTCGAGCTCTCGGACATCCGCCGGGCGCTCGGCGCCGAGCACCACGAGCCGATACTGCTGCCCAACCACTACCGCAACGTCGCCGAGAGCATCAATGTGGGCGTGCCGATGATGGATCATGCGCGAGGCTCTCCGGTGACCAAGGCTTTGATGTCGATGCAGGCACGCCTCGAAGGCGACCAGGGAGACCTTGGCCAGCGCAGCATAATCTCGCGGGCTTTCTCGAACCTGATTAGAGGATGAACTCATGGCGAGCGTGATCAACCGCCTCACGGGCAAGCTGAAGGGCGACAAGGGCCAGGGACAGGGCTTCCTGCAGCGCGCCCAGGCCGGGCAAAAGGGCCCGCACACCGAGGGTCGCAGCCTCAGCCCGCTCGAACTCGAGTGGAAGATGCGGATCTACCAGAAGCTGCTGGAGATCATGGATCTCTCGCTGATCGGAACGCTGCCCGAGGACGCGGCGCGAGCGCAGATCCGCGAGATCGCCATGCGCCTGATGAACGAGGAATCGGCGCCGCTGAACCTGGAGCAGCGCCAGAGCGTCATCAAGACCATCGAGGACGAGGTGATGGGCCTGGGGCCGCTCGAGCCGCTGCTTGCGGACCCGACCGTCTCCGACGTGTTGGTCAACGGACCGAAAGCCGTCTACGTGGAGCGACGCGGCAAGCTGGAGCTGACCGATGTGCAGTTCAATAACGACCTGCACCTGATGAACATCATCGACCGCATCGTTACCGCGGTGGGCCGGCGCATCGACGAGTCCTCGCCGATGGTTGACGCGCGCCTGAAGGACGGGTCGCGCGTCAACGCGATCATACCGCCGCTGGCATTGGACGGGCCGATGCTGTCGATTCGCCGCTTCGCGGTGGAACTGCTGACGATGAAGGACCTGATCAGCCTCGGCACGCTGACCGAGCCGGTGGCAAGGCTGCTGGAAGCCGTGGTCAGGTCGCGCCTTAACGTGGTCGTGTCCGGCGGCACGGGAGCCGGCAAGACGACGCTGCTGAACATCCTGTCGGGGTTCATTCCGCACAACGAGCGCATTGTGACTATCGAGGACTCGGCGGAGTTGCAGCTGCAGCAGCCGCACGTGGTACGCCTGGAAACCCGGCCGGCCAACATCGAGGGCCGCGGCCAGGTCACGGCGCGCGACCTGGTGCGCAACAGCCTTCGCATGCGTCCCGACCGCATTATCGTCGGCGAGGTCCGCGGGGCCGAAGCGCTCGACATGCTGCAGGCGATGAACACGGGCCACGACGGCTCGCTGACCACCATCCACGCCAACACGCCGCGTGACGCCCTTTCCCGCATCGAGAACATGGTGTCCATGACGGGGATACAGTTCCCGACGAAGGGTCTGCGGGCGCAGATCGCCTCGGCGATCCAGCTCGTGCTCCAGGTGGAACGCCAGGAAGACGGCCGCCGCCGGCTGGTGAGCGTCTCGGAGATCAACGGCATGGAGGGAGACGTGATCACGATGTCGGAGATCTTCCGTTTCGAGCGCCACGGGCTCGACAAGGACGGCGGCGTGCTTGGAGAACTCAAGGCCACCGGCATCATTCCGGGCTTCCACAAGCAGGTTCTTCGCAAGGGCATCGAACTGCCGGTGGAACTGTTCGGAATGCCGTAGTTACTGGCCATTGATGCAAGGAGCCTGGCATGGGTGACGGATTGGCTATTTTCCTGCTGATGGTCTTCACCGCCGTGCTGCTGCTGTCGCAGGGGCTGGTGGTGCCGGTATTCGGCGAGGCCAGCAAGACACGAAAGCTGCTCAAGCAACGGCTGAGCCAGATCGACGCGGCTTCCGAGCAGGGCTCGATGGCCTCCCTGCTGCGCGACAAGTACCTGCGGGAACTTTCGCCGCTGGAGCGCTCGATCGAGGAGGATCGCAACGGAGACGGCACGTGGGATTCC
>CAYOFE010000003.1:0-33137 GCA_964403135.1 uncultured Chromatiaceae bacterium | reverse complement strand
GCTTGCAGCAGGTAAAGCGCCACGTTCGACGGGTCTTTGCGTTTGGCTTCTTCAATCTGGGCCAACGCCGCCTTCAGATCGTCTTTGGCCACGTGAATGCGGGCCATTTTCACGAGCGGCTCGATCGAGTCGCTGCCCGGCATGGAGTCGCTGGCGCACCTGATCGAGCAGGCCGGCCACAGCTTTCCGGCTTACCGGTTGCTGTTGCTGTCGTTGATCCTGTGCATCGCCGGTGCCGCGGCGGGCTGGATATTCGCCCGCGACCCGCTGATCGCGGTCGGTGTGGCGGCCGTCGGCCTGGCCGGGCCGTTCGTCAAGGTGTTGAGGGACCGCAGCCAGCGAATGCAGCGGTTCGAGGAGCAGCTGCCGGACGCAATCGACTCGATGAAGCGGGCTTTGCGCGCCGGGCATCCGTTCAGCGCCGCCGTGAAGCTCGTCGCCGAGGACATGGATCAACCGGTATCGCGGGAGTTCGAGCTGACCTTCGCCGACATCAATTACGGCAACGACCTGCGGCGCGCCATGCTGGGCCTGCTGCAGCGCATGCCGAGCGTCACCGTCATGGCGCTGGTGACCTCCGTGCTGGTGCAGAAGGAGACGGGCGGCAACCTGGCGGAGATCCTCGAACAGATCAGCAAGGTGATCCGCTCGCGGTTCCGCTTTCAGCGTAAGGTCCGCACCCTTTCCGCGGAAGGCCGGCTGTCGGCCTGGATTCTGGCGATGGTACCGTTCGTGCTGTTCGCCGTGATGATGCTCCTGAGCCCGGATTACCTGCCGGTGCTGCTGCAGGATCCAACCGGACGGCAGTTGATCGCCTTCGCGTTCGGCATGGGCGTGATCGGTATCTTCTGGATCCGCCGCGTTATCCGCATCGAGGTCTGAGGAAGCTGCCATGCAAGAACTGTTCTCCACAATGAGCGGCTGGCTCGACAACCCGGACACGCTGCGAATCGTTTTCCTGGTGCTGGCCGGTGGTGCGATTCTCGCGCTCGGCCTCGGGCTGTCGTACGTTTTCCTCGGCAGTACCGACCCCGTGCGCCGACGCGTCGCGGTCGCCGCAGCGGGCGGCGAGGCCGGGGATTCCGGCGGCCGCCTGCTGCTTAACATCAAGACGCTGCTGGGACCGGCGCCGGAGTGGGTGCTGCCGAAATCGGAGATGGAGCGCAGCAAGGTCGTGCGGCAGCTGACCTACGCTGGTTTCCGAGCGCCGAATGCGCTGCAATTGTTCTACGTGATCAAGGTGCTGCTGGCGTTGCTGCTGCCGATCATGGTGTTGTTCGCGGCGCAGTGGTTTCCGGACGCCACGACCTCGGAAATCCTGATGTATGGGCTGCTCAGCGCCGGTATTGGCGTGATCGCACCGAGCAGCGTGCTCGACAAGTTGGTCGCACGGCGGATGCGCAAGCTGCGCAACGCCTTCCCGGACGCGCTCGATCTGCTGGTGGTCTGTGTGGAGGCGGGCCTGGGTCTGGCCGCCGCGATCCAGCGTGTTGCAGATGAACTCGTGGTCAGCCACCCCGACCTGGCCCGCGAGCTGGCGCTGGTGAACGCCGAGATCCGCGCCGGCGTGGACCGCAACGTCGCGCTGCGCAATCTCGCCGACCGCACCGGCCTCGAGGACATACGGGGGCTGGTCAGCCTGCTGATCCAGACGATGCGTTTTGGCACCAGCATCGCCGACGCGCTGCGGGTCTATTCCGAGGAGTTCCGCGATCGGCGCATGCAGAAGGCGGAGGAAGAAGCGGCCAAGATCGGCACCAAGCTGATCTTCCCGCTGGTGTTCTGCCTGTTCCCCTCCTTCTTCGTCGTGGCGATCGGGCCCGCGGTCGTTCGCCTGATCCAGGTGTTCCGGATCCTGGGGGACTGAGTCGCCACACCTCCCGGCGCATGGGCTATATTGCCTTGCCTGCGCCCCGGTTGGGCGCCGGAGGCTGTCACCGATGGCGCGTATTGCTTCTGACCTAGGCCGGGCGGGCGCCTGCTGGGCGCTGGTGACGCTCGGCGCCGCTCTCGGCGGATGCCTTTCCGGCGCTGTCACCCAACCGAAAGACCCCGTCGAACAGAAAGCCGAGAAGATCAAGCAACTCCCCGCCGAAATCATGAAGGCTGGCGACGAAGCCGCCCGCGGCGGGGACCTGCAGCGGGCGGCCAGTCTTTATACCCAGGCGATCGAGATCGCGCCGAACTCCGAGCTCTGGCATCGCGTGGGTTACGTTTACGACCAGCTCGACAAAAAGCCCTTGGCCATGCAGGCCTACGCCAACGCGTTGCGCTTCGACGAGAATAACGCCGCCGCGCGCGAAGACCTGGGATTGCTGCTGCTCGAAGGCAAGCGCCGGGACCAGGCCAAGGTGCAGCTTACGCGCGCCGTCGAGCTCGACCCGAAGCGCTGGCGCGCCCACAACGCCCTCGGCGTGCTTGCCGATGGCACCGGCGATTACGCGTCGGCGATCGCCCACTACGATGCGGCGCTCGCCGCGAACCCGAATTCACCGATGCTGCTGAACAACCTGGGTTACTCGAACTACCTCGCGGGCAACCTCGACCGCGCCGCTGAGCTCTACACGAGGGCCCTCGCGTTGAGCCCGGACTATCTTCCGGCCAAAGCGAACGTGGCGCTGCTGCACGCGCGCCGCCGCGACTATGCGCAAGCCCTGGAACTGATGCTGAAGATTGCCGAGCCACCCCGCGCCCACAACGACGTGGGCTTCGTCGCCCTGCAGAATGGCGACCTCGACACAGCCGAAGGCCTGCTGAACGAGGCCATCCGGCTGTCACCGTCGTACTACAAAACGGCGCACGAGAATCTGCAACGGGTGAAAGATGCCCGCGGGACCCGCCCCGCCGCGCAGGCTGATGCGGCCAAACCGGCCGGCTGACCTGGCTGACCGGCCCGGTACCAGCGCTTAGCCCTGGGTGCCCGCCGCAGCCTTATCGGGCTGATCCAGCAACTGCACGAGGGCCATCGGTGCCGAGTCGCCGTTGCGGTAGCCGATCCTCAGGATGCGGAGATACCCGCCGGGGCGCGCCTTGAAGCGCGGCCCGAGCTCATTGAAGAGCTTGGTGACGCTCTCGCGGTCGCGCAGGCGGTTGAATGCCAGACGGCGCCGGGCCACGGCATCCTGCTTAGCCAGCGTAATGAGGGGCTCCACGACGCGGCGCAGTTCTTTTGCCTTGGGCAGAGTGGTCTGTACCGTCTCGTGACGGATGAGCGAGGCCGCCATGTTCCGGTACATCGCGGTACGGTGGCTGCTCTTGCGGCCGAGTCCCCGGCCCGCTTTCTGGTGTCGCATGACTTCGCTTCCTTCGCCTGGACCCTGCTGTCGTTCAGCCTCAGGCCGCCTTCTCGTCGCGAATCAGGCCAGCGGGAGGCCAGCCCTCGACGCGCATGCCGAGCGACAGCCCATGGCTCTCCAGCACTTCCTTGATCTCGGTCAGCGATTTCTTGCCGAGATTCGGGGTGCGCAGCAGCTCGACTTCGGTGCGCTGCACCAGGTCGCCAATGTAATTGATGTTCTCCGCCTTGAGGCAGTTGGCGGAGCGCACGGTCAGCTCCAGCTCGTCCACCGGCCTGAGCAGAATCGGGTCGATCTGCGTCTCGGCGGCCGAGGCTGCCGCCTCGTCCTTGCCGCGCAGCTCGACGAACACCTCGAGCTGATCGGTGAGGATGTTGCCGGCGCGGCGCACGGCTTCCTCGGGATCGATCGTGCCGTTGGTGTCGATGTCGATGATCAGCTTGTCGAGGTCGGTGCGCTGCTCGACGCGCGCGGCCTCGACCGTGTAGCTCACCCGGCGCACCGGGCTGAACGAGGCGTCGAGCTGCAGGCGTCCGATGGGGCGCGACTGGCCCTCGAAATTGATCTTCTGCGTAGCCGGCCGGTAACCCCTGCCGCGCTCCACCGTCAGCAGCATTTTCAGCTCGCCGGCGCTGGTGAGATTGGCGATGACGAGGTCCTTGTTGACGATCTCCACATCGTGGTCGGTGGAGATGTCGCCGGCGCGCACCGGGCCTGGACCCTTCTTGGCGAGCGTCAGCTCCGCGCGGTCGCGGCTGTGCATCCGGATCGCGACTGACTTCAGGTTCAGCAGGATCTCGACCACATCTTCCTGCACGCCCGCGATGGCGGTGTACTCGTGCAGTACGCCCTCGATCTCGGCCTCGGTGATCGCCGCACCCGGCATGCTGGACAGCAGGATCCGGCGCAGCGCATTACCGAGCGTATGCCCGAAACCCCGCTCGAACGGCTCGATGATGATACGCGCGCGGCTGGCGCTTTCGGGCTGCACCCGCACGCTGCGCGGCTTGAGGAAATCTGCAATGACGTCGGGCATGGGAGGGTTGCCTCCTGATTACTTGGAGTAGAGCTCGACAACGAGATTTTCGTTGATGTCGGGCAGGATGTCGTCCCGGTCGGGAATCTGCTTCAGGACGCCACTCATCTTGGTCTCGTCCACCAGCACCCACTCGGGGAAGCCGACCTGGCTGGCGATGGACAGCGCGTTCTGAATGCGGGACTGGCTGCGAGCCTTCTCGCGTACCTCGATCGTGTCACCGGCCGACACCTGGTACGACGGCACGTCCACCGGCTTGCCATTGACGAGAATCGCGCCGTGGGTGACAAGCTGGCGAGCCTCGGCGCGCGTCACGGCAAAGCCCATCCGGTACACGTTATTGTCGAGGCGGCCTTCGAGGATCTTCAGCAGGTTCTCGCCCGTGGAGCCCTTCATGGCCGAGGCCTTCTTGTAGTAGGTGCGGAACTGCCGCTCCAGAATGCCGTACATGCGGCGCAGCTTCTGCTTCTCTCGCAGCTGCAGGCCGTAGTCAGACAGCCGGCCTTTGCGCTGCGCCTGCGCGGCACCAGGTGGCGTCTCCAGCTTGCACTTGGATTCCAGCGGCTTGATGCTGCTCTTCAGGAAAAGGTCAGTGCCTTCCCGTCGGGCCAGCTTGCAAGTCGGTCCCAGATATCTCGCCATCTTGAACTACCTCAGACTCGCCGCTTCTTCGGCGGACGGCACCCGTTGTGCGGAATCGGCGTGACGTCCTCGATGTTGCTGATCTTGAAACCCACGGCGTTCAGGGAACGCACCGCAGACTCGCGCCCCGGGCCCGGGCCCTGCACGCGCACCTCGAGGGTCTTCACGCCGCACTCGAGCGCCGCAATGCCCGCCTTGTCGGCTGCCACCTGCGCTGCAAACGGCGTGCTCTTGCGCGACCCGCGAAATCCGCAACCGCCGGCCGACGCAGACGAAAGGACGTTGCCCTGCCGGTCGGTGATCGTGATGATCGTGTTGTTGAAGGATGCGTGAATATGCGCCACGCCGTCCACCACGTGCTTCTTGACCTTCTTACGGGCCTTCGGCTGCGCTTGCTGCTGTTGCTCGTTCGCCATGCTGCCGGCTCTCGCCTGTTACTTACTTCTTGATCGGGCGCCGCGGACCCTTGCGGGTCCGGGCATTGGTGCGCGTGCGCTGCCCGCGCAGGGGCAGGCCCTTGCGATGCCGCATGCCCCGGTACGTTCCGAGGTCCATGAGACGCTTGATGTTGATCGACACCTGGCGGCGCAGGTCGCCTTCGACGGGCGCGCGGCCGATCTCGGCACGCAGCCGGTCCACCTCCGGCTCGGTCAGGTCCTTGACCTTGACGTCTGGAGCAATGCCGGCGGCCGCACAGGCCTGCGCCGCGCGGCTGCGGCCCACACCATAGATACTCGTCAGCGCAATCACGACGTGCTTGTTGGCCGGAATGTTGATACCTGCAATACGCGCCATCTGTGGTTTCTCCCGCGGGGTGCAGCCCGCCTCAGCCCTGGCGTTGCTTGTGCCGTGCATCCGGGCAGATGACCCGGACACGGCCGTTACGGCGGATAATCTTGCAGTTCCTGCACATCCGCTTTACCGAAGGGCGAACTTTCATAAATCGACTCCCGATATTCCTGCCGGCGCGCTCGGCCTCAGCGCACCTGGCCCGCCCGGCCATAGCCACGCAGATTGGCCTTCTTCAACAATCCCTCGTATTGATGCGACATCATGTGCGCCTGCAACTGCGCCATGAAATCCATCGAGCTGACCACGATGATCAACAGCGAGGTGCCGCCGAAATAGAACGGTACCCGCCAGTAAGTGATCATGAACTGCGGCAGCAGGCACACGGTCATGATGTAGAGACCGCCCCAGAACGTGAGCCGGGTCAGCACCTTGTCGATGTACTCGGCGGTCTGCTGCCCGGGCCGGATGCCGGGAATGAAAGCCCCGGAACGCTTCAGGTTGTCGGCGGTCTCTCGCGCATCGAACACCAGCGCCGTGTAGAAGAAACAGAAAAACAGGATCAGCGCCGCGTACAACAGGTCGTACATCGGCTGCCCGGGCGAGAGCTCCGCCGCCAGGGTCTGCAGCCAGCCCATGTTCTTGCTGGTGCCGAACCAGCTGGCAATGGTGGCCGGAAAGAGAATGATGCTCGAGGCGAAAATCGGCGGAATCACGCCCGACATGTTGATCTTGAAGGGCAGGTGGGTGGACTGACCGGCGTAAATGCGCCGCCCCTGCTGGCGCTTGGCGTAGTGCACCGTGATACGCCGCTGGCCACGCTCCATGAATACCACCGCAGCGGTCACGACAATCACGAGCAGGATCAGGACCAGCGCGAGCACCGCTGACATCTCGCCGGTGTTGACGAGTTCGAGCGTGCCGCCGATCGCCGACGGCAGTCCGGACACGATGCTGGCAAGGATGATCATGGAAATGCCGTTGCCGATGCCGCGCTCGGTGATCTGCTCACCAAGCCACATCAGGAAAATTGTGCCGGTCACCAGTGTCACGGACGCGGTGAACACGAAGTTGAATCCCGGCGCGATCACCAGTCCCTGATTCTGCATGGCGATCGCAGCGCCGACGGACTGAAACAGCGCGAGGCCCACCGTGCCGTAGCGCGTCCATTGCATGATCTTGCGCCGGCCCGACTCGCCTTCTTTCTTGATTGCCGTCAGGGATGGCACCACCGCGGTGGCCATCTGCAGGATGATGGATGCCGAAATGTACGGCATGATGCCCAGCGCGAACATGCTCATGCGCTCGAGCGCACCGCCCGAGAACATGTTGAACATGGACAGGATCGTCCCCTGTTGCTGCTGGAAAAAGCGCTCCAGCGCCAGGGGATCGATGCCCGGCACGGGAATGAAGGTGCCGATGCGATAGACGACCAGAGCGCCGATCAGGAACAGAAACCGCTGGCGCAGGTCGGCAAAGCGGGTCGCTTCGGAAAGCGCCGCTGCCGGATTGACCAGATCGCCTTTTGCCACTTTCGTAACCCTGTTTGCTAATCGGGCGCGTGCCCGGGTCAAGCCTCGATCGAACCGCCCGCGGCCTCGATGGCCCTGCGGGCGCCCGGGGTAACGGCGATGCCCTGCAGCTTGACCGCCTTGGCGATGCTGCCCGAGGCGATCACCTTGGCGCGCAGCGCCTGCTGCGGCACGATGCCGGCACGCTTCAGGCTGGCCAGATCGATCACCGCATCGGTGATGCCGGCAAGCTCGTGCAACCGGACCTCCGCGGTCTCGGACGCCTTCTGCGAAATGAAGCCGATCTTCGGCAACCGCCGCTGCAGCGGCATCTGGCCGCCTTCGAAACCGACCTTGTGGTAACCGCCCGCCCGGGCCCGCTGGCCCTTGTGGCCGCGGCCGCAGGTCTTGCCCTGACCCGCAGAGCTGCCGCGACCAAGCCGCTTCGGGGCCTTCCTGCTGCCCGGCTTCAGAGTATTCAGACGCACTTACGCCTCCTCGACCTGCAGCAGGTACGCGACCCGGTTGATCATGCCGCGGTTGGCCGGGGTGTCCGCCACCAAGACGGTGTGCCGCAGTTTGCGAAGTCCGAGTCCCGTGACGCAGGCGCGATGCGCTGCGATGCGGCCGGCGGCGCTGCGCACGAGGGTGACCTTCAGCTTCTTCCCCTTGCTCATCGTTTCAGCCCCGGATTTCGCTGACCGACTTGCCACGCTTGGCGGCGATCGCTTCGGGCGACCGCGAGGCCTGCAGCGCATTGACGGTTGCACGGACCACGTTGATCGGATTGCGCGAGCCGTAAATCTTTGCCAGCACGTTACGTACGCCCGCACATTCCAGCACCGCACGCATCGCGCCGCCGGCGATGATGCCGGTGCCTTCCGCGGCAGGCTGCATATACACCTTGGTGGCCCCATGGGCGCCCGTCAGTGCGCAGTGCAGGGTGTCGTTATGCAGATCGACCCTGCGCATGTTCTTGCGCGCTGCCTGCATCGCCTTCTGGATGGCATTGGGCACTTCGCGCGCCTTGCCGTAACCGAAAGCGACCTGTCCCTTGCCGTCGCCGACGACCGTCAGCGCCGTGAAGCCGAACTGCTTGCCACCCTTCACCACCTTGGCCACGCGATTCACCGTGACGAGCTTCTCGATGAACTCGTCGGAGCTGGCAGCCTGTTCAACCCTTGCCATAGATTCTTACCCTGATCAGAACTCAAGCCCGGCTTCGCGCGCGGCGTCAGCCAGGGCCTTGACGCGGCCGTGGAAGCGAAATCCCGAACGATCGAACGCTACGCGGGTGACCCCGGCGGCTTTGGCCTTTTCGGCGATCGCCTTGCCGACCGCCGCCGCGGCGGCGGTGTTGCCGGTGTACTTCAGCCCGGCGCGAACCGGCTCCTGAACCGTCGATGCCGCAGCCAGCACCGTGCCGCCATCCGGCGCGATGATCTGCGCGTAAATGTGCCGGGGGGTGCGATGCACCGACAACCGATGCACCGACAGCACGCGGATCTGCGACCGCGTCCTGCGAGCCCGACGTTGTCTGACCTCTTTCTTTCTCATGGGTTCATCCGTATCCGGCTGGAGCAGGGCCGCTACTTCTTCTTGGCTTCCTTCAGCACGATCTGTTCGTTGGCATGGCGCACGCCCTTGCCCTTGTAGGGCTCGGGCGGCCGGAAGCCACGGATCTCGGCGGCGACCTGGCCAACTTTCTGGCGGTCGCTGCCTGTGATGATGATTTCCGTCTGGCTCGGCGTTTCGATGGTGATGCCCTCGGGAACGGGGTAATTGACCGGGTGCGAAAATCCGAGCGTCAGGTTGAGCTTGCGCCCCTGCGCCTGGGCGCGATAGCCGACACCGACCAGCTCGAGCTTGCGCTCGAATCCCTTGGTCACGCCCGTCACCATGTTGGCGAGCAGCGCACGGGCGGTCCCGGACGAGGCCCTCGCCTGGCGCGAAGCCTCGCGCACACTGACCCTCGCCTTACCGTCGGCGACCGTGACCTCGATGGCCGGACCCAGGCGCAGCGACAGCTCGCCCTTCGGTCCCTTGACCCTGACGGCTCCGGGCGACGGAGTCACCTCAACGCCCTTGGGCAGCTCAACCGGCTTTCGTGCGACTCTCGACATAGGTCAATCCACCAGATTCCCGCGCCTTGCGTTCCGCGCCTTGCGTTCGTTACTCGCCTGCTCGTCACGAGACGACGCAGATGACCTCGCCGCCGAGGCCCTGGGCACGGGCAGCGCGGTCGCTCATCACGCCCGCCGGCGTGGAAACGATGGTCAGGCCGAGGCCGCCCATCACCTTCGGCAGCTTGTCTTTGCGACGGTAAACCCGCAGCCCCGGCCGGCTGACGCGGCGCAGTTCCTCGATAACGGGTTTGCCTTCGAAATAGCGCAACTCCACCGTCAGTTCGCGACGTCCCTCGCCCGCCTCGGCGACCTTGTAGTCACCCACGTAGCCCTCGTCGCGCAGCACACGCGCGATGGCTTCCTTGTGATGAGAGGCCGGCATAGTCACGCTCGGCAATCCCACCCGCTGGGCATTGCGGATGCGCGTCAGCATGTCAGCAATCGGATCAGTCATGCTCATGTCTTCTGGACCTCGTACCCCGGCTTACCAGCTCGCCTTGGCGAGCCCGGGGATGTTGCCGAACATGGCCTGCTCGCGCAGCTTGTTGCGCCCCAGCCCGAACTTGCTGAAATAGCCCCTGGACCGGCCGGTTATGGCGCAGCGGTTACGCAGCCGTGACGGGCTCGCATCCCGCGGCAGCGTCTGCAGCTTGTAAAGAGCCTCACGGCGCTGTTCGTCGCTGCTCGCCGGACTCTGAATGATGCGTTTCAGTTCGGCCCGCTTCTTCGCATAGCGCTGGACCGTCTTCAGCCGCCGTTCATCACGCAACACCATGGATTTCTTCGCCATTCAGCTGCCTGCCTGCCGGTTACTTCCGGAATGGAAAATTGAACGCTTCGAGCAGCGCCCGCGCGTGGGCATCGCTCTGCGCCGTGGTCGTGATACTGATATCGAGCCCGCGCACCGCATCGATCTGGTTGAAATCGATTTCCGGGAAGATGATCTGCTCCTGGATGCCGAGGTTGTAGTTTCCCTGACCGTCGAAGGAACGCGGATTCAGCCCGCGGAAGTCTCTGATGCGCGGAATCGCCACATTGATCAGGCGGTCGAGAAATTCGTACATCCGCCGGCGACGCAGCGTCACCTTGCAGCCGATTGCCTGTCCATCACGGATCTTGAAGGTCGCGACTGACTTGCGGGCCTTGGTAGCCACCGGCTTCTGACCGGAGATCATCATCAGGTCCTGTGTCGCCTTCTCGATGATCTTCTTGTCGTTGACCGCCTCGCCAACGCCCATGTTCAGGGTGATCTTGGTAATGCGCGGCACTTCCAGCGCATTCTTCAGCCCCAGCTGCTGCTGCAACTGCGGCACCACCTTTTTGTCGAAATATTCCTGCAGCCTGGCCATTGCCTGAACCCTTGCCTGCCCGCGGACAGTTAAATGTCCACGACCTCGTTGTTGGACTTGAAGTACCGCACGCGGCGGCCGTCTTCGAGCGTGCGTACGCCGACTCGGTCACCCTTCTCGGTAGTCGGGTTGTAAAGCATTACCTTGGAGCGATGCAGCGGCATCTCTTTTTCCACGATCCCGCCCTGCGTGCCGCGGGCCGGGTTCGGGCGCTGGTGCCGCTTCACGACATTAACGTTTTCCACGACCACCGCGTCGCCATCCACGCGCGTCACGGTACCGCGCCGGCCCTTATCCTTGCCGGCGATGACAACCACCTGGTCGCCCTTGCGAATCTTTTTCATAGCACTTCCGGCGCCAGCGAAATGATCTTCATGAAATTCTCGGTGCGCAGTTCCCTGGTGACCGGACCGAAGATACGGGTGCCAATCGGCTCCAGCTTCGGGGTGAGCAGCACCGCCGCGTTGTCGTCAAAACGGATCAGCGACCCGTCGGAGCGGCGCACGCCCTTGCGCGTACGCACCACCACGGCGTCGTAGACCTCGCCCTTCTTCACGCGACCGCGCGGAATGGCGTCCTTGATGCTCACCTTGATCACGTCACCAACGCCCGCGTACCGGCGCTTCGAGCCACCGAGGACCTTGATGCACATGATCCGCCGCGCCCCGCTGTTGTCGGCTGCGTTGAGGACTGTTCGCATCTGAATCATGACTGTACTTCACCAATTCCGCACGTTTCCGGGGCCCGAGCCGTTACTCGCCCTTGGCGCGCTGCAGGATTTCCGCGACGCGCCAGGCCTTGCGCTTCGAAATCGGCCGACACTCGACGATCGAAACCACGTCGCCTTCCTGGCAGGCGTTAGCCTCGTCGTGCGCCAGCAGCTTCGTCGTACGGCGCATGAACTTGCCGAACATCGGGTGCTGCACGACGCGCTCGACGGCAACGGCCACCGTCTTGTCCATCTTGTTGCTGACGACCCGTCCGGTCATCGTGCGGCCACCCTTGGCGGGCGCTGCGGCTTGTTCTTGATCGGTCATGTTGATGCCTGGGCCTCGTTACCCGCGGGCGCGCGCTCCCGCAGAACCGTTTTTACGCGCGCGATATCCGCACGCACCCGGGCGAACTGGTCCGGCCGCGCCTGTTGCCCGGTCGCCCGCTGCACCCGCAGATTGAACTGCTCCCGGCGCAGGCTCACCAGCCGCTCCACGAGCTCCTGGTCGGTCTTGCCGCGTAGTTCTTTCGCATTCATCAGATCACCTGCCGTGTCACGACAACGGTGGCGAGCGGGAGCTTCGAAGCCGCGAGCCGGAACGCCTCGCGTGCGATCTCCTCGGTAACGCCTTCCATTTCGTAGAGAATCTTGCCGGGCTGAACCAGCGCCGCCCAATATTCCACGTTACCTTTGCCCTTGCCCTGGCGCACCTCCAGCGGCTTCTGGGTGATCGGCTTGTCCGGAAAAATGCGGATCCAGACCTTGCCGCCGCGCTTCACGTAGCGCGTCATGGCGCGACGCGCCGCCTCGATCTGCCGTGCCGTCAAACGGCCCCGCTCAGTTGCTTTCAGGCCGTAGTCGCCGAAAGCCACGGTGCTGCCACGCTGCGCCAGGCCGCGGTTACGGCCTTTGAACTGTTTGCGGTACTTGGTTCGCTTGGGTTGCAACATGACGCGTCAGTCTCTCAGTGCGCCGGCTGCTCGGCGGCCTCCGCGGCCACGACCTGCTGGCTCTCGAACACCTCGCCGCGGAAGATCCACACCTTCACGCCGATCACGCCGTAGGTTGTCTTGGCTTCGGCCAGCCCGTAATCGATGTCGGCACGGAAAGTGTGCAGCGGCACACGGCCTTCGCGATACCATTCGGAGCGGGCGATTTCGGCGCCGTTCAGCCGGCCCGATACCCGCACTTTGATGCCCTGGGCGCCGAGACGCATGGTATTCGTCACCGCGCGCTTCATGGCGCGGCGGAACATCACGCGGCGCTCGAGCTGCTGCGCGATGCTCTCGGCCACGAGTTGGGCATCGAGCTCGGGCTTGCGGATCTCGGCGATATTGATGCGCACGTCGCCCACCGGCATGCGCAGCATCTTTGCCACGCCTAGCCGCAGGCTCTCGATGTCTTCGCCCTTCTTGCCGATCACGACGCCCGGGCGAGCGGTATGGATCGTGATATGCGCCTTGCGCGCCGGCCTTTCGATCTGGATGCGGCTGACAGAGGCCTCGCTCAGCCGCTTCTTCAGGAACTCGCGGATCTGGAAATCGGCGTGCAGGTACGCCGGGAAGGTGCGCGAATCCGCGAACCACTTCGAAGTCCAGTCCCGCGTGATCCCCAGGCGGATGCCGATCGGGTTTACCTTGTGACCCATGTCGATTCCTTACTCGTCGGCAAGCCGCACGGTGATGTGCGAATTGCGCTTGGTAATCCTGGTGCCGCGGCCCTTGGCGCGGGCGGCAAACCGCTTCAGTGTCGGCGCCTCGTCAACGCAGATTCCTGAAACCTTCAACTCGTCGATATCGGCACCGTGGTTGTGCTCGGCGTTGGCCACCGCCGATTCGAGCACCTTCTTGACGATGCGCGCGCCCTTCTTGGGCATGAAAGTCAGGATTTGCAGGGCCTTCGCCACGGACTGGCCCCGCACCGCATCGGCCACGAGCCGGCACTTCTGCGGGCTGATCCGCGCGTGCCGCAAAGTCGCTGAAACCTGCATGTGCGGAACCCCTATTGCTGCTCGGCGCCGCCCTCGGCGGGCTTGGTCTTGCGATCGCCGGAATGGGCCTTGAACGTGCGCGTGTGCGCAAACTCGCCCAGCTTGTGGCCAACCATGTTCTCGGTGACGAGCACCGGCACATGGTCCCGGCCGTTATGCACAGCGATGGTGAGCCCCACCATGTCCGGCAAGATCATCGAGCGGCGCGACCAGGTCTTGATCGGCCGACGGCTGTTCGTGTCCACCGCCTGCCTGACCTTCTTGGCCAGATGCGGATCAACAAATGGACCTTTTCTTACCGAGCGTGGCACTTAACAAGCCTCCAGACGGTGCGTCACGTTACTTCTTGCGCCGATCGCGCACGATCATGCTGTCGGTGCGCTTGCTGTTGCGCGTCTTGTAGCCCTTGGTCGGCAGGCCCCACGGCGAGACCGGGTGACGGCCACCGGAGGTCTTGCCCTCGCCGCCACCGTGCGGGTGGTCGACGGGGTTCTGCGCCACACCGCGCACCGTCGGGCGGATGCCTCGCCAGCGCCTGGCGCCAGCCTTGCCGAGGCTCTGCAGGTTGTGCTCGCCGTTGCCGACCTCGCCGATCGTTGCGCGGCATTCGACGTGCACCTTGCGCAATTCGCCGGAGCGCATACGCAGCGTGGTGTACGCGCCTTCGCGAGCCACGATCTGCAAGCTGCCGCCGGCAGCCCGCGCCAACTGCGCTCCCTTGCCGGGCTTCAGCTCCACGCAATGCACCATGGTGCCGACCGGGATCGCGCGCAACGGCAGCGTATTGCCCGTCTTGATCGGTGCATCGCGGCCCGACATCACGGTGTCGCCGGCACTCAGGCCCTTGGGCGCGATGATGTAGCGGCGTTCGCCGTCGGCGTACAGCACCAGCGCCAGGTGGGCGGTGCGGTTCGGATCGTACTCGAGCCGCTCAACTCGCCCGGCAATGCCATCCTTGTCGCGCCGGAAATCGATGAGGCGATAGCGGCGCTTGTGGCCACCGCCGCGGTGCCGTGTGGTGACGCGGCCGTAGTTGTTGCGGCCGGTACTGCGCTCGAGCTTGGTGACCAGCGCATCGTGGGGCTCGCCCTTGTGCAGCTCAGGGGTCTGAATCCGGATGACGAAGCGGCGACCGGGCGAAGTGGGCTTGAATTGCTGCAGCGGCATAGTCGGGTTCCCCGGTCAGGCCTCACTCATTGCCCAGGAAGTTGATATCACTGCCTTCGGCCAGGCTGACGTAGGCTTTTTTCCAGTCCTGCTGCCGGCCGAAACGACGGCCGGAACGCTTGACCTTGCCCATGCAGTTCACAACGCGAACGCCGGCGACCTTGACTTCGAAGAGCATTTCCACGGCGCGGCGTACCTCATCCTTGGTGGAGTCGCGGCGCACACGGAACACGACCTGGTGGTCGCGCTCGCCGACCCTGGTGCCCTTCTCCGAGAGATGAGGCCCAAGCACCACCGACATCAGGCGTTCTTTGCTGTGAACGGCGCTCATGACAGGCGCCCTTCGATGCCGCGCACGGCGCCCGCCGTGGCCAGCACCTTCGGATAGCGGATCAGGGTCACCGGATCGACCTGGCGGGCTTCAGTGACCTCGACCCTGGGCAGATTGCGTGAGGCCAGGCCAAGCTTCTGATCGACCTGCTCGACGACGATCAAAACGTGATCCAGGCCAAGCTGTTTGAGCCGGGCGACGAGATCTCGCGTTTTCGCCTTGTCGAGTTGCAGCTCGTCCACCACCACCAGGCGATCCTGACGAACGAGTTCGGACAACACGCCGCGCAGGGCGGCGCGATACATCTTGCGATTGACCTTCTGCTCAAAACGGCGCGGCGCGGCGGCGAATGCCCGGCCACCGCCAACCCAGATGGGGCTGCGGCTGGAGCCGGCACGCGCGCGGCCGGTGCCCTTCTGCTTCCACGGCTTGATGCCACCGCCGCGAACCTCGGCGCGCGTTTTCTGCGCTTTGGTGCCGGCACGACCGGCGGCGCGGTAAGCGGTAACAACCTGGTGAACCAGCGCCTCGTTGAAAGGCGCAGCGAAATTCCGGTCGGAGACCTCGATGCCGGCGGCGCCACCCTGGATGGTGAGTTTCATGGTGCTTTACTCGCTGGATCCGGCCGACTTGCCGGTCCTGACCGCCGGCCTTACCACGAGGCGACCGTTGCGCACACCCGGCACCGAACCTCTGACCATGATCAGGTTGCGGTCGGCATCGACGCGGACCACTTCGAGGTTCTGCATCGTGCGGTTGTCGTCGCCGAGATGGCCGGCCATGCGCTTGCCGGGGAAGACACGACCCGGGAACTGGCGCTGCCCGATCGAACCCGGGGCGCGGTGCGACAGGGAGTTGCCGTGGGTCGCATCCTGCGCGCTGAAGTGATGGCGCTTGATGGTGCCGGCGTATCCCTTGCCCATGGTCGTGCCGGAAACGTCGACCAGCTGACCGGGCTTGAAAAGATCGACCCTGAGTTCCGCGCCCGCCTTCAGCTCCTGGGAATCGCCCGGGCCGATACGGAATTCCCAAAGCCCGTCGCCGGGCTCTACGCCCACCTTGGCAAAGTGACCCGATTCAGGCTTCGCCAGCCGCGACGGCTTCTTGTGGCCCGTGGTGACCTGCACGGCGGCGTATCCGTCCTGATCGGCCGCAAGCACGCGCGTCACCCGGTTGGGCAGCACCTCGATGACTGTCACGGGCACCGCAGCGCCCTCGTCAGTAAAGACGCGGGTCATGCCACATTTTCGACCTACGAGACCGATGGTCATGTCGAACTTCTCTCTGGCCTGCACCCTCGTTCGGGGCGGGCTACTCAGCAACACTGACTTGGGCAATCCGGGCGAGGGGCGGCCTTGAATTCTTGCCTTCCCCCTTGCGGCACGACGCCCGACGCAGGAAACCTGCCTCGGGCGACGGCGAGCCGGTAATTATAGGGCAGATGCGTTTGTCAGTTCAATTTGATCTGCACATCCACCCCGGCAGGCAATTCCAGCTTCATCAGGGCATCAACCGTCTTGTCCGTGGGCTCCAGGATGTCCATCAGGCGCTTATGGGTCCTGATCTCGTACTGGTCCCGGGCGTCCTTATCGACGTGCGGGGAAATAAGCACGGTAAAGCGCTCGGTCTTGGTCGGCAGCGGCACCGGCCCCCGGACCTGGGCCCCGGTCCGCTTGGCCGTCTCGACGATTTCCCGGGCGGAATTGTCGATCAGGCGGTGATCGAACGCCTTGAGCCGAATCCGGATGTTCTGACTTTTCGCCATTTTCGTACCCTGTTTCAGACAGGCCGCCGGGGCCTGCAGGAGCGGCGCAAGCCGCGATTCCGCTACTCGATGACCTTGGCCACCACGCCGGCGCCGACGGTGCGTCCGCCCTCGCGGATGGCAAAGCGCAACCCCTCTTCCATCGCAATCGGGTTGATCAGCGTCACCACCATCTTGATGTTGTCACCGGGCATCACCATCTCCACCCCGGCCGGCAGCTCCACCGCCCCGGTCACATCCGTGGTGCGAAAGTAAAACTGCGGCCGATAACCCTTGAAAAACGGCGTGTGACGGCCACCCTCTTCCTTGGTCAGCACGTACACCTCGGACTCAAACTTGGTGTGCGGGGTGATCGAGCCAGGCTTCGCCAGCACCTGCCCGCGCTCGACTTCCTCGCGCTTGGTGCCACGCAGCAGCACCCCGACGTTGTCTCCCGCCTGCCCCTCATCGAGCAGCTTCCTGAACATCTCCACCCCCGTGCAGGTGGTCTTCTGCGTGGGCCGAATCCCCACGATCTCGATCTCCTCGCCCACCTTGATGCGGCCACGCTCCACGCGGCCCGTCACCACCGTGCCACGGCCCGAAATCGAGAACACGTCCTCGATCGGCATCAGAAACGGCCCGTCAATCGCTCGCACCGGCTCGGGAATGTAGGCGTCCATCGCATCTACCAGCTTCTCGATGGAGCCCACCCCCAGCTCGCTCTTGTCACCCTCCAGCGCCTTCAGCGCCGAACCAATGACGATCGGGGTCTTCTCCCCCGGAAACTCGTAGGTCGAGAGCAGGTCGCGCACCTCAAGCTCCACCAGCTCCAGCAGCTCCTTGTCATCGACCATGTCAGCCTTGTTCATGTACACCACGATGTACGGCACACCCACCTGGCGGGCCAGCAGAATGTGCTCGCGGGTCTGCGGCATCGGGCCGTCGGCCGCCGACACCACCAGAATCGCCCCGTCCATCTGCGCCGCACCCGTGATCATGTTCTTGATGTAGTCAGCGTGCCCAGGGCAGTCCACATGCGCGTAGTGCCGCTTCGGGCTCTCATACTCCACGTGCGCCGTGGCAATCGTGATGCCGCGCGCCTTCTCCTCCGGCGCCGCGTCAATCTGGTCGTAGGCCCTGAACTCCCCGCCAAACTTCTCCCCCATCACCTTCGTCAGCGCCGAGGTCAACGTCGTCTTGCCGTGGTCCACGTGACCAATCGTCCCAACGTTCACATGCGGCTTCTTGCGTTCAAATTTGGCTTTTGACATTGACGCGCTCTCCAGACTATCTACTCAGCCGGCCCCGCTCGGGGCCGCACCCTAATCCTTCTTGATGACCGCTTCCGCGACGTTCGGCGGAACCTGCGCATACCTAGCGAACTCCATCGAATAGGTCGCGCGGCCCTGGCTCATCGAGCGCAGTGTCGTGGCGTAGCCGAACATCTCGGCCAGCGGCACTTCGGCGCGGATGATGCGTCCGGCAGCGGACTCGTCCATGCCCTGCAGCACGCCGCGGCGACGGTTCAAGTCGCCGTTGACGTCGCCCATGAACTGCTCGGGCGTGACCACCTCGACCTTCATGATGGGCTCGAGCAGCACGGGTTTCGCATTTCGGCAGCCTTCCTTGAACGCCATGGAGCCGGCGATCTTGAATGCCATTTCGCTGGAATCGACGTCATGGTACGAGCCGTCGTAGAGCGTCACCTTGACATCCACGACCGGATAGCCGGCAAGCACGCCATTGCCCATCTGCTCGCGAATGCCCTTGTCCACCGCCGGAATGAATTCTTTCGGGATGACGCCGCCAACGATGGCGTTGACGAACTCGTAGCCCTTGCCGGCCGGCTGCGGCTCGAGCCTGATGTAAACGTGGCCGAACTGGCCGCGACCGCCGGACTGGCGCACGAAGCGGCCCTCCTGCTCGACCGATGCGCGGATCGTCTCGCGGTACGCTACCTGCGGGCGGCCGACATTGGCTTCGACCTTGAACTCGCGGCGCATGCGGTCGACGATGATCTCGAGGTGCAACTCGCCCATGCCGGAAATGATCGTCTGCCCGGACTCCTCGTCGGTCTGCACACGGAACGAGGGGTCTTCCTTGGCCAGTTTCTGCAGCGCCAGGCCCATCTTTTCCTGGTCGGCCTTGGTCTTCGGCTCCAGGGCGACGGAAATCACCGGCTCAGGAAAGTCGATCTTCTCCAGCGTGATGACATTTTTCTCGTCGGTCAGGGTGTCGCCCGTGGTGACATCCTTCAGGCCGACAGCCGCGGCGATGTCGCCGGCACGCACTTCCTTGATTTCTTCGCGCTCGTTGGCATGCATCTGCAGCAATCGGCCAATACGCTCGCGCTTGCCCTTGACCGGGTTGTAGACGCTATCGCCGGAGTTCAGAACACCCGAATAAACGCGGAAAAACGTCAGGTTGCCGACGTAGGGATCGTTAGCAATCTTGAACGCCAGCGCGGCGAACGGCTCGTCGTCGACGGCCTTGCGCTCGCCGGGTTGGTCGTTCTCCAGCGTGCCCTTCACCGGCGGCTTGTCGACCGGCGAAGGCAGGTACTCGATGACGGCATCGAGCACGGCCTGGACGCCCTTGTTCTTGAATGCCGACCCGCAAGTCACGGGTACGATCTCGCCCGCCAGGGTGCGCTTGCGCAGACCGCGCTTGATTTCTTCGTCGGTGAGCGTAGCGCTTTCCAGGTACTTCTCGGTCAGCGTCTCATCAGCTTCGGCGGCTGCCTCGACCATCTTCTCCCGGTACTCATCGGCTACCGCCTTGAATTCCGCCGGAATTTCCTTCAGTTCGAAGCGCGTACCCTGGGTCTCTTCATCCCAGTACACGGCCTTCATGCGCACCAGGTCGATCACGCCCTTGAACTTCTCCTCGGCGCCGATCGGCACCTGGATAGGCACCGGCCGGGCGCCAAGCCGCTCGCGGATCTGCTTGACCACGCGGAAGAAATCGGCGCCGGCGCGATCCATCTTGTTGACGAAGCAGATACGCGGCACGCCGTACTTGTTGGCCTGACGCCAAACCGTCTCGGACTGGGGCTCGACACCGCCGACCGCACAGAACACCGTCACGCCACCGTCGAGAACGCGCAGCGACCGTTCCACCTCGATGGTGAAATCGACGTGTCCGGGTGTATCGATGATGTTGATGCGGTGCTCAGGGAACTGCTGGTCCATTCCCTTCCAGAAGCAGGTGGTCGCCGCGGAAGTGATCGTGATGCCACGCTCCTGTTCCTGTTCCATCCAGTCCATGATGGCGGCGCCATCGTGCACTTCGCCGATCTTGTGCGAGACGCCGGTGTAGAACAGGATGCGCTCGGAGGTGGTGGTCTTGCCCGCGTCAATGTGGGCCGAGATGCCGATGTTCCGGTACCGCTCAATGGGAGTCGTGCGTGGCACAATGCAATCCTTGGCGAATAAGCAAACGCAGCGCTATTACCAGCGGTAGTGGGAGAAGGCCTTGTTGGCCTCGGCCATGCGGTGGGTATCTTCCTTCTTCTTCACGGCCGCCCCACGGTTTTCTGCGGCATCCATCAGCTCGCTCGCCAGGCGCGCCGCCATGGACTTCTCGCTGCGGCCCTTCGCAGCATCGATCACCCAGCGCATCGCCAGCGTCTGGCGGCGCACGGCCCGGACTTCGACCGGAACCTGATACGTAGCGCCACCGACGCGCCGCGACTTCACCTCGACCACGGGCTTGACGTTATCGAGTGCTTTCTGCAGCAGGTCGAGCGCCTGCGGCTCCGCCTGGCCGGTCTTCTCGGAAATACGCTCGATAGCGCCGTAGACAATGGTTTCGGCAACCGCTTTCTTGCCGCGGCGCATGAGCATGTTGATGAACTTGGCCAGCATTTCGCTGCCGTGCTTGGGGTCGGGGAGGATCTCCCGACGGGGGGCCTGTGCTCGTCTGGACATGGTCGTAGCCGCCTGCTTTCGCTCTACTTCTTGGGCCGCTTCGCGCCGTACTTGGAACGGCTCTGGCGGCGATCCGACACACCGGCGCAGTCGAGCGTGCCGCGAACGGTGTGGTAACGCACACCGGGGAGGTCTTTCACCCGCCCGCCACGAATCAGCACGACCGAGTGCTCCTGCAGATTGTGGCCTTCGCCTCCAATGTAGCTGGTCACCTCGTAGCCGTTGGTGAGACGTACACGCGCGACCTTGCGCAGCGCCGAGTTCGGCTTTTTCGGCGTAGTGGTGTACACGCGCGTGCACACGCCGCGCTTCTGCGGGCTGCCCTGCAACGCCGGCACGTTGGTCTTGTACCGGTTCGGGCTGCGCGATTTGCGGACCAGCTGATTGACGGTTGCCATAAGGCGGTTCCGTGATTCATTAAATAAATACTGCAGATAAACTTCAGCCCGCATGCGGCATCATTGGTATGACATCCCACATCCGGGCTGGCCTTGAAGAACGGGCGCTCCGGCCCGCTCCCTATGGTGCTCGCGGCGCTGCGCGCGCTCTGGCGAGGACCGCGAATTCTATTGGTCGCTACGAAGACGTGTCAAGCAAGCCGGGGCCGCATAGGCGGCCCCGGCCAGACGTAGTTTGTTATTGCTCCGGCGTCGCCTCGGTCAGCTCACCCGCGGACTCGGGGCCCGGAGAGTCCTCCGGCGCCTCGAGCCCTCTCAGTTCCTCGGACAGTTGCTCCTCGCGCGTGCGGCGCTTCTCGGCATGGTACCGGTACCCGGTACCGCCGGGGATCAGGCGCCCGACGATGACGTTCTCCTTCAGACCGCGCAGGTCGTCGCGCATGCCCCGGACAGCTGCCTCGGTCAGAACGCGGGTGGTCTCCTGGAACGATGCCGCGGAGATGAAAGACTCGGTAGCCAGCGAAGCCTTGGTGATACCGAGCAGCAGCGGCTCGACCGTTGCCGCCTGCCGGTTCTGCGCTCGCGCCTTTTCGTTCAGCTCCAGCAGACGCGCACGCTCGATCTGCTCACCGCGCAGCAGGCTGGAATCCCCCGGGTCGATGACCTCGACCTTGCGCAGCATCTGGCGGATGATCACCTCGATATGCTTGTCATTGATCTTCACACCCTGCAGCCGATACACATCCTGGATCTCGCGCACGAGGAAGTCAGCTAGCTTTTCCACGCCCTGCAGTCGAAGGATGTCGTGAGGATTGGGCTCGCCGTCAGCGATGACCTCACCGCGCTCGATCTGCTCGCCCTCGAAGACCGAAAGGTGACGCCATTTGGGGATCAGCTCTTCGTACTTTTCACCGTGTTCGTCGGTGATGACGAGTCGGCGCTTGCCCTTGGTTTCCTTGCCGAAGCTGACGGTTCCGCTGTGCTCGGCCAGGATCGCCGGCTCCTTCGGGCGCCGCGCCTCGAAGAGATCCGCCACGCGCGGCAGACCGCCGGTAATGTCGCGGGTCTTGGAAGACTCCTGGGGGATCCTCGCAAGCACATCACCGATGGTGACCTTGGCGCCATCCGTCATGGTGACGATGGCGCCAGCCGGCAATGCGTACACCGCCGGAATGTCGGTGTTGGCGAAGCAGATTTCCTTGCCCTTGGAATCCACCAGGCGCGCACGGGGACGCAGCTCCTTGCCGCTGAAACCGCGCTGCTTCGGGTCCATGATCACGATGCTGGACAGTCCGGTGATTTCGTCCACCTGCTCGGCGACACTCACGCCTTCCATGAAGTCCTCGAACTTGAGGAAGCCGGACACCTCAGCGACCACCGGGTGGGTATGCGGATCCCAGGTCGCAACCACCTGCCCCGCCTTGACCTTGTCGCCATCGTTAACCGAAATGACCGCGCCGTACGGCAGGCGGTAGCGCTCGCGCTCGCGGCCTTGCGAATCCATGATGCCGATCTCGCCGGAGCGGCTGACCGCAACCAGGTAGCCCTTCTCGTGGCGAACGGTCTTGACGTTGTGCAGGCGAATGATGCCCTCGCGCTTGATCTCGACGCTGCTCGCCGCCGCGGCCCGCGACGCCGCGCCACCGATGTGGAAGGTTCGCATCGTGAGCTGAGTGCCCGGCTCACCGATCGACTGCGCGGCGATCACGCCGACCGCCTCGCCAATGTTGACGCGATGTCCGCGCGCCAGGTCGCGACCATAGCACTGGGCACAGACACCATAGCGGGTCCTGCAGGTAATCGGTGAACGCACCCGCACCTGATCGATGCCGAAATCCTCCAGCTTGCGCACCTTGCGCTCGTCAAGCAGGACGCCCGCATCGAGAATCATGCTGCCGTTGGACGGGTGAGTCACCGGCTCGGCCAGCACCCGTCCCAGCACCCGCTCACGCAGGGGCTCGACCACGTCGCCACCTTCCACCAGGGGGGTCATCAGCAGCCCGGCCGTGGCGCCGCAATCGACCTCGGTCACCACCAGATCCTGGGCAACGTCGACCAGACGACGCGTCAGGTAACCGGAGTTGGCGGTCTTCAACGCGGTGTCGGCAAGACCCTTGCGGGCGCCGTGGGTGGAAATGAAATACTGCAGAACGTCGAGACCTTCACGGAAATTCGCCGTGATCGGGGTCTCGATGATCGAGCCATCGGGCTTGGCCATCAGTCCGCGCATGCCGGCGAGCTGGCGGATCTGGGCGGCGGAGCCGCGCGCGCCCGAATCGGCCATCATGAAAATGGAGTTGAACGAGGGCTGCGTGACCTTCTGCCCGGCGGAGTTGACCACATCTTCCTTGCCGAGCTTGTCCATCATTGCCTTGGCGACCAGATCGTTAGTGCGCGACCAGATATCGACAACGCGGTTGTACCGCTCGCCGTTGGTCACGAGGCCGCCCGCAAACTGTTCCTGGATCTCCTTCACTTCCTTGTCGGCCGACGCGAGGATACTGTTCTTCTCCTCCGGTACATACATGTCGTTGACGCCGATCGAAACGCCCGCCCGCGTGGCGTAGTAGAATCCCGTGTACATCAGCCGGTCGGCAAACACCACGGTCTTTTTCAGGCCAACCTGCCGATAGCAGCCATTGATGCACGCGGAAATGGACTTCTTGTCCATGTTCCGATTGATCATGTCGAAACTCAGACCCTCGGGCAGGACCTCCGAAAGCAGGGCGCGCCCCACGGTGGTCTCCACCAGTCGATTGTGCCGGGAGGTGTTTCCCTCCTCGTCGATCGCACTGTCCTCGATCCGCACCCTGATCCGTGCATGCAGATCGACCAGCCGGTTCTCGTAAGCGCGGTGCACCTCGTTGACGTCGGAGAAAAACATGCCTTCGCCGCGCGCGTTGACGCGCTCGCGCGTCATGTAATAAAGGCCAAGCACAACGTCCTGCGACGGTACGATGATCGGCTCGCCGTTCGCCGGAGACAATATGTTGTTACTCGACATCATCAGGGCCCGCGCCTCGAGCTGCGCCTCCAGCGACAGCGGCACGTGCACCGCCATCTGGTCGCCGTCGAAATCGGCATTAAACGCCGTGCAGACCAGCGGGTGCAGCTGGATCGCCTTGCCCTCGATCAGTACCGGCTCGAAAGCCTGGATACCGAGACGGTGCAGCGTCGGGGCGCGGTTCAGCAACACCGGGTGCTCGCGAATCACGTCCTCGAGAATGTCCCAGACCTCGGGGCCCTCGCGCTCGACCAGCCGCTTGGCGGCCTTGATGGTCGAGGCCTCGCCGCGCAACTGCAGCTTCGCAAAAATGAACGGCTTGAAGAGCTCCAGCGCCATCTTCTTCGGCAGACCACACTGGTGCAGCTTCAGCGTCGGGCCGACCACGATCACCGAGCGGCCCGAGTAGTCGACGCGCTTGCCGAGCAGGTTCTGGCGGAAGCGGCCCTGCTTGCCCTTGATCATGTCGGCCAGCGACTTCAGCGGGCGGCGGTTGGAACCGGTGATGGCCCGGCCGCGACGCCCGTTGTCGAGCAGCGCGTCAACTGACTCCTGCAGCATGCGCTTCTCGTTACGCACGATGATGTCCGGTGCGTTCAGCTCCAGCAGCCGGCGCAGCCGGTTGTTGCGGTTGATCACCCGGCGATACAGGTCGTTGAGATCGGACGTGGCAAAACGGCCGCCATCCAGCGGCACCAGCGGGCGCAGGTCCGGCGGCAGCACCGGCAGCACGGTCATGACCATCCACTCCGGCTTGTTGCCGGACTCGAGAAACGCCTCGATCAGCTTGAGACGCTTCGACAACCGCTTGATCTTTGCTTCCGAGGACGTATTGCTGATGTCCTCGCGCACCTGCACAACTTCTTTCTGCAGGTCGAGCGTATGCAGCATCTGGTGAATCGCCTCGGCACCCATGCGCGCATCGAATTCGTCACCATGCGTCTCGATCGCCTCGAGGTACTGCTCGTCGGTCAGGAGCTGGCCACGCTCGAGCGGCGTCATGCCCGGATCGACAACCACGAAGGCCTCGAAGTACAGGATGCGCTCGATCTCGCGCAGCGTCATGTCGAGCATGAGCCCGATGCGCGACGGCAGCGACTTCAGGAACCAGATGTGGGCAACCGGGCTCGCCAGCTCGATATGGCCCATGCGCTCGCGGCGTACCTTGGTCTGTGTCACTTCGACGCCGCACTTCTCGCAGATCACGCCGCGATGCTTCAGGCGCTTGTACTTGCCGCAAAGGCACTCGTAGTCCTTGATCGGCCCGAAGATCTTCGCGCAGAACAGTCCGTCGCGCTCCGGCTTGAAGGTCCGGTAGTTGATGGTCTCCGGCTTCTTTACCTCGCCGAACGACCACGACCGGATCATCTCCGGCGACGCGAGTCCGATGCGAATGGCATCGAAATCAATGATGGTGCCCTGCTGCCGGAAAAGCTTGAGTAAGTCTTTCATGCGTCACCCGCCCGTGAATTCTCAGGTCTGCTCGAGCTCGACGTTGATGCCGAGGGAGCGCACTTCCTTGACCAGCACGTTAAACGACTCCGGCATACCGGCGTCCATTTCGTGCGTGCCGTCCACAATGTTCTTGTACATCTTGGTGCGGCCCTGAACGTCGTCCGATTTGACCGTGAGCATCTCCTGCAGCGTGTAGGAAGCCCCGTACGCCTCAAGCGCCCAGACCTCCATCTCGCCGAAACGCTGACCACCGAACTGTGCCTTGCCGCCGAGCGGCTGCTGCGTAACCAGGCTGTACGGCCCGGTAGAACGCGCGTGCATCTTGTCGTCGACCAGGTGATTGAGCTTCATCATGTACATGTAGCCCACGGTGATCTTGCGGTCGAAAGCCTCGCCCGTGCGCCCATCGATAAGCGTGGTCTGGCCTGACACCGGAAGCCCCGCCAGCTCCAGCAGATGCTTGATCTCGGTCTCGGTTGCGCCGTCGAACACCGGCGTGGCAATCGGCACCCCGGCGCTGAGATTCGCCGACAGCGTGACGATCTCGTCGTCGGTCAGGCTGGCGATATCGGCCTTCTGCCCGCCGGTCCGGTTGTAGATCTGCTCCAGGTAATCGCGCAGCTGCCCAGGTGAGGCAGCCGCCTCGACCAGCTCGCCGATCCGCCGGCCGAGTTCCTTGGCGGCCCAGCCAAGATGGGCCTCGAGCACCTGTCCGACGTTCATGCGCGACGGTACACCAAGCGGATTCAGCACGATGTCCACCGGGCGCCCATCGGGCATGTACGGCATATCCTCCACCGGCACGATAGTCGAGATCACGCCCTTGTTGCCGTGGCGACCCGCCATCTTGTCGCCGGGCTGGATGCGGCGCTTAACGGCAAGGTAAACCTTCACCATCTTCAGAACGCCCGGCGGCAAGTCGTCGCCCGCAGTGATCTTTCTGCGTTTCTCTTCATAGCGGCGCTCGGTCAGGTCGCGCTGCTCGCGCAGCCGTACGGCAGCCTGCTCGAGCTGCGCATTCGCCTCATCGTTGTGCAGGCGGATGTCGAACCACTTCTCGCGCGGCACCTCGTCGAGATATGCCTTGGTGATCTTCGCGCCGGCCGCGAGCCTGTTCGGGCCTCCCTCGGCCTGCTTGCCGGTCAGCAGGCGCTCCACACGCTGGAAAATGTCGTTCTCCAGAATGCGCTGCTGATCGTCGAGATCCTTGCGCACCCGCTCCAGCTCGGCCGCTTCGATTGCCAGCGCACGGCTGTCCTTGTCGACGCCGTCCCGGGTAAACACGCGTACGTCGATGACCGTGCCGTCCATGCCTGGTGGCACGCGCAGCGAGGTGTCTTTCACATCGGAGGCCTTTTCGCCGAAGATCGCGCGCAGCAGCTTCTCCTCCGGAGTCAGCTGCGTCTCGCCTTTCGGGGTTACTTTGCCGACCAGGATATCGCCGGCGCGCACCTCCGCGCCGATAAACGCGATGCCTGCCTCATCGAGCTTGGCGAGCGCCGCCTCACCCACGTTGGGAATGTCAGCGGTAATCTCCTCCGGCCCGAGCTTGGTGTCGCGGGCCACGCACGAGAGTTCCTCGATGTGGATCGTCGTAAAGCGATCTTCCTCGACCAGCCGCTCCGAGATCAGAATCGAGTCCTCGAAGTTGTAGCCATTCCACGGCATGAATGCCACCAGCAGGTTCTGGCCGAGCGCGAGTTCGCCCATGTTGGTCGAGGCACCGTCGGCCAGCACGTCACCACGGGCGATCATGGCGCCTGCGCTCACCAGCGGACGCTGGTTGATGCAGGTGTTCTGATTCGAGCGCGTGTACTTGGTCAGATTGTAGATATCGACGCCTGGCTCGCCCGCGTGGGTCTCATCGTCGTTGACGCGCACCACGATGCGCGATGCGTCCACCGAGTCGACCACGCCGCCACGCCGCGCCACCACAGTGACGCCGGAATCGATCGCGACCGGCCGCTCCATGCCCGTACCGACCAGAGGAGTCTCCGATCGCAGCGTCGGCACCGCCTGGCGCTGCATGTTGGAACCCATCAGCGCGCGGTTCGCATCGTCATGCTCGAGGAACGGGATCAGCGCGGCGGCAACCGACACGATCTGCCGCGGCGAGATATCCATGTACTGGATCTGTTCCCGCGGCATGATGGTGAATTCGTTCTGGTGCCGGACCGACACCAGCTCCTCCACGAAGCCACCCTTCGCATCCAGCTCGGCGTTGGCCTGCGCGATGACGTACTGGCCTTCCTCGATCGCCGACAGATACTCGATGTCATCCGAGGCCCGGCCGTTCCTGACCTTGCGGTACGGCGTCTCGAGGAAGCCATACTCGTTGGTACGCGCATATACGGCGAGCGAATTGATGAGGCCGATATTCGGGCCTTCCGGAGTCTCGATAGGGCAGACGCGGCCGTAGTGCGTCGGATGCACGTCACGCACCTCGAATCCGGCCCGCTCGCGGGTGAGACCGCCCGGGCCCAGAGCCGATACGCGGCGCTTGTGAGTAATCTCCGACAGCGGATTGTTCTGATCCATGAACTGCGACAACTGGCTGGAGCCGAAAAACTCCTTTACCGCCGCAGCTACCGGCTTCGCGTTGATCAGCTCCTGTGGCATCAGCCCCTCGGACTCAGCCAACGTCAGGCGCTCCTTTACGGCGCGCTCGACACGGACCAGCCCGACGCGGAACGCGTTCTCAGCCATTTCGCCGACACAGCGCACGCGCCGATTGCCGAGGTGGTCGATGTCGTCGACTTCGCCGCGGCCGTTGCGGATGTCCATCAGAACCCGCAGCACCTCGATGATGTCCTCGCGATCGAGCACGCCGGAACCGGTGCTTTCCTTGCGGCCGACACGGCGGTTGAATTTCATGCGCCCGACCGCCGAAAGATCGTAGCGCTCTGGATTGAAGAACAGATTGGCGAACAGATTCTCCGCCGCTTCCTTGGTCGGCGGCTCGCCAGGGCGCATCATGCGATAGATCTCAACCAGCGCTTCGAGGCGCGTGCTGGTGGGGTCGATGCGCAAGGTGTTCGAGATGTAGGGCCCATGGTCCAGGTCATTGACGTACAGCGCCTGCAGATGATCGATACCCTTGTCGACGAGTCGCTGCACGATGTCCCGACTCAGCTCGTCATTCGCCTTGATCAGCAGCTCGCCGGTGGACTTGTCGACGACATCGTGCGCGACAATCTTGCCGTCGAGGTAGTCGGCCGGCACAACCAGGCTGTCCACGCCGGACTTCTCGATCTCCATGACGTGGCGGGCGGTGATGCGCTTGCCCTCCTCGACGACGACCTTCGAGCCGATCTTGATATCGAATGCCGCTGTCTCGCCGCGCAGCCGCTGGGGCACGAGCCCCATGCGGATCTCCTTCTTCGAGAGGAAGAAATCCACCTTCTCGAAGAAAATATCGAGCATCTCCTGGTTGGTAAACCCGAGCGCCCTCAGGATGATCGAGACCGGCAGCTTGCGCCGTCGGTCGATGCGCGCAAACACGCAGTCCTTCGGATCGAACTCGAAATCGAGCCACGAGCCGCGGTAGGGAATAACCCGCGCAGAGAACAGCAACTTGCCCGAGGAATGGGTCTTGCCCTTGTCGTGGTCGTAAAAGACGCCCGGCGAGCGATGCAGCTGCGAAACGATGACGCGCTCGGTGCCATTGATGACGAACGTGCCGTGATCGGTCATCAGCGGCATCTCGCCGAGGTAGACCTCCTGCTCACGGACTTCCTTCACCGCCTTCTTTCCGGGGGCGCCTTCGCGATCGTAGATCACCAGGCGCACCTGCACGCGCAGCGGCGCGGCATAGGTCAGACCCCGCAGCTGACACTCCTTGACGTCGAACACCGGCTCGCCGAGCCGGTAGCTCAGGTACTCCAGCGCGGCCCCGCCCGAGTAACTGACAATGGGGAACACGCTCTTGAACGCGGCGTGCAGTCCCTGATCCTGTCGCTTTTCCGGATCGACGCCTTCCTGCAGGAACTGGCGATAGGAATCGAGCTGAATCGACAGCAGGGACGGAACCTTCAGGATGCTCGGCCGCTTGCCGAAATCCTTGCGGATCCGCTTCTTCTCGGTAAAGGAGTACGCCATGTAAGGCACCTCAATCGCAGGCTAAAAAGAACCGCGCGCCGCAAGCGGCGCACGCAGCACCCGGCCGACGGGCCTGCCCGCCAGCCGCAACCCGGCTGCATGATCGTCGCATCAGGCAGCCGACTCGGGCGCTACAGGACAACCGTTCCTGCCGCGCAATCGCTACTTGATCTCGGCCTTGGCGCCGGCTTCTTCGAGCTCTTTCTTGATCTTCGCCGCCTCGTCCTTCGACACGCCTTCCTTGACGGTAGCAGGCACGCCCTCGACGAGATCCTTGGCTTCCTTCAGGCCGAGACCGGTAATGGTGCGGATCGCCTTGATCACGCCCACCTTGTTCTCGCCGAATGCGGTCATCACGACGGTGAACTCGGTCTGCTCCTCGGCAGCGGGGGCAGCGCCACCCGCGGCACCAGCCACGGCAGCGACAGCAACCGGCGCGGCAGCCGACACACCCCACTCTTCCTCGAGCTCCTTGATGAGACCGACCAGATCCATGACCGGCATCTTGCTGAGAGCTTCCTTGATTTCCTGACGTGAAACGGACATATCAGATTCTCCTGACTGCGTATAACCGAATCGTTGATGAATGCGGGCCGATCAGGCGCCACCGAGTTTGTCCCGCTGCGCTGCGAGCAGCCGGACGAACCTGGCCTGGGGCTCTGCGATGGTGCGGACAAATTTCGACATAGGCGCCTGCAGCAGGCCCAGCAACTTCGCACGCGCCTCGTCGAGCGTCGGCAGGCTCGCCACCCGGCCGATCTCGCTTGCCGGGTAGAGCTGGCCGCCAATGGCCACAGCCACCGCAACAAGCGCCTCGTTGTCCTTGCTGAAGTCCTTGACGACACGCGCCGCGGCGCCTGGATCCTCGCGCGAGAACGCGAGCACCGTCGGCCCCTTGAGCGAGTCGCCCAGGCATTCGAACTCCGTGCCCTGCACGGCCCGGCGTGCCAGTGTGTTCTTGACCACGCGGACATAGACACCGGCCTTGCGCGCCCTGGCGCGGAAATTCGTCAGCTGCGTCACCGACAACCCACGATAGTGGGCGGCAACGGCCGACTGCGCGGTGGCGGCCACGGCATTGACCTCCGCGACTACCGCGCCCTTGCTGTCGAGCTTTTGCGACATCTTATCCTCCTGGCAATCGTCAGCAGGCGACCACTACCGTTTGCAGCAGATCGGTCACCCCGGGGATTTCCCCGGACACATCCGACGGCGACCTCACCAGAAAGATCTGACTCGGCATACACCGTCTGCGCAGGCTGGCATGCGGCCAATTAAGCCGGGACGATCCCGACACCGGCGGTCTTCGACAAAAAAACTAAGTCACTTCCTCCACGGAAGACTGATCCACAGCCACACCCGGCCCCATCGTGGAGGAAACCGTGATGCGCTTCAGATATTGCCCCTTGGCAGCCGCGGGCCGCGCCTTGCGCAGATCCGCGAGCAAGGCCAAAAGGTTTTCACGCAGCGCCTTGACCTCGAAATCAGCCTTGCCGATCGGGCAGTGCACGATGCCGGCCTTGTCGGCCCTGAAGCGGACCTGGCCGGCTTTCGCATTGCGCACGGCCGCCTCGACGTCCTGCGCGACGGTGCCAACCTTGGGGTTTGGCATCAAGCCACGCGGTCCAAGCACCCGGCCGAGCTGGCCGACGACGCGCATGGCATCCGGCGTAGCGATGACGGTGTCGTAATCCAACTCGCCAGCTTTCATGCGCTCGGCGAGATCCTCGAAGCCGACCACATCGGCACCTGCAGCGCGGGCCTTATCGGCATTCTCGCCCTGGGCGAACACGGCAATGCGTACTTTCTTGCCGGTACCGTGCGGCAGAACCGTCGAACCGCGGACTACCTGGTCGGACTTGGACGCGTCGATGCCGAGATTGACGGCAACATCGACCGACTCGCGGAACCTGGCACTGGCCATTTCCTTTACCAAGGCCAGGGCGTTGTCTATCGGGCGCAGCTCAGTGCGCTTGACCTTTTCCTGATGGCGCTTGGCGCGCTTGGACAGCGTTCCCACGTTCAGACTCCCTCAACGTCCAGGCCCATGCTGCGGGCACTGCCGGCGATGGTGCGCACCGCCGCATCCATGTCGGCGGCAGTGAGATCCGGCATCTTGATCTTTGCAATCTCTTCGAGTTGCTGGCGATTGACTTTGCCGACCTTGTTCTTGTTCGGCACGCCGCTGCCCTTGTCGATGCGGGCGGCCTTGCGCAGCAGCACGGAGGCAGGCGGGGTCTTGGTGATGAAGGTGAAGCTGCGGTCGTTGTAGACGGTGATTACCACCGGGATCGGCGTGCCGGCCTCCAGCCCCTGTGTCTGGGCATTGAACGCCTTGCAGAACTCCATGATGTTGACGCCAGCCTGGCCGAGCGCCGGCCCCACCGGGGGGCTGGGATTGGCCTGCCCGGCGGCCACCTGCAGCTTGATGTACTTGTCGACCTTCTTTGCCATGTCAGTATCCGATCAGCTCTTTTCGACCTGGCTGAAATCCAGCTCCACCGGTGTGGAGCGGCCGAGAATCTGCACCGCGACGCGCAGCTTGTTCTTCTCGTAATTCACGTTCTCGACCACACCGCTGAAATCGTTGAACGGCCCATCGGTGACGCGCACCACTTCGCCCGGCTCGAACAGCACTTTCGGGCGCGGCTTGTCGACGCCTTCCTCGACCCGGTGCAGGATGAAGTCGGCCTCCTGCTCGGTGATCGGCGCCGGCTTGTCACTCGACCCGCCGATGAAACCAAGTACCTTCGGCACTTCCTTTACCAGGTGCCAGGTCTCGTCATCGAGCTCCATCTGCACCAGCACGTAGCCCGGGAAGAACTTGCGGTCGCTGCGGCGCTTGCGCCCTTCGCGCATTTCCACGACTTCCTCGGTCGGCACCATGATCTTGCCGAACTTGTGCTGGAGGCCCTTCAGCTTGACCCGCTCCTCGAGCGAGGTCTTGACCTTGTTCTCGAAGTTCGAGTAGGCGTGCACGACGTACCACTTCAGCGCCATGCCTCAGTCCCCACGCCCGGTGACGAACTGGGTGAACAGCAGCAGCAACCAGTCCACGAAGAGAAAAAAGACCGCCATAATCAACGTGAATCCCATCACGATCAGCGTGGTCTGCATCGTCTCCTGCTGCGTCGGCCAGACCACCTTACGAATCTCGACCTGCGACCCCTGGATGAACTGCCACACCAGCCTGCCCTGCGCGCTCTGGAAGCCGATCAGTATGCCGAGCGCAAGCGTTGCCAGCAGTCCGAGCACGCGCACCAGCTGCGAGGCGTCGGCGAACCAGTAGTACGCCACCACGCCTGCCAGCAGGGTTGCTACGGCGGCAGCCAGCTTGACCGTGTCCAGTATCCCTGGACTTGTCTCAGTCTTTTCGTTCATCCGCCTGAATTAACCGTTTGTGTGAAGCGCCCTGGCACGCCAGGAGGGTCTCGAACCCCCAACCTTCGGTTTTGGAGACCGACGCTCTACCAATTGAGCTACTGGCGTTTCGCTCCGGGCTTACTCGATGACCTTGGCCACCACGCCGGCGCCGACGGTGCGTCCGCCCTCGCGGA
>CAYOFE010000002.1:2842-61510 GCA_964403135.1 uncultured Chromatiaceae bacterium | reverse complement strand
GCGTGTACATGTACATGTCGAGCGCGGCCTTGCTGGCCCGGTACTCGTACATCATCGGAAACTTCGGGCTTTCCGCAAAAGAGCCGCCTTTGCTGGAAATGACCACGATCTGCTTCTTCCCGGAGGCCGCCACGTTGTCCATCAGTGCCTGGCACATTTTCAGCGGCCCGAGCGCATTGACTTCGAAGCTCTGCCGCGCGATGCCGATGTCCACACCGGCGAGCGGCTTGAAGGCAGACACGTAGGTTGGCGTCAGTCCGGCATTCAGCAACAGGATGTCGATGGGTTGATCCCGGTACTTCGCGGCCAGCGCGTCGATTGCCGGATGATCGGTGACGTCCAGCTTCTCGATCACCAGGCGCGAGTTGTTTTTCGCCAGTTCCTGCAGGTCGGTTGCCGCGGCCGGATTGCGCGCGGTGGCGATGATGTTCCAGTCGCGTTGCGAGAGTTGCCGGACAAATTCGAGCCCGATGCCGCGGTTCGCGCCGGTGATGAGCACGGTGGGTTTACCCGGTTCGATGGCAGCGGCGGCGGGAACGGCGATGAGAGTCGCAAGCAGCAGCAACGCGAGATTGCGCATATTCTTCTCCATGACGAAAATGTGCCGGTTCGGGCCGCAGATCTTCGCATACCGTGCAGAAGAACGCCGGCACGCGGGCCGTCCCGCCAGCGCGCAAGTCCGCAGCATGGTCAGGACAGCGACACTTTGCCGCGGTACGCGGGCTGCGGCGCGCGTGCCATAATCGGTCGCTGCCGCAGGAACAACGGAGGCGGAAGATCATGAGCGCTGCCCATCCCTGGCTCGAGCCCGAAAACTGGCCGAAAAAGCCATTGCCCCGTGCGGAACTGCAACGCCGCATCGAACGCGTGCTGACGCTGACCAACATCGGGTACCTCGGCACGCTCGGCAAGAACGGCCCGATCGTCAGTCCTCTGGAGTTCTACGCCGACGGCCTCACGGTGTACGTGTTCCCGCAGCCGAACAGCCCGAAGCTCAAAGCGATGCAGCGCGACCCGCGCATCTGCCTCGCTGTGGCCAACCCGATGGCCGGCTGGGCCAGCGCGCTCGGTTGCCAGCTGTTCGGCACCGCCGAGCTGCTCGACCCGGGCACACCGGGCTGGGAACGGGGCATGCAGGTGTTCAAGTGGCCGGCTTCGGCATTCGAGATCGGCCGGCCCTTCAAGGAGCCGCCGCGCGGCCAACTGATGAGGCTGCAGCCCGAGCGCGTCGTGTACACCGAGCATTTCCTGCGCCGCGACGGCTACGCTCCGCGGCAGATCTGGACATGCGAGGCTTGAACAGCCGTGTTCATCAACTTCTGGTATCCGGCCGAAGAGAGCAGCAGTCTGCTGGCCGACAAGCCGCTCAAGGTGCAGATGCTGGGGCTGAATTTCGTGCTCTGGCGGGATACCCAGGGCCGCGCGCACTGTGCCCACAACACCTGCAGTCATCGCGGGGGGTCTCTCGGCGACGGCAAGGTGGTCGGCGACTGTATTCAATGCCCGTACCACGGGTGGAAGTTCAACGGCACCGGCGCCTGCGAGCGCATTCCCTCGCTCGGGCCGATGGACAAGCTTCCGCGGCGCTCGCGCATCGACGCCTATCCGGTGGAGGAGCGCTACGGGCTGATTTTCGTGTTTCTCGGCGATCTGCCGGAAGCCGAGCGCCCCACCATCATGCCGTGCAATGAGTATGGCCAGCCCGGCTGGGTGACGCTTACCATGCGCTACCGCTGGAAGTGCAATTACATCCGGCTGGTAGAGAACCAGTCCGACCCATCGCACGTCGAGTACGTGCACGCCGGGTTCGGCATGGCGGGCAAAGACACCAACTACAAGGTGCCGAAGATCGACGTGCAGGAAACGAGCCTGTGGAGCGCCGGAGCCATGGTGGTGTTCTACTCACCGCAGTTGCCGGACGCCGATATGAGAAAGATGCAGGCGGAAGGCCGGAACGAGTCAGGCTCCGGCTATCACGGCGTGGCCTCGACCTGGACACGGGTGAATTTCAACGCCAACGACAAGATGCACATTTACCTCTACGCGGTGCCACGCGATGAGCTGGACCTGGAGATTTTCCTGGTGATGCAGCGCAACTGCATGCTGGATCCGAAGTTCAACGAGAACTTTCTGCGGCGCATGGCCGTGGCCGTCGAAGAAGACCGCATCGTCATCGAGAAGCTCGATCCGCCGATCCCGTCGAAAGAAGCCGTCGGCGAGTTCGTCGTGCCGGCCGACGACATCATCATGCACTTCCGCGGGCGCATCGCCGAGTGGCAAAGGCGTGGCTGGCGCATGGACCTGGAGCAGATGGCCCGCAATCGCGGCCGGGTGGCCTACTCGTTTCCGTCACCGGCGCGACGGGCCGACCCTGCCGACTGGGCTGTCACGCCGGTGCCGCTGCTGGCACGCTGACGAGCGCGCGGGCGGTTCAGCGCAACCGCTCGCCGCAGACCGTTACGGCGTGCATGGTCCGCTGGCGATTGTAGTCGAGCACCGCATAGTGCTGGGTGCAGCGGTTGTCCCACATCGCCGTGGTGCCCTTCGACCAGTGCAGGCGGCACTGGAACTCGGGCTGCTCGATGTGGTTCAACAGGAAAGCAAGCAGCGCATCGCTTTCCGGGCGCGTCAGTCCCTTAAGGTACTTGGTGAAGTTGCGGTTGACGTAGAGAAAGCGCCGCCCCGTGTCCGGGTGCGTCGCCACTACCGGGTGCTCGACTTCCGGCGTGACCTTGTGCATGCGCTCGAGCTGCTGAGAAACCGTCTCCTGATCCAGGAAATCGTCCGGCATGCTCACCACGATGTCGTGCACCGCAGTCATGCCGGTCAGGAATTCCTTCATGCGCGCCGAGAGCGCATCGTAAGCGGCATACAGGCTCAGCCACAGGGTGTCGCCGCCGGCGTCCGGCACTTCCACGGCATGCAGGATCCGCGCCATCGGCGGGTCCTGCACGTAGGTCAGGTCCGTGTGCCAGGTGTTGGCCTGGTAGGCGTATTCCGCCGGCCCGGTCGGCTTGCTTTTCATCGCCAGTACTTCCGGATGACCGGGCAACGCGGGAATGTAGGGGTGAATGTGCAGCTTGCCGAACTGCCGGCCAAAGGCTACCTGTTGGGCAGGCTCCAGCGGCTGATGGCGGAAAAACAGCACCAGGTAATCGAGCAGCGCCTGGCGCAGTTCCGCCTGCGTGTCCTGATCGATCGGCCTGCTGATGTCCACGCCGCTGATCTCGGCGCCGATATGCCCCGAAACCCTGTCGATCTTGATTTTGCGGTAAGCCACGGAATCCTCCTTCAGGCCGCGCTGGGTCTGTTGCGTTTTATTTCATCGAGGGTGGCGGCAGAAACCGGTGCGGAAAGCATGCCCGCGATCGCATCATCAAGATTGCTGATGAACAGCGGTACGTTCGAAGTGGCGCCTCGTCGGCGCGCGAGGTGAAGGCGCTGAAAATCGGCGAGCTCGTTGAAGATCTGGCGTAACGCCATGCCGAATCGTTGCCGCAGGATGTGCTCGGGCAGTTGGGGCAGGCAGGCGCGCATGAGATCGAGTAGCTGCTCGAGTCCCGTGCCGTGAGGCAGGCGCGCCTGGATCAGCTGGTGATAAACGGGGTGGCCGGTGACTTGCGCAATCACCCGGATGTAATGGTCGCCCTCCGGCCGGCGGCCCAACCGTTCCGCCAGCGGATGCACCAGCGCTTCGACGAGCGCCCGCAGTTCACGCTCGCGGCCGGCACGGCGTATGTCATTGATCAGCTCCATGCGCCGCGCGTTGATCGCTTCGCGCCGGTAATCCAGCACCGCAGCGAGCAGCGCGTCGCGCGAGCCGAAGTGATAGGCGGTCGCCGAGGCATTGCGCTGGCCGGCGGCCGCGTTGATCTGGCGCACCGAGGTCTGGTCGATGCCGTGCTCGGCGAACAGCCGCTCGGCTGTTTCCAGGATCCGCTCCCGCGTGCCCGGCCTGCCTCTTCTCAAGTCGCACCCGCCGCTAATGCAATTGCATTAATGCGGATATCTTAAATCCGCCGATGGCCGGGCGCAATGCCCGGTTGCGCCTTTCAGTGGCCCGTCTTGCCGGGGATGCCTTTGAGCCGCGCGGCCGCCGGGATGAACAGCGCCAGTGCCAGCAGGATGCAGGCAGCGCCAACGTAGTTCACCGCGGTGTAGCTGTCATCGGCGAGGAACCTGCCCACCACGACCGGACCCAGGAAAAACCCGCCGATCTGCGCGGTGGGGATCAGCAGGCTGACTTTGCCGGTGGTGTCGCTCAGGGCCACGGTCCCCATGATGTACGGCCCGGTCAGGTTCCAGAAAGTCTGGAATACCGCCGCGGTGGCCGCAAACTGCAGCCAACTCATCTGGCCCTGTAGCAGCAACACCATCACCGCCTGTGCCAGCAGGGCAACCGATACCGGCAGTATCCGGCCGAATCGATCGCCGATCGCCGAGGCGGCGAGCGCGCCAACGGTGGCAATGGCGGTCGACAGGCCCAGCGCCTGCCCGACCGCAGTTTCCTCGATTCCACCCGCGCTTCCGATCAGCTTGACGAAGGCCCACACGGCGCCGAGTCCCGTGCACCAGACCAGCATCACCAGCAGGGCGTACATGGCTGGTGCCGCCGATCCGCCGCCCGCAGCCTGGTGGCCGGCACCGCCCGCCGGTTGCGGTATCCAGCCGACGGTGGCGAGCGCGATCAGTGCAAATCCAGCCAGTGGCAGAAACACGCCGCTGGCGCCGGCACCGCGCGGAAACGGCAGCATCAGGAACATGACCACGCCGAGCACGACCTGGGCGGCAACCAGAAACGCGAAGTTGCGATCTTTCTGCGCCGTGCTGCTGATAATGGCGATCGCCAGCGCGAAGGCGGTGCCTTCGCCGAGCAAGCCCACGGCGAAACGCAGGACGAGCAGGATCGTGACGTCAGATTGCGTTGCGCTGACGGCGTTGCCGACGATCACCACGGCCAGCGCCACGATGGCCGCGATGCGCCACGCCACCCGCTGCATCCAGAACATGGCCGCTACGGGGCCGAGGGCGGTGCCGAGCGCTTCCGAGGCAGAGATGCCACCGGCATTGCCAGGAAACATGCCAAGCTGGCCGACCAGCACGGCGGTAAGAATCGGTTGCGCCATGATGGCGAACACGCCCACGCAGCCCAGGCAAACCGCGGCGACGACGGATGTCGGCTTGTCAGCCATGCAAGTGTCCCCTGTATCCGGCCGCGCCTACTGTAACGCGTCGGCGGCGAAGGGGTGAATGCCGGGGCGGATCAGCTGGACGGGGTTTCCAGCGGCGGGGGCATGATGGCCCAGAGCAGCAGATAAAGCAGGATGCCGGGAAACGCGGCACTGACGATGGTGACGGTGACATAGCCGACGCGAACCACGGTAGGATCCCAGCCCAACCAATCGGCTATGCCGCCGCAGACGCCCGCGATAACCTTGTCTTGCGACTTGCGCAGCCGTTTCGATGGATTCTCTTCCATGCGTCAATCCTGGTCGGGCAGCCAAACGGCTGCTGGTTTCCATCGTGACGACGTGTCCTGCATTGTCAATGCTTGCAGCGACCAGAGCTGCTGCCGGACCCGCCGCGCCGCAGTGGCGCGGCGGGAAGGTCCGCCTGCGGGTAGCACAGGCGGGCCCATGCGCTCAGAAGAACAGGATCGCGACGACCGCAATCAGGCCGGCGAGCAACAGTGCGCTGACCAGGCCAAACTCCAGGCGTTCTTTGCCCGGAAGAGTCTTGAATGCATCCATCATGGCGGTTTTTCCTGGGGTGGTTTCAATAACCGGATGATGCATTTATAGCCCCGAGACAGCACCATGTCCTGTCGATTCGGTAACACTTTGTATCGCGTTGTAACCGCATGGCGCGCGTGTCGTTTCGGTTTGCCCGTATCGATTGTGCGGACTGCGCTCAGGGGGTTACCGCGGCGTGGCGGACCTGCCGGAGCCTGGAATCCTGCGCAGCGTTCTCCAGCGCCGCTGGCGCGCCAGCCAGCGGCATCATGATCTCATTGCGGCGCAGGAACGGCGGCATAAACGGTGGGTTGTACCGTGCGAACTGCGCGCTGCCGGCGGTGATCAATTCGCGGCTGGCGATGAAATCCATCAGCATGGCTTCCTTGCGCTGATACTTGCCCTCGCTCCACATCCCGGAGTAACGCAGCACCGCGACCAGCTGGCCGGGAACTTCGCGCACCCGGACGCGCGGATCCACCGGCTGCGGCACGGTGTCGAGCGTGAACTGCGAAGGCACGACGAAGGAAATCCAATAGCCGCCGCTGTCTTCGGCCTGGTTCACGGGCGCGGTCATGGCGATTTCCTGTGAGGACTGTGCCACCGGCGCGGTCATGCTGATGCCGCTTCGGGCGCGGTTGCCGCCGGTGATGTAATTGAACAGCCGCCTGAAACCTTCATTACCGGCCGAGGCGAATTCGCCTGCGACCAGGGTCTCGACGACAAGATAGGATTCGTACTGCCGGATCTCGAAATCCCCGTCCTTTTCGATGACGCGGTAGCTGGGTTGTTCGATGGCCATGGCGGGCGCTCCGGAAAGTAGTAAAGCGGCGGCGGTCAGGATGCCGGTACGTCGGTTCATGATTCGTCCTCCGACTGTCTATGGCGGAGTTTTCGTGGCCGGCGAGCCCGCGGTTTCACGGCAGCTGTAACGGTTTGTAACTGCCGGCGGCGCCGGCTGCAGGCGCAGAGCCTTGCCGCGAACCAGGTCGCGACGCGGGTAAGGCCGTGCAGCCGTGCGGTAACCGCCGTCAGGTCAGCCCGAGTTCCCGGCGCATGGCCTGCAGGTTGAGGCTCGCCGTGGCTACACCATTCACCGCCTTGCCGACGTTGATCATCGCGGCGTGGACCTTCTGCAGCTTCTCGCAGCCATAGTCCGGGCAGGTCGCACAGTTCTCCAGGCCGCGATCGATGGCGCACTGGCGCACCTGGCAGGTGGCGCAATAGCCGCTCTTCGGACGCTGGTCCTTGCAGCCGAAGCAATTGATCTTCGCTGGCTCGACCTGCACCTTCCAGGCCTTGAAGACCTTGTCGGCGTAGGCCTTGCGCATGCCGTCGTCGTTCCAGGCGGTGGCCTGGAATACTTCGCAACCCGAACAGTCCAGGCCGCAGTAGGCGATGTGCCTGTCGAGCGCGGGGCGTCCGGCCGGTGTGGGGTCTGCCATTGTCGGTTCCTTTGCAGAATGTTGGAAAATGCTACCACGGGTTGACGCGGACGGGCGGCGGGCGGTCTTCGCATGGGAGCCTAATTCAACGCGGGGACCACCCGCTCGGCGACCAGCCGGATTGCCTCATCCGCCTGGTCATAGAGCCGCAGGCTGACCTCATCGACGCCCGCAGCCCGGTACGCACGCAGTTTTTCGATCAGCCGGTCGATGCCCGCATGATCCGCGGTAAGCGTCAGACCGTCGACCAGCGCGTCGACGATTCGTTGCGGCACTCCGGGGATCTCCGGCAGGCCAAGGCTGTAGGCCTTCTGCCAGCCGGTCAGGCTGCGCATGACCACATCGCAGTCCGCCGCTGACAGCCAGGGCTCCAGCCGCGCGCGCTCCCAGATACCGCGCACCCAGAGATGGCGCCGCGCCTCGGCAAAGGCTGCGTTGCGATCGGGCTTCACGTGCCATGCCAGCAGATTGTTGATACGGATCGTTCGTTGCGGGTTGTTGCTGGCGGCAATCCCGCGGCGGATCCCGGCAAGCGCGCCGGGCAGGGACTCCAGCGTGAGATCGCTCAGCATCACACCGTCGGCCACTTCGCCCGCGAGCCGCAACATCTGCGGCTTGCTGGCCGCGAGATAAATCCGTGGCAGCGGCGCGCTGGCCCAGGCCGGCTGGTAACCGTGTACGTTGAAGATCTCTCCCGCGTAGTCGAGCGGCCGGTCGGGCCGGATCGCGCGCAGAAACTCCACGCACTCGCGCACGCCGCGCACCATGCGTGGATACACGCTGGTCCGGGCGGGCTTCAGCCCCATGCCGATCAATGTGCCGCCGCCGCCACCGATGACGATATTGGCGCGTCCGTGCGCCAGCTCGTTCAGGGCGAGAATCGAGCTGGCGATCTTCACCGGGTGCTCTTCGAAAGGACTGATGGCCACCGGCCCGAGGCGCAGTGTGCGCGATTCCCTTGCCAGTACCGACATCGCAACGTAGGGCGACCGCGCCGAAAGAATATTGGCTGTCCATACCGCCTCGAATCCCAGCCGTTCGGCGAGCAGGCCGAGATCGCGAAAGCGATCCGGCGAGTCGGGCTGGAAGACGAAGTGAATGCGCACGGTCTAGGGTCGCTTGCGGCACATGCCGTCGAAAATCGTCTCCCAGGGCTGGCCACCGTCTCGCGGGATCTCCCACTGCTGGCGCACGGTGCCGTCGGCATTGTTGTGCCAGGTGATGCGGTTCAGCGTCGTCTTGCCGTCCGGCGCGCAGGCCTCGCCGCTGAGCACCATGTGCCCATCCCGATATTCACCTTCCAGTTCGAGCGTGGTGCCCTGTCGCCACACCCAGAACGGGCGCCAGCGGCCACGCTGTGTGTCGAAGAAGTTGAGGCTGGTTCCCGAGTTGCCCGAGGCGCCCGCCCAGGTTTCCCGCAGCACGCAGCCGCCGAGGATCGGCTCGATTCGATTGCGCCCGACGCGATCGCCGTTTCCGACATTAGTAACGTTCCACTCGCCGACCCAGAAGTCGAAGTCTTGGGACCCGGGATCGGCGCAGTCTGCCGGACCGGCAGCTTGCCCCGGCGCGGCAGCGAGCATGGCCATGATGCTGGCAATAGCCAGAGCCGCTCGGTTGTTCATGGTGATCGTCCTTTCCCGTTCTAGTAACGTTCGAACTTTGGCAGCACGTGCTCAGCGACGATCTTCAGACCCGCCATGGGCTCGTCGAACAGCCGGATGCAGAGGTCTGTCAGGCCCGCCTTCTCGAACACGCGGAAGCGCTCGATCTGCGCTTCGATGTCGCCGATGCCGCCGGCCGACGAGCAAGCCGCGATGAGCCGGTTGACGATGGACTCGGGCACGTCGTCGATCACGCCCGAGCGGGTCCAGAAGGCCTTGGCGAAGTTCTGCCACCTGTCGATGACGAGCTGACGCTCTTCTTCGGTCACATAGGGCAGCATGTCGTACTTCGGCGGCAGCAGTTCCCCGCGGAACACCAGTTCGCGCCGCGCCTCGTACATGGACTTCGCCTGGTCGTCCTTGATATGCCAGGCCCAGAAGTTACCGACGCGGAAGTCCGTCGCAGGGGTTTTGCGCTCGGCAAGGCCCTGGCGCAGCGCTTCCATGTGGTGGCCGATTTTCTCCGGCGTTACGTCGCTCATCTGCGTGCCATCGGCGACCCGCCCCGCCATGCGCAGCATCTGCTCGCCGGTGGAGCAGGTGAGTACCTGTGCCCGCGGGGATTTGGCCCAAGCGTGCTTGAACGGGCGCGTGACCTTGTAGACCTCGCCCGTGTAGCCCATCGAGAACTTGCCGGAGACCACGCTCTGCACGATCTCGGTCGCCTCGCGCACGCTGCGCACGATGCGATTGGCTTTCGGGTCGAGCTTGATGCCGATCGCGCCCATCACCGAGCCGCCGCCGCCGATGGCGACCATGGCGCGGCCCTTGCTGATCTCGTTCAGCGACAACAGCGCATTGGCGATCTTCAGCGGGTGCATCTCGTAGGGGCTGACCGCCAGCGCGCCGAGCTTGATTTTCTTCGTGGCCAGCGCCGCAGGCACCAGCGAAACGAACGCGTCCCAGTTCTGGTGGTAGTTCGAATGCCACAGCGCGCGGAAGCCGTAGTTTTCTGCTGCGACCGCGATCTCGGCCACCTGTTCGGGCGTGATGTCGGGCTCGAGAATGATCTCCAGGTGCATGGCTTGTTCCCCGTTGGCCGGTGGCGGAGCGCATCATGCCCCGGCCGCCACCGGCGTTGCAAAAGCCGCCGCCAGCTCGCCCGCCCGGTGGTAGGCTGGTGCCGGCTGAAGACTGGAGCCCGCCGTCAAGTGAAGATCGACATCGTCCTCGATGCGCAGTCACCCCCGGAGGAGATTGCCCGGCTGGGCGCGATGGCCGAAATGCACGGGATCGGCACCGTGTGGACGGCGAGCTATCTCGCCTCGCGTGACCCATTCTCGAACCTCGTGGCGCTTGCCCGGGCGACACACCGTATCGGCCTCGGGCCCATCGCGGTGAATCCCTACGACACCCACCCGGTGCGCATCGCTACCGCATTGCTGACGCTGAACGAGCAGGCCGCGGGTCGGGCGCGCATCGTGGTGGGCGGCGGCGGCGAGGCGCTGCAGGCGCTCGGCATCCGACCCGCGCGGCGCGTGCGCGCCGTCGGCGAGTGCGTCGAAATATTGAAAGGTGCGGGACGCGCGGCGCCGCTGTCGTTCGCGGGCGAAATGTTTCGCGTGCAGGGTTACTGGCCCGCCTGGGCGCAGGCGCCGAAGCCACCTGTCGAGGTGGCCGCGAACAAGCCGCAGATGCTGCGCATGGCGGCCCGCCTCGCCGACGGGGTGATGCTCTCCGATCTGCCGCCGGCGATCTGCGCGGAGCGCATCGGCTGGGTCAAGGAGCACCTGCGCGAATTCGGCCGAAATGCGGCAGCGTTCCGCTTCAATAACTTCCTGGCCTGGCACGTCTACACCGATGCTGCACGCGCCAGGGGAGAGGCGCGCCGCTGGCTTGGCTACCGCGGGCTGTTCCGGCGCTGGGTGCTGGCCACGTTCATGAGCGATGCCGAGTACGACGTCATCGAGGCGCACAAGGCCGACATCTACGGCATGGTCCCGGCGGGCACGTCGTCGGTGCCGGGCGTGCCGGATCGGCTGCTCGATGTCTGCGTGGACAACCTGACGCTGACCGGCACCCCCGCCGATGTGCCGCGTTTCGTCGCGCGCCTTGCGGCCATGCGCGATGCGGGGCTCACCGACGTCACACTGGAATTGCACGAGGAAGCGGATACCGCGATCCGGCTGATCGGCGAGCGGGTGGTGCCCGCCCTGGCTTAAGCGGTCAGGCCGCGAGCTTGTCGCGGAACAGGAAAAACGCCGCGCCGCACAGGCACAGCCCGGCCCACACGTAATCGAGCGTGATCTTTTCCCGCAGGTAGAACAGCGCGAAGGGAACGAATACGCTCAGCGTGATGATCTCCTGCAGAATTTTCAGCTGCCCGACGGTCATCACCTGGTGGCCGGTGCGGTTGGCTGGTACCTGCAGCATGTACTCGAAGAATGCGATGCCCCAGCTCACCAGCGCCGCGATGACCCACGGCCGCCCGGCGAGGTTTTTCAGGTGGGCGTACCAGGCGAAGGTCATGAAGACATTACTGCAGCAGAGCAGCAGGATAGCGATGAGGTACGGATTCATGGCGGGCTCACGATGATTCGGGCGGGGCGGGGAATGTACCGGAATCCGGCCAGCGGGAGAAATGCGACGCGGACGAAACGCAACGGCATGCTGGCAATGGTTACCGCTGCTGCAGTGGTTTGCGGCTGCGCGCCGGCACGAAACGGCACATCGCCCGACGAGCTCGTTTCGGTGCGGGAATTGCAGCGCTGGCACGAGACAAAGGCGGCCGCCGGGCCGACGTTCGCCGGCAGTCCGGCCTGGCGCGCGCATCTCGAATTCGTCGAGCGGGCGTTACGCTCGCGGGGCGTGGTGGATCTCGCTCGCGAGCCGGTGCCCTATCGACGCTGGTACACGGCCGATGACCCCCGCGTCGGCCAGTGGTCGCTCAGCGTAGAGGGCGATCCGGTGCCTGTCGCTTCGTACTGGGCGTATTCGGGCTCGACGAGCGAGGCGGGCATCACCGCGCCGCTGGTCTGGTACGACCGCGAGCGTCCGCCGGCCGAACTCGAAGGCAGGATCGTCGTGTTCGACGTGCCGCCGCTGCCGGATCCGTTGCCGGCCATGTTTCGTCCGCCGGGGCATGTGTACGCGACTGATGACGAGCCCGCCCCGGCCCTGCCGACGGAGCAGTGGTACCAGGTCAATTACCCGATGCGCTTCGGCCGCTTCGGTGACATATTGAAGAGGGCTGGCGCAGCCGGCGGCGTCGTGATCTTCGACATGAGTCCGGCCCGCGCCCGCGGCTTGTACACCTTCCCGCTGCTGTCGCCGGGGGAAGTCGGGGTGCCGGGCCTGTATCTGGATCGGCAGGCGGGTGGCGTCGTGCGCGATGCGGCGCGCGCCGGTCGCACCGCAACGCTGACCCTGCGCGCGCACAGCGAGCCGGCCGAGCCGTATTTTCTCTACGGGTTTGTTCCGGGGCGCAATTATGGCAACACCGCCGATGAGTTCGTGCTGCTGGTCACTCACACGGATGGGCCAAATCTGACACAGGAGAACGGTGCGCTGGGCATTCTGGCCATGGTCGATCATTTCGCGCGAATTCCGCAGAACTCACGCCAGCGCACATTGCTGATCCTGCTCGATCCGCAGCACTACATGCCTGGCCGGCACCTGGTCGATTGGTACGAGCGGCATGCGGACCTGGCGCGTCGGATAGTCGCGAGCGTGGGTGTCGAGCAACTCGGCCAGCGCGAGTATGCCGAACGGGGCGGGCAGTTCGCGCCGACCGGCCGTCCAGAGATGACGCTGATTTTCGCGCAGGACAACCCGAGGCTCATTGAAATGGCCGTGGCGGCGGTGCGGGCCGAGGCGCTGCCGCGCACCCGCGTGCGGGTGCCGACGCGCGGCCAGGGACAGTGGGCCGGGCCTGGCGACGTCGCGATCAAGCGCAAGATCCCGGGCTTTGCGATCAGCACTGATATGACGGCGTACTGGTCGACCGTGCCCGGCATCGAGAGTTTCGATGCCGATCTCTGCCGGCGGCAGATCGCGGTGCTGATCAGGCTCACTGACGGCCTGCTGAATGCAACGCTTCCCGAGATCGCTGCTCACGGTCAGAATCACGGCCAGCGACCCGCGGAGGACAAGCCATGAACGTCATCGTCGATCTGTGCGTCATCCCGCTCGGCACCGGCATTTCGCTGTCGCCTTACATCGCTGAATGCCAGCGCATCCTGAAGGCGGCCCGCCTGAAGACGCGGCTTCACGCCTACGGAACCAATATCGAAGGCGACTGGGACGCGGTGTTCGCCGCCATCAAGGTCTGCCACGAGCGATTGCACGCGATGGGAGCGCCGCGTATTTCGACCACTATCAAGCTTGGCACGCGCACGGACCGCGCGCAGACGATGGAGGAAAAAGTGTCGAGTGTCGAGGCGAAACTGCGGGCCGGCGGCCCGGTGCGCCGGGCCGCGCGGGTACCCGCAATCAAGTCGCCCGTCAGGCGGCACCGGCACTGAGAGTCCGTTCATGACCCGGCTGAAAGACCACCCGCAACACGCCGTTATGGGCGCGACACGCGGCGTCGATCCACTGTTCAGGTATTCCGGCCCGGTGTGCGGCGGCGATTACGGCTACCCGCCGATCGCGCGCCGTTCCCGGTGACGCTGATCGGTGCCGGGGCCGGGGATATTCCGCTGCAAGCGCATTCCCTCGACACGGTGGTCAGCACCTGGACGCTGTGTTCGATCCCCGAGGCCGAGCGGGCGCTGGCGGCGATCCGCCGGGTGCGCAAGCCGCAGGGGCGGCTGATGTTCATCGAGCATGGCCTCGCCCCGGATCCGGTCGTGGCGCGCACGCAGGCGCGGCTTCTGCCCGTCGTTCGCGGGCTGGCCGGCTGCACGCTGAATCGCGAGATGGATCGCCTGATCCGCGACGCCGGCTTTCGCTTCGCGGTGCTCGGGAGGTGCTACCTCGGGGGCCGCGCCTCATCTCCTATCACTACATCGGCCAGGCCGAACCGGCATAGACGTCAGAAGCGCGACGAGCTGAGCTTCGTCTCCGCCTGCGCCCACGCGGCGTCGAAGCGGGCTTTCGTTGCCGCCGCATCGGCGGTCTTGCCTTGCGCTTCCTGCGCCTGCATCAGGCCGTAGAGCGCAAAGCCGTTCTCGCGCTGGCGGGCGAGATCCTGCCAGTAGACGGTTTCTGCCTCAGCCGCATAGCCCGCCTCCAGCAGCACCGCCCCGAGGATGTGCCGCACCGGGAAATACCAGTCCGGCGGCTCGTTGTAGAGCAGGCTGTCCTGCAGGCGCACGGCCCGCTCCAGCTTCGCGATCGCCGAGTCGTAGTTTTTCTCGCCCGCCTCGATTTCGGCCGCCAGGATATTTCTGGCGATCGTCAGCAGCTTCGGCAGCGGCGAGAATGCCATGTACTTGTCGTTCAGGCCGGCATCGGTGGAGATCGCGTCGAGCGCCGCGAGTTCCTGCTTCGCTTCGGCGGTCTTGCCGGTGTGCTGCCAGGCGAGACCGCGCCCGTAATGCCAGATGGCCGTCATGAACGGTGCACTTTTCGGCGGCTGTGGCTCCTGCAGCACCTCGGCCCACCGGCCGAAACGTACCAGCACGTACATCGGCTGGTTGTCGAAGTGCTCGGGCAGGCCGAACACGTCGGGCTCCATGTGGGTGTGTTCGGCGATCTTGCGCGCATCGGCAAGCGCCGTGGCGCTGCGCCCCTGGAACATCGCCGCCCAGACCTGGAAGTGCATGTTGTGGGGGTAGTAGAGCAGCGGCACGATGCCCTGCGCGCGGCATTGCGTGAGGTAGCTCTCGTCGGCGGCCGAGGCGCGCATGTTGGCCGCATAGGCTTCCGCGTAGCGCCCGACCTGCATGTAGATGTGCGAGGGCATGTGCACCATGTGCCCGGCGCCTGGCATCAGGTTGAGCAGGCGGTCGGCACTGCCTTCGGCGCGCGCTGCGTCCACGGCCTCGACGGCGTGGATGTGCAGGTGCAACGCGCCGGCGTGATTGGGATCGCGCGCCAGCACCGACTCCAGCGTCTTCACGATCGTCGGCGTGTTTTCGCGCGGCTGGCCGTCAGGCGTCCAGTAGTTCCAGGGCGAGAGGTTCATCAGCGCATCGGCGTAAAGCGTGGCAGCGCCGAGATGCTCCGGGTATTGCGCGACTACCCGCCCCATCGCGTCGGCATAGGCGCGATCGAGCGCCGCGCGGTCGGCTTGCGGGTCATTGCTGTAACGGAGGGCGACCGCCTCGATCAGTGCCCGCTCCGCCGGCGCCGCGCGGTCCTTCAGTTCGAGCGCCTTGCGGCTGGCCTGCCAAGCCACCGGGATGGTTTCCGGCTGCATCGGCAGATTCAGGTTCGGCCCGAGCGCGAGCGCCCAGCCCCAGTAGGCCATCGCATTATTCGGGTCGAGGCGCGCCGATTCCTTGAACGCGCGGACCGCCTCGGGGTGATTAAAGGCGTAAACCAGGTTCACGCCCTGCGTGAAGAACACCTGCGATTTCGGGTTCGTCGTTGTCGTGACCGGGTGCGTCGCGCTGCCGAGTCCTTCGAGTTCTGGCGCGAGCGCCGCCTTCGCTGTGGCCGGATCGCCGTTCAGTGCGCGCTTGTCCCAGAATTGGGCGTGAACCGGCCCGGCGAGGCCGAGTACAACGAACAGCAGCGAGACGGAAATGAAGCGACGGATCATGGCGGGCTCCTTTCTCTTCTATTTCTGATAGCGGGCCTTCCACTCGGCATAGGGCATGCCGTAGACGCGCTCGCGCGCGGCCTCATCGGTGATGTCGATGCCGCGCTCGGCGGCCGCCGCGCGGTACCACTTGGCGAGGCAGTTGCGGCAGAAGCCGGCGAGATTCATCAGATCGATGTTCTGCACGTCTTTGCGGGCATCGAGGTGTGCGAGCAGACGGCGAAACGCCGCGGCCTCGAGTTCGATCTCGGTTGACCGGTCCATGTACAGCTCCCCTGGTTGGCATTTATACCACCGAATCGTGGCTCCCCCGCCCCCGGCGCCGGGCGCCTACGCCGCAAGCGCGGGCACGACGTGCTCGCCGATGTGCCGGATGGCGGCGGCCTGGTTGCGGTGCAGCTTGAGGGCAACGTCGGTGAGACCGAGGCGCCCGAAAAGGCGCAGCCGTTCCACGTGGTGCGGGATGCGGTCGGGCCCGCCGGCGAGCGACAGGTTTTCCACCAGCTTATCGAGAATCGACTCGGGGACGCCCTCGATGAGCGGCGACCGCGTCTTGTAGGCGCGGAAAAACGCGGCCTGGTTCTTCTCTACCAGCGCGCACTCGCCTTCATCGAGGAACGAGCCGATGTACCAGCGCTCCAGCATGCCGCGCAGGGCGAGTTGCTCGCGTGCCTCGGCGATGGACGCGGCGGGATCTTCCTTGACGTGCCAGGCGACCAGGGCGCTGACGCGGAATTCTTCGCGACGGCGGCCTGCCGCGGCGAGGCCCGCGTCGATGCGCGTCATGCATTCCTCGAGCCGCTCCGGCGTCGGGTCGCCGAGCATCATGCCGTCGCCGAGCCGGGTCGCGAGCCGCGTCATCTGCGGCTTGTTGGCACCGATCCAGATCTCGGGCGCGGGCGCGGTCGCCCATGCTGGCCGGTAGCCCCACACCTGGAAGATCTTGCCTTTGTAATTGAGGGGCTTGTCCGGACCGGCGCCGCGCAGGATCTCGACCGCCTCGCGCACGTGCCCGACCATGCGCTGCGGATTGATGCCCATCACGCCGGGCACGCCAGTCGGGCCGCCGACAAAAATGTTGGCTCGCCCGCCGGAGAGTTCGGCCAGCCCGAGAATGGCCTTCGACATCTTCAGCGGATGCAGCTCCCAGGGCGTGATGACCAGCGGCCCGAGGCGGATGCGCCGCGAGACCTGCGCGAGCGGCGCCAGCGTGAGGAACGGGTCGCGCGAGGAGGGGTAATTCGATGCCCACACCGCATGGATGCCGTAGCGCTCGGCCATCAGGCCCAGTTCGAGCGCCTCGGCCGGCGAGGTCTCCGGGTCGAGGATGACCTCGACTCTCACGGGCCGGCCACCAGTGCTGCCGCCTGCCGGGCCAGCAGTTTGCCCATGCGGTCATCGCCGTTCGGCGGCTGCCACATCGCCCACGTGCCGCGATACTGCTCCTGCACCGGCGCGGTGTCGCTCGGCGGTCCTTTCGCCGGGTCATAGCCGAGATGACCGTACGCGGGCACGTCGAAACCGAGCGAGGGATCCGTGTCTTCCATGATCTGCGTGAGCGGCGCCTGACGCGGCGGCGGATACGGGCGGCCGTCGCCGCAGCCGCCCATCGTCAGGCAGCAGGGCTGAGTTTGTCCGGTGTCGCCGACCCGGCACTCGGTGTCGATCCACACGCCCCAATAGTCGGCGAACGGGTGGCCGACTGCCGGGTACCGGTCATAGTCGAGCCGCCGCGCGTTGAGCCAGGTCTGCGTGCCGATCTCCTTGGCGATCTGGTTCGGTACTTCCACCAGGTTGAGTACGCTGTCGATGACGATCTGGCTGAAGATGACGACGATGTGGCGCACGCCGCGCTCGCGCAGCAGGTCGAGGGCTTCCCAGTAGCGATAGCGATGATCGCCGCCGGGCAACTGCCTGGCCGACTCGTAGAGCCAGGCGTTGCCGAGGTCCTCGCCACGCATGGCCCGGGTGCGTTCCTTATTGGAGCGCACCGCGCCGCCGACCTGTATCGCCGGATTCGGCTCGCGGATGCCCATCCATGAGCCGATGATATTGTCCGCCTTGAGTCCGCGATGCCGGCGCAGGAGTTCCTGCTTGATCAGATCGTCGAGCAGCAGCGTGTCGTCGATCTTCGGGTCGTAGGTCTCGTTGCCGTCACGGGTCGCGTGGTTGATGAACATCACCGCGGTGTCGCGCATGGGCACCCGGCGGTTGAACGCTTTTTCGACGCCATCGGCCATCATCGCGATCAGCAGCGGGTCGGTGATTACGGGATTGGGCCGGCCCTGCAGCGGCACGCGGGAGTCGGCCTTCGGCGGGCCGAGTGAGCGGGTCCAGTTCGGCGGATCCTTCGGATAGCTCTCGGCCATCAGGTCGGTGGGATCGTTGGCCCAGCGTACCCGCACGTCGGTCCCGTTGCGCTGGTTCCAGTCGGCCACCATGCGCCGCGTCATGTTGACGACGTCGTAGGTCTTCCAGAAGCGCACGCCACCGGTGGTCATGTCGATCATGACGATCTCGCTCGCGCCCTGCTTCAGCAATCGCTCGCCCGGGCCGTCCACGTTGTAGCGCTCGGGGTCGCAGCCCGGCCACGGCCCGCCGTCGGAGGCGCTGCCGCAGTAGGTGAGCTTCGCGCCGTTCGGCACCTGCGGGTGGTACAGGTAACGCGGCCAGGGCAAGCGGTTGGCCTGCTCCTGGGTGCCGATCCATTGCGCGATGTCGGTAATGAACTCGATGCCACGCTGGCGGCCGATGCGCCGCAGCTCGCGCGTCATGTCGGCCAGGTTCTCGTCGGCGAGCCGCGTGGCCGGGTCGGTACCGCCGATGCGCTTGCCCTGGAATGCGTACTTCTTCAGCTGGGTGGCCGCATTGGCGTACGCCTGGCTGTCGCCGCTCTTGACGACGTTTGGCCACATGGCGGGATTCCAGATGATGCTGCGGAAGATCACGTTGTTCGGGTCGTACTGGAAGAACTGCAGCGTTGAATCGAAGGTATTGGCGACGTCCTGCTCGTCGGATCCGCCGTGCACGACGAACAGCACGCCGACCTTGCGCGGGGCGGCGGCCGACGCGGCGGTGGCGAGCAGCGCGATCAGAAGGGCGGCATTCAAACGTGACATCAGGGTCGTCGCCATGTTCGTCGTTTTCGTGTCGATATGGTCAGTCGAAGATCTGTTTCTTGCCGGGCAACGTGTAGTCGCGCCACAGGCGGATTTTGCCATCCTGCACCACGAGCAGTCCGGCGACGAAGAAGCGCCAGTCGGGCTGGCCCTCGACGCCGTCGTATTCCTCGTGCCGCTCGTTGATGACGAGCGGGCCGACGACGGCCAGACGCTGCACCCTGAACTCGATACGCCGCCAGCGCGGCATGAACCGCGCGAGCACCTCGCGGATTTCCGCCGGTCCGTTCTTCACGGGCCCGCCCTCGTAGATCATGTACACGACGTCGTCGGCCAGCAGGCGCACCACCTGTTCCGGATCCCGCGAGCCCCACGCCGCCATGAACTGCCAGGCGATGGCCTCGCATCGGGCTTCCATGCCGTCGAGCGCGGCATTGGGCGCTGGCGGTGGATTTGCGGTCTCAAATGTGCGCATAGCGGCCCGATGGTGGGAGCGGCGCAAGCCGCGATCGGGCTCTAGGAGCGCGGCCAGCCGAACGGCGTCTGGCCGTCCTTCAGACCCGCCGCGCGCCGCTCGTCGATGATTTTCTTCGAGTAATTCCACGCGCCGATGCTGGCCGAGGGCGGCGTCCACTCCTTCGGTGATTCGAAGTACTCGGGCGCTTTCTTCTCGAACCACGCGCGAATGTTCGGCGGGATCTCCTCAACCCCCTTCATCAGCTTGTAGGAGTGGCTGTGATAGACCATCTGGCCGGGGCGGTTGCCCATCTCCATGAAGGGTAGCCAGCCGGAAATTCGCGCCCAGGAAGTCACGCAGTGTGCGGAGGTCACCTCCGGGTCCTGCACCTCGGCATGGCTGCCGATCATGCCCCACAGTTCCGTAGTCTGGTATTTGTCGTGCTGCGAATGCAGCGGATAGTCCTTGCGCGGCATGATGCTGTCTTCGAAGCGGAACACGCTGATCTGGAAGACGAGGTCATCGCCGTGAATTTCGTAGGCCCAGGGAAACGGGAAGCGTCCGCCGGAGAGCGGGTAGTGGCGGTTGACGTGGTCATTCAGGACCTGCAGTACTTCGACTTCGCGCTCGGTCCACGGATTGCGCCAGCTCTCGAGAACCTCACCGGTGTTCGGATCGAGATAGAGCTGCGCCTCGCGGTGATAGAAACGCCAGGCGTTTTCTTCGGGGCGAAACTCGACGTGACTGACACCGATCCCATAGGTCTTGAACAGCAGGAAGTTACCCTCGCCGGGTATCCAGGCCCACACCGCGCCGGGAAATCCGCCCATCGCATCCTTGCCGGAGAGGTCAGCCTGCAACTTGATCAGCGCCTTGCAGTTGTCGGCCGGGTCGTCGAGGTTGAGCGAGTTCTTCCGGCGTTTCGCTGCCCGTGCCGGTCTGCTGCCCAGGGCCAGCGCGGTTCCACCCAGTCCGAGCGCGGCGAGTGCCGAGCGGCGGTCGAAGTTCGATCCCGGTGTCGTTTTCTCGTCCGACATGAGCGTGCTCCTCGTGTGGTCCGTGTCAGCCCGGGTTGTCGCGGGGCAATTACGGCGGGTTGATTTCCCGGCAGATGTCCTCGGTGCGCGGATTACCGTCCGATGGGCATTCAATGCCTTCGAGCGCCACCCACAGCGGCGTGCCCGCCACGATCAGTGTGTGCACTGACTTGAAGCCCTTGATGTCGGCGATCTGCAGGCTTGGCAGCGGATTCAGAATGACATCCGCGCGGCCTTCCTGTACGTCTTTAACACAAGCGCTTAAGTCATTGACATACTTAGTTGAAACTTTGTGATTCGGCAGGAAGGCCCGCGCCGTTTGCGTGGTCAGTGGCCCGGCGCAGATCCGCACATCCGGTCGCGCCGCGAGGTCGTCCATCGTGTTGATGGCGGTGGCCAGTGATGTGCCGACCGGGATGTGGATGTACTGGCTCGATGCGCTCATGGTGCAGGTGAAGCGCCGCGAAATGCGCCGGCGCATGCCCTGTGTCTCGCCGCCCAGCGCATTGAGCTGGTCGATGAAATCGGCCTTGTTGTCGAGAAGCAGCGAAGTGGTGGGCGCAGGGCCTGGCGGCAGCGCCGCTTCTTCGACTTTCAGCGTCACGCCGTAGTGCTTCTCGATCTCATCAATAACGGCATCGAGATAGGCATCGCTGATCGGCGAGAACCAGGTGGCGGTGTCCCCGGGCGTGGTCGGCACGGTCTGCACGCCTTTGCGGATCACGCCGGTGTCGAGGATCTGCTTGAGCAGTCCCACCGGCTTTTCCGGGAAGGGAGCGAGCTCCGGCGCGGGCAGGCAGTCGACCAGTCGCACCATGTAGCTCGCGGCGAGCCCTGGCTTCTGCGGCGGCATGGACTTGAGGATCTCACGGTCCTTGCCGCTGGCGATGACACGGATCCATGCCGCATCGAAGGCGCGGACCAGTTGTTCGCGGCCCTGCGCGACTTCGTCGCGGGCCGGCGTCCTGGGTTGCGTGGCGCAGCCGGCGATGGCAATGCCGGTCAGCACTGCGGCAAGACACCGAATGACGCTGAGATTGGTCACGGATCGTTCCCCCTGCAAGTGCCCGTTGAAATCACTATCGCCGGAGAGCGCTTTTCTGTCTATCCGCAGGCTGGTTACCAGATCGGCTTGACCCGCCCGAGGAATGCGACCGCGGCAACCAGCAGGTACAGCAACCCGGCCCAGCCCATGGTCCGGTGGGTCATGCGGGTGACGATGGCCTCCAGGCCGGGAGTTGAGCCCGCCGACCCCATGCGCAATATCGTCGTGAACGGCTGGAATACCGTGTCGATGCCGAGGATCACCCAGAAAATCAGTCCGAACAGCAACAGCTTCAGCGCAAACCAGGGCGCATCGATCGGGCCGCCGGAGGCGAGCGACAACGCGCCAATGCCGACAAACAGCAGGCCCATCCCGGCCTCGTATGCCTTGTTGAGCTGCGTCAGCCGCCCTGCCAGCGCGGTGCCCTTGCGCAGGATGACCGCGATGTGCAGCGCGGCCCAGAGTATGCCGAGCGTCCAGCCGGCGGCGAGCAGCCCGTCGCCGATCGGGTACAGATCCAGGTTGCGCGCCAGTTGCATGCCGACCGGCAGGATCAGGGCAAAGCTCACGCGCGGAAACATGTCGATATAGAACGCCAGCCGGATCAGCGTGGCGCGCGTCTCGAAAGACAGCTTCGGGTTCTTGACGAACGCCATGGTGAGCCACAACCCCACATCCGCTCCCAGCCAATAGACGAAGAGCAGGATGTGCAGGTAGGCCCACAGGGCGTGCGTGTCCATCTACAGATGCCAGCGGCGGCCGCGGTGCTGGCCCGGCGTGTGCGGCTCGATCTCCGGTTTCAGGCGGTGATCGGCGCCGTAGTCCTCGAGTCGATGGAAGAACAGCGGCTGGTCTTCGCCGATGTGGAGCAGCCGCTCGCGGTACTGCGCGAGTTGCTCCTCGCGCGCCTCGGGCGGTATGAACGCCACCGAGTGCGCGATGAACGGCGCCAGCACGTCGTAGCCGCACAACGCCAGCACGCCACCGTGCACCGGCCAGAGAATGCGCTCCATGTCGCCGTTGCGCCCGTCCGGCGAGAAGCTCGCTGCCGGACCGCTGGTGGTGAAAGCGAGCATGGCGCGCCTGCCGTGCATCACGCCGCAGTTCCAGGTGCGGCCGAAATCATAGGTGACGCCGAAGGCGAACACCCGGTCGAGCCAGCCTTTCAGTATCGCCGGCATCGACCACCACCACATCGGGAACTGCAGGATCAGCAGGTCCGCTGCCATGAGCCGGTCGATCTCGCGCTGCACCTCCGGCGCGAACGAGCTGTGCTTCGACGCATGCATCTGCTCGTGGCCGAGATCGAACTTGTCGGGATTCAGGCGGCCGGCGAAATCGCCAGGCCCAGCCGCGGGATTGAAGCCCTCGGCGTAGAGATCGGACACGACGACCTGGTAGCCGGCGGCCGTCAGGGCGCTCACCGCCAGATCGCGCATTGCGCCGTTGAACGACTTCGGCTCGGGGTGCGCGTATACGATCAGGACGTTCATAGGTGCCGGTGTCAGGGTTTTGGTTACTCCCGCGACAACTCCGCCAAAAACCCGGGAAGCCGGGCGAGTTACCGAAACCGTAACACCGGCACCGTGTTACACCGTGTTATTTCTTCACCGGCGCCGGCTTCTGCTCACGTGCGTAGTGCTCGAGGCTGGAGTGGCTTGGGCCGTAATCCTCGGTCGGGGCCTTGAGGATGTCCGGCTTGTGTTTCCTGGCGAATTCCACCACGTGCTTGGGCAGCTTCTCGATGGAGTCGAAGGCGGTCATGGTCGAGGCGTACATGCAATGGCCCGGCGTCTGGCCCATCAGCATCCAAGGTAACCACGGCGTGATGCGATGCCAGGTGCCGATGTAAGGCACGGCGGTGAGGTTCGGGTTCTCGAGGTCCTTGCGCTTGACGAAGTAGCGCATCATCTCGGTCACCTGCGCCTTCGGGCCAGACGATTCGCGCGGCCATTTGTCCGGCTGCAGCGGGTTCGGGTAGTTCAGGTGCATGTCCGTGGACAGCACCAGCGTCTCGCTGTCGAGTTCCTGCCAGGGGAAGATCAGCGGGAACTTGCGCGGCTCCTTCGGCTTCTCGCCCGGAAAATCTTCCGGAGCGAGAATCAGAAAATCGCTGATGGTGTAGTTGAACGGGTCGTTCCACACGTGCACGACTTTGTTGGTCTCGCCGGTGAACGGGTTCCTGAACTCGTCGATGATTTCGCCCGGCTGTCCGGATCGCGTCAGGCTGGTGTAGAAGATCACTTCCTTGTTGAGCCGGCGGATGTTGCCGTCGGGCAGCGGCACCAGCCGCGTGGCCAGGAACACCTGGAAGCCGAGGAAGGGCTGCAGTTTCTCGCCGGGACGTACCGCGATGATCTGGCCGCTGCACTGGCCGATGCGCTCTTTCTCGGAGTTCATGTCGCCCTGGATGCGGGCCCACGCGTCGCGGTTCCACCGCGGATTCATGAAGTCGATCTTGGTCTCGAAGGGGATGATGGCCATTGCAGGAGGTCCTTCCGTCTTTCTCGGGCCGCTGGGTTATTCTTGGCGGGTTATGTGCCCGCTCCATAATTCAGGCCGGGCAGTGTAACGGAAGCGGGTGCCACCGGCATCCCGAGGGAGGATCTGATGTCCGCACCACAGACAGGACCGGCGCCGGGACCGTGCGCGGGGGATATTTCCCCGCAGGCCGCCTGGCAGCGGCTGGAGCGTGACCCGTCGGCCATTCTCGTCGACGTACGCACGAAGATGGAGTGGTTTCTGACCGGCCAGCCGGACCTTTCCGGTATCGGCAAGACCGCAATCTGCCTCGAATGGATGACCCAGCAGGGAAAGAACGCCGCATTCATATCGGAGCTCAAGAAGGCGCTGGCGGAGCGGGGCGCCACGGCGGATACGCCCATCCTGTTCCTGTGTCGCACGGCAGGCCGCTCGCGGATGGCCGCGGGCGAACTGACCGCCGAAGGCTATCGGGCCTGTTACAACATCGCCGAGGGCTTCGAGGGCGACCTCGATGCACACGGTCACCGCAACAGCGTCAACGGCTGGAAGGCGCGCGGCCTGCCCTGGAAGCAGGGCTAACGCATGATTTCCTCGAGCCGCAGGTGCACCTCGTGGCTCATCAGCGCGAGAAACGCTGCCAGGCCCAGGTACCACATCGCGTAGCGCATCCGCACCTGCGGCGGCACCTCGTAGTAACCGGCCGGCATGCTCGATTCTGCCGTGCCCCGCAGCACCGCCATCACCTGTGGCGCGGCGAGCATCGCGATCAGCAGCAGCATCGGGCTCGGGTTCAGAAAGAACAGGCCGATCAGGACTGGCACGCCGAGCAGCCAGACTTTCGGCGAAATGATCGCGGTAATGCGCCCGCCGTCGAAGGGACTCAGCGGGATCAGGTTGAACAGGTTGATCATGAACCCGGCGTAGGCCAGCGCCATCATCAGCGCGCCGCCCTGGGCGATGGCCAGCAGGTAGCAGAGCAGCGCAGCGATGCTGCCGACCACCGGCCCGGCGATGCCCACGTAGGCCTCGGTTTCCACATCGTGCGGCAATTGCTTCAGCTCGATCCATGCGCCGACGAACGGAATGAATGTCGGTGCGCCAACCTGCAGGCCACGCCGGCGGGCGGCGAGGAAATGCCCCATCTCATGGCAGAAAATCAGCAGCACGAAGCCGACTGCATACCCCCACCCGAAGATGAACGCATAACCCACCACCGAAATCAGCATGGTGATCAGCGTCTTGAATGCGGGAGTGCTGAGAAGAAGGAGTAATGCCTTCATACAGTCATCCTGGCATGCGAGCTCAGGCGAGCGCGGGCAGCAGGTGCTCGCCGATCAGCCGCAGGCCTTCTTCGGGATCGTCGTGAAGCCGCAGCGCAACTTCGTCGAGTCCGGCCTGCTGCAGTTGCCGGAGCTGTTCGGCGATGCGCCCGATGTCGCTCAGGTCTCCCGTCAGCGTCATGTGCTCGACGAGCTTCTCGATGAGCGGCTCCGGGACACCGTCGATCGCGGGACTGCGCGACAGAAACGCCTGCAGGAACCGCGGCCGCATCGACTCAACGAGCCTGGCGTCCTTGGCATCGAGGAACGTCTCGGTGAACCAGGGCATCAGCAGCCCGCGCCATACCAGCTCGCGGCGCGCCTCGGCGATGGCGGCAGCGCGATCGCGTTTTACGTGCCAGGCCATGAAGTTGTTGAGGCGAAATTCATCGCGGGTCCGTCCCGCCGCCCGCAGCCCGGCGTTCATCCATGCGGTTACTTCCTTCATCCGCGCCAGCGGCGCGTCCGACAGCATGGTGCCGTCGGCCTCGGCCGCCGCCATCTGCATCATTTTTTCGAACGTCGCACCGGCATAGATTCGCGGCGGCGGCTGCGTGGCCCATTCGGCGCGGTAATTCTTCAGTGTGAACATCGGTCCTTCGTAGTCGAGCGTCGCCTCGGCACGCAGGCCTTTGAGAATCCGCACGCAGTCGCGCACGGCCGTGACGCGCCGCACTGGCTGCAGCCCGGTCACCCGCGTGACGGAGTGGCCGAGCCCGCCAATCAGGATCGTGGCACGCCCGCCGCTCAACTCGTTCAGCGTCAGCAGCCCGTCGGCAATGCGCAGCGGATGCACTTCGTAGGGGCTGACCGGCAGCGTGCCGAGTCGCAGGCGGCTGGTCGAGCGGCTGAGCAGCGCGAGAGCCGGCAGCGGGTCGCGCCGCGAAGGGAAGCTGGCCACCCACAGCGTCTGCACGCCGTAGCTTTCGGCCATCCGGCCGAGTTTCTCGATACGGTGAGCGGGCAGGCCCGCCTCCAGGATTACGTCGATCTGCATCGGGCTCCTTCGTTTGCACCGCCATGTTAAACCCTGCACCCTTTTCCGCATGAACCGGATTGCTCAAGCGACCCGGCCCCGATGGCCCGCCGAGCTGCGCCTGCCGGCCGGCGACCTGCTCCGCGATCGCAGCTACCAGCGCCTGTGGATCTCGATCCTCATCAGCTCGTTCGGCGGCCAGGCGACCCTGCTCGCCGTGCCGCTGACCGCCGCCGTGCTGCTGCATGCCACGCCCAAGCAGATGGGATTTCTCACCGCCATGGAGGTGTCCGCCTTCGTGCTGCTGTCGCTGCCGGCCGGGCCGGGTGCCCTGATCGGCGGCTGGTTGGGCGAGCACGTCAGCCTGCGCGCGGCGCTCGGTTTCGCCGGGGGCATGGCGTTGGTGCTGACGGTGCTGGGCTGGCGGCAGTCGATCATCCGCAACACGCGAAGCCTGCCGCGACCGGTCGGCGGCGCCACCGCCGAGGAGTCCTCCGAGATCCCGGAGACCCAGCCCGACGAGTTCGTTCCCTGGCTCTTGACCGTCGGCGACCCGGTGGCACACTGACGGGCCCTGAGGAATGAAAGCTCCATGGAACGAGATGTCATTGTCATCGGTGCAGGACCGGCGGGGCTTTCGCTGGCCACGTCATTGGCCCGGGCCGGCGTTTCCACGGCGGTCGTCGAGCGGCTGCCGCGCGCGGTGCTCGCCGACCCGCCGGTGGACGGCCGCGACATCGCGCTGACTCACCGGGCGGTCGGCATACTCAAGTCGCTGGGGATCTGGGAGCGGTTTCCGGCTGCCGAGGTGGCGCCGATTCGCGAGGCGCGCGTACTGAACGGCACCTCGTCGTTTTTCCTGCAGTTCGACACCAGGGGATCGGGCAAGACCGAACTTGGCTACCTGGTATCGAACCATTTGATTCGCCGGATGGCGTTCGAAGCCGCGTTGTCCCACGCATCAGTCGAGATTGTCGACAACGTTGCGGTAGCGGGCTCGACTGCTACGCCGCAGGGGGCCGAGGTTCGCCTGGCCGACGGGCGCACGCTGCGAGCGCCGCTGGTGGTAGCCGCCGACAGCCGGTTTTCCGACGCCCGGCGTCGCGCCGGCATCGGCGCGGACATGCGCGATTTCGGCCGCGTCGTGATCGTCTGCCGGATGCAGCATGACCGACCGCACGAGCAGATTGCCCATGAGTGCTTTCACTACGGCCGCACGCTGGCGGTGCTGCCGCTGAATGGCAATGTGTCGTCGATCGTCATCACGTTGACGACCGACCAGGCCGACGGGGTGATGAAAATGCCCGTCGACGAATTCAACCGTCTGGTGCGCGACCAGTTCGATGCCCGGCTCGGCGACATGCGGCTGGCTGGTGAACGCTATGCGTATCCACTGGTCGCGGTCTACGCGGATCGTTTCGTGGCACCGCGCCTGGCACTGCTCGGCGATGCGGCGGTCGGCATGCATCCGGTCACGGCACACGGCTTTAATTTCGGACTCTATGGCGTCGAAGTCCTGACGCGGGGAATTGTGGCGGCCCGAAGCGCGGGCCGCGACATCGGCAGTGACGACGTACTGTCTGCCTACCATGCCGAGCACCGGCGCACGACCTGGCCGATCTATATCGGTACCAATGCGCTGGTGAAGCTGTTTACCGACGATCGCCTGCCGCTGCGCGTGTTGCGCGGCGCCGTGCTGCGCGCGGCCGACCTGGCCGCGCCGCTGAAAGCGCAGATCACGGCGCAGCTCACCGGGACTCCGGCCGCGCCACCCCAGCCGCTGTCGCGTTGACAAAGAAAAAGCCCGGAGCAGCGTTCGCTGCTCCGGGCTCTGCGAGGCGCGCAGTGCGCGGCCTCGTGAAGGCGCCCCAGTCGGGGTCAGCTCAGTTGACCATCCCCTTCAGGGCCTTCAGCGGCAATGCGCGGACCTTCTTCGAGGCCGGCTTCGCCTTGAAAATCATCTTCTCCCCCGTGAACGGGTTGATGCCCTCACGCTCTTTCGTCGCGGGCTTTTTCACAACCTTGAGCTTCAGCAGCCCCGGCAGGGTAAACAAGCCGTTGCTGCGCAGGCTCTTCTTGACAACGCTGTTCAACGAATCGAATACCGAGCTGACCTGCTTGCGCGACAGCTTGGTCTCTTTCGCGATCTGATTGAGAATTTCCGACTTGGTCGGCGGACCACCCTTTTTCGCCATTTTTCCAGTACTCCTCACAGTGAAGTGATCAAGACGCGGCACGAAGTATAGACACATATTTGCTTCTCGCCGATAGCCCCGGCGCTGTTTTTTACGGGAAAAATGCAATTTTTTTTTCTGGCTGAAACTGCGCCATGCCTGGCGGCTGCTGTCACTTCCCACGGTTCCACGCCAACGGGGCTGGTCATCCGGGGTTGGAATCAGCGTGCCATGTCGGTCGTCGCGCGCGCATCGCCGGTGTGTCGGAGGGCTCTGCGCCGGGCCGTTTGGCAGCAGCAGAAACGGCCCGGCGCGCTTGAGACGAGGGCCGAGCGAAGCTAGGCATGGACTGGAAAGTAAGCTGCAGGCACCTGAATTTGCAGGATTGTCGCGCGAATCAGTCATGCAATTCCGGCCACCGGTCGCCACGCCGGTTCGGGCGCCGCGATCGGCGCTGACCCGCTCGGGTCGGCTACACTGCGGCCCACCGTGACGACCGCAGCCGATTCAGACCTCGTTGCCGCACTGGCCGCCTGTGTCGGCGCCGAGCGGGTGATCACCGACCCGGCAGCGCGCGCGCTGCTCAGTTCTGACCTCTACGTCGAGGGTGCGACCTGCGCGGCGGCCATCCGGCCGGTGGATACCGCCTCGCTCGCGGCGGCTGTGCGCGCCGCCACCGCCGCCGGTTACGCGATCATTCCCCGCGGCGGCGGGCTGTCTTACACCGGCGGGTACGTGCCGGCCACCGAGCGCGCGGTCATCGTCGACACTCGCGAGCTGTCCGGCATCGTCGAGCTGGACGCCGAGGGCATGACGCTGACGGTGCGCACCGGCACCACCTGGGAGGCCATCGACGCCGCGCTGGCGCCGCGTGGGCTGCGGCTGCCTTACTTCGGCACGTTCTCGGGGCGGGCGGCCACCGTCGGCGGCGGCCTGTCCGGCGGCGCGCTTTTTTACGGCACGGCGCGTTACGGCGCGGCTGCCGACAATACGCTCGACCTGGAAGTGGTCTGCGCGGACGGGCGGGTGCTGCGCACCGGACAGGCGGCGTTACGCCATGGCAAACCGTTCTACCGCACCCACGGGCCCGACCTCACGGGGCTGTTCCTGCACGATGGCGGCGCGCTCGGCATCAAGACCGAGGCGACGTTCCGGCTCATCGAGCGGCCGGCGCACACCGGTTTCCTGTCCTGGGCGTTCCCCGACGCGGTCGGCGCCGCGACCGCGCTGTCGGCGATCGGGCGCAGCGGTGCGACGGAGGAAGCCTACGTGTTCGACCCGGCGACCACGGCGCGCGGCATAGCGGCCAGCAACCTCGCGAGCGACCTGCGCCGGCTCGGCGGTATCGTCACTGGCCAGGGGGGACTACTCGCCGGGCTTCGCGCCGGCGTGAAGGTCGTCATGGCCGGCAAGCGTCTGGTGCCCGAGGGGTGGCACTCGCTGCACCTGGCCTGCGCGGCGCGCACGGCGGCGGGGCTCGCCGCCGACCTCGAGCACTGCGCCGCGCTGCTCCGGCGGCACGGGGGGCATGAGATCCCAAACTCTATCCCGATGGGCGTGCGCGCGGCGCCGTTCGACAACCTGAACGGCGTGGTCGGCCCGAAGGGCGAGCGCTGGCTGGCGCTGAACGCGAAAGTGCGTCATGGCGACGCGCCTCGGATCATCGCGCGCTTTGGTGCCTTCATCGCCGGGTACCGCGAGCGCATGGCCGCCGCCCGGGTCACGTACTCGACGCTCTTCACCGCGATGAACACCCACGCGTTCAGCTTCGAGGTGGTCTACCACTGGCCGGACCGCTGGCTACCGCTGCACAAGGCGGTGGCCGATCCGGCGTTCCTGGCGAAGCTGCCACCCGATCAACCCAACCCTGCCGGTGCGGCGCTGGTGGCGGAACTGCGCGAGCGCACGCTCGATCTCTATGACGAGCTCGGTGTGGCCTCCAACCAGATCGGCCGCACCTATCGCTACTACGACAACCTGGCGCCTAACACGCGCGCGCTGCTCGATGCGCTGAAGAGGGAGCTCGACCCGCAGGGGCTCATGAACCCGGGCGTGCTGGCGCCGCGCTGACCCGGAAAGCTACCCGCGCAAGTCACGGCGGTGGGCACGGGCTGTCGGGTCAACGCGTTTCGAGCAGGCTCCTGAGCATCCAGGCGTTCTTCTCGTGGATCTGCATGCGTTGCGTGAGCAGATCGGCGGTGGGCTCGTCGTTCGCCTTCTCGACCAGCGTGAACAGCTTGCGGGCGGTACGCACCACCGTCTCCTGCCCCTCGACCAGCCGCGCGATCATTTCCTCGGCGGTGGGGACGCCGGTTTCCTCCTCGATGGCCGTCAACTCGGAGAAGGCGCGGTAGGAACCGGGTGCCGGATGCCCGAGTGCGCGAATCCGCTCGGCGATCAGGTCCACTGCCAGCGCCAGCTCTGTGTACTGCTGCTCGAACATCAGGTGGAGCGTATTGAACATCGGGCCGGTGACGTTCCAATGGTAGTTGTGGGTCTTCAGATACAAGGTGTAACTGTCGGCGAGCAGCTTGCCGAGGCCTGCTGCGATCGCCTTGCGGTCCTTGTCCTTGATGCCGATATCGATTGCCATGGAAAGCTCCTCGTGTTTTGCCGATATTACGCGTTTCGCGCGACGGCCGCCGCCGGATGCGCCTGATTCGCATGGGCCAAAGGTGCCGGTGTTACGGATTCGGTATCTGATCGCCAGCGGTGTCCGGCCGTTTCGCGCCCATGGGCACGCGCGGTCGGGATCCCGAGGCGGAAAGTCTATAGGCCCTTGCCTCCGCGCGATGCGGGCAGGGCCTGCCGGAGTGCAATTACCATGGTTACATTGACTCACCATGATGAGTCATTTAAACTCATAATATGGCTAAAAGACTTCAGGTTATCCTGCAGGATGCGGAATACCGCGAGATCCAGCGCATGGCCCGCGCCCAGCACATGTCCATCGCCGAGTGGGTCCGGCAGGCGCTGGCCAGCGCCCGCCGGCGTGTGCCCGGCACCAGTGCCGGCAAGAAGCTGGACGTCATCCGCGCTGCTGCCTGCCATGAATTTCCGACTGCGGATATCGATCGCATGCTGGCGGAGATCGAGTCAGGGTACGGAGCCGGGTCGAGGTGATACTCGTCGATTCGAATGTCCCGATGTATCTGGTTGGTGCGCCTCATCGGCATAAGGCGGACGCACAGCGGTTGCTGGAAAAACTCGTCAGTGAGCGCGCGCGGCTGGTCACCGACGCTGAAGTGCTGCAGGAGATTCTGCATCGGTACGTCGCCATTGATCGTCGCGACGCAATTCAGGCTGCGTTTGATGCGCTGCTCGGGGTCGTTGATCAGGTGCTGCCGGTCGGGCACTCAGCCGTAGAGCGCGCCAAGACCATCGTGCTTGGGCAGCGGAAACTGTCCGCGCGCGACGCCCTTCATCTGGCGATCATGGAAGAACACGAGATCGAGCAGATTTTCAGCTTCGATACCGGCTTTGACGGGTTTCCCGGCATCACGCGCCTGGTCTGAAAACTAACTGAGGCCAGGTGCCGGCGTTGCGCATTCGGTATCCGATGGCCAGCGGTGTCCGGCGGCATCCTCGACATCGCGATGGCTGGCACCTCGGCGACGCTGCTCGCCCGCAAGTGGGAGAGTGCGCTTCTGGTGAACTTGGACAACGAAACGCTCCGCCGCATCCTTGACAACGCCGAGGCCATGGCCGCGGTGGAGCGCATCGAGGGCTGGCGCTCGCTCGGCGACAACATCATCGAGACCATCATCAACAAGAGCGAGAAGATCAAGGAACTCAAGAACAAGGCCAGGGAACGGGCCTGACGGAGAAGCAGAAGAAGCAACCTCGCCGTCACGGGCCTGACGGTGAAGGACTTCCACCTGCTCGTGCGGCTCAAGGTGTTCAACACCGAGCAGATGAACCAGGCTGTCTTCGCGTTCCGGCGGTACGAGGACGCGTCGCTGCGCTACACCGGCATCGAGAGCCATCCGGGGCTGATCCATTACGGGCTGTACGACACCGTGGTCGCACGGGAGGAAGCGCCGCTCTACGAAACGGCGGGCTGACGACCGCATGGGCGCCATGCCGGTACTGCGGATTCGGCTACGCGGTCTGCGGTAACCTGTGCCGGGCCCGCGGCTTCGCGGTTCATAGCCGCTTCTGCGGAGTCGGTCGGGATGCGGGTCAGCGTGGATTGAGGAGCTGGAGGCATTGTTCGGCCGGCCGGTGGATCTGATCATGCCGCGCGCTGTCCAAAATCCTTACGTCCGGGCCGAGATCGAGCGGGACCGGCGGCTGCTCTATGCGGCGTGTCCCGGCAGCTATTCCGGGTCCGGCGCGACGCGGCAGATCTTGATGCCGCGGTTGCCGCCGCTGAACAGGCTCGCGAGCGCGGCGGGCATGTTTTCGAGCCCCTCGGTGACGTCTTCACTGTTTTTCAGTTGTCCAGCCTGATACCAGGCGCGCAAATTGTCCTCGGCCTCGTGCCAGCGGTCCCAGTAGTCGAACACCACGAAGCCTTCCATGCGCGCGCGCTTGTAGACGATGTTGCGGTAATTCGCCGGGCCCGGATGCGCGCCGGGTGCGTAGTCCGTGGAAATGAATCCGCAGACGACCACGCGGGCCCGCATCGCGAGATGCGCGAGCGCCGTGTCAAGCACGGTGCCGCCGACGTTGTCGAAGAAGACGTCAATGCCCTGTGGAAATAATTCACCGAGCCGCTGGTCGAGATTCCCGGCGCGGTAATTGATCGCGACGTCGTAGCCGAGGTCACGCGTCAGCCAGTGGCACTTGTCGTCGGAACCGGCAAGTCCTACCGTGAGTCGCGCACCGTTGATGCGCGCGATCTGGCCGGCCACCGAGCCGATGCCGCCGGCCGCGGCCGACACCAGCACCGCCTCGCCGCGCGCGAGCCTGCCGACCTCCATCATGCCGAAATACGCCGTGGCGCCGGCCTGGCCGAGGATGCCGAGCACGGTGGAGAGCGGGCGCACGGGATGGCGGACTTTGGCCGAGCTGAACACGAAGTCCGCGCCGCGCGGCCGCTGCACGGAGTAATCCTGCCAGCCGAGCGAGCCCACGAAGATGTCGCCTGCGGCGTAATCGGGATGCCGCGACTCGACGATCTGGCCGACGCCGCGGCCGCGCATCACCTGGCGCGTGGCGATGTTCTCGAGGAATACGTTGTGGCTCGGCGTCAGGTAGCCGCGCTGCGCGGGCACAGGGGCGAGACAGAGGGTGCGAACCAGAAACTCACCGTCCTGCGGGTGCGGCGCAGGTTCCACCCGCCACTCGAAGTGCGATCGGTCGATCGGCTCCTCGGGGCGCGGCAGGCGCGCCACGCGCCACTGGCGGTTCTCCCGCTCGGTCATCGGCCGGTATTTCCGTACGCCATTCCCGTAAATGCTGTGCCGGTGTGATGCAGCATCAAACCACCCTGAGGATTCCTGCGCCATTGATCCATATCAATGCCCTGCTTTTTCTCGGTTTCACATACTCGCCTGCATGCCACGGGCGACAGGAGCAGGCGGGTGAATGGTGCGATAGACATCGTCGTCAACATCTGGACCGCGGAGGTGACGCGGAACTATCCGCAGGAACTTAACGAGTTCTGGGACCTGATGGCCTCCCGCCGCAAACTCGACAAGTTCGCTGGCAGCGATACCACCCAGCGTGGCATTCCCATCGAGGAAGAGATCGCCGAAATGGACCGGGCGGGCGTAGAGAAAGGACTGCTCCTCGCCACCACCGGCGGGGATGTCGGCTCTTTCATCTTCTTCGAGAAATCGATCGACGTCGTACATCAGGTGTGTGAAAAGTACTCGAATCGCTTCAAGGGGATTGTCGGCATCAATCCCTCGCGCATCGTCCCATGGCTCGCCAAGCTCGACAAGGCGGTGCGCGAATACGGCTTCGTCGGCGCTCACATCTACCCGCACTGGTTTGGTAAGCCGCCGAATCATGCCGTGTACTACCCGTTCTACGCGCGCTGCGCCGAGCTCGGCATTCCGGTGCAGATCCAGGTCGGCCACTCGATGCAGTGGTTCCTCGAGACCGTAGCGCCGCCGATTCTGCTCGACCGTATTGCCATTGACTTTCCCGGCCTGAAGATCATCGGCATCCATACGGGCCACCCCTGGACCGAGGAGATGATCTCGATGGCCTGGAAGCACAAGAACGTTTACATCGGCACGGACGCGCATGCACCGCGCTACTGGGCCCCCTCGCTGGTGAAGTTCCTCAACGGCCGCGGCCAGGACAAGGTGCTGTTCGGCACCGACTGGCCGATCATCGGTTTCGAACGCGCGCTGCGCGAGATCGAGGAACTGGGTCTGCGCGAGGGCCCGAAGAACAAGCTGCTGCGCGAGAACGCCATTCGCGTCTACGGACTGGAGAAGTGGGTTTGATTGGCTGAGACCGAATGGATGGAGGAGAACTATGTCAGGGATACGCAATCCGAAGCCACGAACCCGCGAGGTGGAGCGCTGGATCAGTAACGAGCTGATGGAACAGGAGGAGCGCCATCGGGCCATCGAGCACGCCATGAACGTGGGACTCGCCGCCCAGCGGGATGTCTGGGTCGCGGAATTTCTCGATCGCATCCAGACGCGAGGGACCAACGTGCACTGCGACCAGCTGCGGGTGGTGAAACCGAACGAGATTCCCCGTAAGCCCAATCGCCCGTTCAAGGTCGTCTTCTGAAGGAGCGCATTGCATGGCACGCCCCCACATCGAGCCCTATTGCGAACTGGATTTCGGTTTCAAGAAGCTGACATTGCCCCGTTTCGACAAGGGCATCCAGTACAAGATGCTGAGCATGGATCCCGACAACGGCGCTTCCACCATGAAGTGGCGCTTCGAGCCCGGTTACCGCCGGCCGCCCGGGTTCGCGTACTCCGAGATGGAGATGCTGGTGCTCGCGGGCACCCTGAAGGTGGGCGACCAGGTCTGCAAGGAAGGCCAGTACTTCTGCGTGCCGCCGGGGGTCGCGCTGCCGGCGCTTGCCAGCGACGAGGGCGCCGAGGTGCTCATTTTCTGGAACGACGGCGAGCCCTCGTTCGAGGAGTCGAAAGAGGACCACCCGCGCGCCGAGCGCCATAACCTGGTGAACGTGCATTCCTACGCGGGACTGCCCTGGATCGTGCCGAACGTGCACCCGGGCCCGGCGCCAGGCTGCCTGATCAAGCTGCTGAAGTACAACGAGCGCACGCACGCCATGACCTTCCTCTACTGCATGACGCCCGCGTACTGGCAGGACAATATCTCCTACCATGACTGCGCCGAGGAGGCCTATCACATCTGGGGCACCTCCTGGATGATGCAGTTTGGTGACCTGCCGACCGGCGGCTACTTCTGGCGCCCGCCGTACATCAACCACGGCGCCTTCTCCAGCCGCCACGGCACGCTCGCCATCGGCCGCGTGGACAGCGATATTTTCAACCACTTCCACTACAACCCGTGGACAAACGCTGACGAGAACCGCGATCGCGCCGTCGCGCGGCTCGCGCGGCAGAAGCCGACCGCCTACCACTGGATCGCCAGCCACGGCCACAACCACCCGCACGGGCCGGAGGATTTCGAATTCCCGAGTGCCGGCGCTTCGGAAACAGAGTAGTCACAGGTGCCGGGACTTCGGTAATTCGGAAAGTCGGCCGAAGCCGCGGCGCCTTTTAACGCGACAGCTTCCGGCGCGCCTCCTGCGCCAACCATACTCCCGTGCCATGACTGCGTCGACGGTCCCGCGGCGACGTGTACCACGACCTGGTGACGTTAATACGCGCGACGATCTGCGCCGACTGATCGCGATGATGCAGAAGCCCGGCGGGTCGAGCAGGGCGTGCGCAGCGGGCCGATGGACACGCGTGTGCACCTTCGTTACCGTGCCAGTGATAGCACGGACGGCGTATCAAGGGGAGCGTATGAGCGTGGAGGCCGCGCGACTGTTCGATCCCGGGGACCTCGACTCCGTATTCCAGGCCGTGCTCGACCGCGTGCAGCGTCATTTTCCGCTCGATCCGGTGGCGCTCGACCCGGAACTCGCTGAGCCCCGGTCGTTTCTCAAGATCCTGAAAGCGCGGCACATGAATTGGCGTGCCGAGCGCTTCCGCAAGGTGTTCGGCATGCGCTTCAACGTGAAGATCCCGGCGCTCGACCAGCTCAACTTCATCATGTACCCGCAGCCCGAGTACGACACGCCGATCTTCCTGTGCTTCTGTCTGCTGACCGGCCGCAAGCTCATCTGCCATGTCAACGTCAATTGCATGAGCGACGATGCCGCGTACCGCGACAAGTGGATCGCGCCGCTTCTTGCCGCGCAATCGCGCTACCCGGCCTTCGATTGTGACGATCGCTATCCCGACTGGATGCTCAAGTGGCGCACGCCGGCCGGCATATACGGCATGTTCCCGAAAGGGCGGGCCGGCGATTTCATCGGCTGCGCGCTGGATTATCTGGACATTTATCTGGAGCTGGCGCGCGGCAACGTGCCGGCAACCGATCCCGCGCGGTTGCTGGAGATCGAAACCGCCCAGGCGCAGTTCGTGAGTGACATCCGCACCCAGGACAAGGCGCAGGGCATGATCGCCCGGATGATCGGCGCGGAGAAGGCGCGGCGGATTTTCTACGAGATCACGACTTAGATTGATGCGCCGGGACTTTGGCCATGCGGTAAAGCCCTTAGATCAGGCCGTCGCTATCCAGCTGGTTCAGTTCGTCCTCCGCAATACCCAGCCCCGCGAGGACCTCCCGCGTGTGCTCGCCGGGGCGCGGCGGCTGAAGGCGCAACCCGGGGCGCCCGCCACCCATCTCGATCGGCAGGGCGGGCAGCCCGACGGTCTCGCCGGTGCCGACGCGCGTATCGAGGAGTCCTCCCGAGGCGAGCAGGTGCTCGTCCTGCCAGAGGTCCTGCGGACGGGTGATCGGCGCATAGGGCAGTCCGATGATCTCGAGCCGCGCCATCAGGTCGGCTTTCGTCATGGCGCGAAACTTCTCCTCGAGCACCGGCTTGATCCGCGGACGCGCGGCGACGCGCCCGGCGTTGTGCGCGAGATCGGCATCGTGCGCGAACTCCTCGAGGCCGAAGGCCGCGCACAGGGCCTGCCACTGCGCATCGCTCACCACGCCGACGAATACCTGGCTGCCGTCGGCGGTGTCGAAGATGTCGTACACGGCCCAGGCGGCGATGCGCACCGTCATCGGCGGGGCCGGCTGCCCCGTCATCGCCTGCTGCGCGAGGTGCTGGCCCATCAGATACACGACGTTCTCGTAGAGCGCGCTCTTCACGAACTGGCCGCGCCCGGTGCGGTGGCGTTCCTCGACAGCGGCGAGCACCGCGAACGCGCCGAACAGCCCCCCCATGATGTCCACCACGGAGGCGCCGGCGCGCATCGGCCGGCCCGGCGGCCCGGTCATATAGGCGAGCCCGCCCATCATCTGCGCCACCTCGTCGAGGGCGGCGCGATGCTCGTAGGGGCCGGAGAGAAAGCCCTTGGTCGAGAGGTAGATCAGCCGCGGGAAGCGCGCGGCGAGCTCCTCGTAGCCGAGGCCGAGCCGGTCCATGGTGCCGGGCTTGAAGTTCTCGACGAGAGCGTCCGCACTGCCGGCAAGCGCCGCGGCGATCGCCCGGCCGCGCGGCTGCTTGATATCGAGGGTCACGCTTTTCTTGTTGCGGTTGAACATCCAGAAATAACCCGCCCCCGAGCCCGGCAGCACGCGCGTCTTGTCTCCGCCCGGCGGCTCGACGCGGATCACCTCCGCGCCGAGGTCGGCGAGCACGGCCCCGGCGGCCGGACCCATCAGCATGTGCGTGAACTCGACGACGCGCAGGTGCGTGAGGGGCAGGGGCGGGCCTTGCTGCGGCATGTTTTGCGGTCTCCGTGATGTATTATTGATAATACATCATGATCATCGACGGCCATGCCCTGTGGGCCTACGCTCACATCCTGCTGTTCGTCTACTGGTTAGGCGCCGACGTCGGCCTCTACATGGTGATGGCTTTCGTGAAGAATGCGCGCCTGAGCTTCGAGACGCGCGCCACGCTGATCCGGCTGGCGTTCTACATCGATCTGTTTCCGCGCGTGACTTTCGCGCTGATCCTTCCGGTGGGCCTGCAGCTCGCGCGCGATCTCGATCTGCTGCCCGTCAGCGCGCGACTGCTCGCGGCGGTGTGGATCGTCAACGGGTTGTGGGCCGCCTCACACACCGCCATCGTGTTGTGGAAGGGCCGGCCGGTGGTGAAACGGCTGGTGCAGGCGAACAAGGCGTATGAGGCGCTTGCTGGCGGCGTTTTCATCGCGCTCGGCGCCTGGTCGCTCGCCACGGGCAGCCCGATCGCGGCCGGCTGGTTCGCCGGCAAGCTGTTGCTTTTCGGGTTGGTATTCTGGGTGATTCTCGGCATCGACACGGTGTTTCAGCCGTTTACGACCATCCTGCGTATGGGGCCGACCGGCTCCACTCCAGAGCAGGAACGCCGGGTCACGCGGATGACGAACCGGACCATGGCGTGGGCCGTGCTGCTCTACGTCCTGATCGCTGGCGTGGCGTTTCTCGGGCGCGTCAAACCTTTTTGAAGGTGCTGGTGGAGTAGGACATGCCGTATCGTGACATGCGGGAATATCTGGCGGACCTTGAGGAGACCGGCCAGTTCCGCCGCGTCGACGTGCCGCTGGACTGCGCGCGCGATACCAACGATCTGCAGGCGCTGATGCGCCTGCTTGCCGAGCGCGACGGCCCGGCGCTGCTGCTGCAGAACCTGACGGGCTACAACACGCCCGGGATCCCCGTAATCTTCAATCCGTTCGGCACCCGGGAACGGACGGCGATGACAATGGGGCTGCGCGACCCGCGCGCGGCGAAGATCTGGCACGCGGAGATCCTGGGAGACCCCGGCCGCTGGGTGGCACCGCGCCTGGTGGACCGGTGGGCGGCGCCTTGCAAGGATGTCGTGATTCCGCGCGAGGAAATCGCGCTCGAGCGCCAGTTGCCGCACGTCTGGTTCGGCCGCGAAGGGGCGTCCTACATCTGCGGCGGCGTCGTGGTGACGCGGGATCCGGAAACCGGCGCGCGCAACGTCGGGTGGTATCGCCTGACGCAGTTCTGGAACTGCGCGCATCCGCAAGGCGGCAGCTACACCGAGCACCAGCAGTCACGGCAGCTCTCGGTGTTCGCGTTCTGGAATCCGCCGATGAGCCAACTCGGCCTGCATCTCGCTAAGGCGCAACGCCTCGGCAAGCCGCTCGAGATCGCGGTGGCCTGCCAGTGCGACCCGGCGATCCACATGGCGGCGGCCACCGCCGTGCCCTACGGCCAGGACGAGTTCGCCTTCGCCGGCGGCCTGCGGGGCCAGCCCGTGGAGCTCGTGAAGTGCGAGACCGTGGACCTCGAGGTGCCGGCCACGGCGGAGTTCGTCATCGAGGGCGTATTCCGGCGGGGTGAGCTGCCCCAGCAGATAATCGGCTGGCATTCGAATTCCATCGGCTACTACGACAAGCACCAGGTGTTCCCGCTGTTCGACGTCACCTGCATCACGCACCGCCGTGACCCTTTGTGGTATGCGACGATGGAAATGATGCCGCCGTTCGATCACAACTACCTGGCGCTGCTGCCCATGGAAAGCGAGCTGCTGACCGACCTGCAACGCAAGATCCCGGAAGTGAACGACGTCGTCGTCACGCCGAACCTCACCTACATCGTACAGCTCACGGTGGATGGCGCGCGGAAGCCGCACCCGGAGTTCGGCAAGTATGTGCTGCACGCCGTATGGGGGGCCGCCGGGCGCTGGGGCCGCACCGCAAAGATCCTCGTGGTGGTGGGCCCTGACGTGAACCCCTACGATCTGCAGGCGGTGGAATGGGCGATCCAGACCCGCGTGCAGCCCTGCAGCGACGTCATCATCAACCGCTCGGGCCAGGCCATGGTGCTCGATCCCTCCGCGCCGAAGGGCGCGCAGGGCTTCGCGCTGCAGAGCGAGCAGATGGGCATCGATGCGCTGATCAAGATCCCGGAGCGTTTCACCGACTACGCGGAGGTGAGCCAGGCGGATCCTGCCCACGTGGGGAAGCTCGCCGAGCGGCTGGCAGCGGTGCTGCGGTAACTTGACGGTGGACTGACGCCGTTCTTCGGTAATCGCCTGCTCGTCGAGTTACCAAATTATCGAAGCCCCGGCACCGTCGGCGCCGCCGGCAGCACCCAGTTCTTGTGGACGCGCCGGTCAGGGCAGGGAATCGCCACCGCCACGTCACCGCGGATCTCGCGCAGCTTCTTCAGATCGAGTCGCCAGCCACGCTGTTCCCAGTCGTTGAGGTACTGGCGATAGCGCACCACGGGCCGGTCCGCGGGCACCAGCAGCTCCTGCGTGGTGCCATGGGGGGTGCGCACGGGGTTGAGCTCGACCAGCAGGTCGATGTCCTCCTGGGCGATCTCCATGTTGATCTTGATGATGGGATCGTCGTGCTTCGGCTCCAGCATGAAGTGGCGCATGTTCACGAAGAAGATCCGCGTGCGGTTTTCGTCAATGGGTGCCTCGAAGAAGTACTGGTGGAAGATGCTGTCCTTGCTGAACTGGAGCCAGGTGACAAGCGTGTTGGGGCCAAGGTGCCCCGAGCCACCTTTCAGATATTGGTGATCGGGCATTTCCCGCATCACACCCGGCTTCTCCCGGGTGAATGGCATGACGAACTTGCTGCCCCAGTGGCCGATGTCTTCCACATTGATCGGATTGTTACGGAAGTCCTGGCGCACACTGGGAGCACCCTGCTTCGGGTGCACGAACTCGTTGTGCGTCGGATCGAGGCCGTTCTCGACCGAGCGCTCGTAGTAGTAGTCCACCTCGAAGACAACGAGCTTGTTGGCTCGCCACTCGGGGTCGCTGTATTCGGTGATGTCCCAGAGCGGCGGGCGCTCCGTCTCGGGCAGGTCGCCCAGGAAGGCGAAGACGATGCCGTACCTTTCCTGCACCGGGTAGGAGTCCACCTTCGCGCGCGCGGGCGGATGCTCGCCGTCGGCCAGCGATGGGATTTTCGTGCAATGCCCATTACCGTCGTACTGCCAGCCGTGGTAGGGGCACTCGACGCAGTCGCCTTTGATCTTGCCCTTGCCGAGCGCGGCGCCGCGGTGGATGCAGGTGTCGCTCAGGACATGGGCCTGGCCTGCGCGGTCGCGGAAAGCGACGAAGTCGAGTGTCAGGATCCGGGTGCGGAAGGGCTTCTCGTTCGTGACTGCGTCGCTCGCGGCCACCGGATACCAGAAATTCATGTACATACAGGACGCTCCCGAATGATCTGCAGCGGTGAGAGCAGGAATCAGCCTGCCTATTGTTCCGGAGGAAGGAGGCGTATGCCAAGCATCATGCTTTCGGCACGAGGCCGGCGTGGCTCCGTCGTGCGGTCATGCCGGCCCTATGCGACGCGTCGACGTCCCCTCGTTTTTGAGTAACGAAAGGCTTTCGAGTCTAACCCCGGCGCTGTTGATCCAGATGTCCACGTCGCCGAGTGGGACCGCCGCGTCGTCCCAGAGGGCCTGGACCTCGGCGAGCTGCCACACGTCGCAGGGCAGGCCCGGAACGCGGACTGCGCCGTTCCCGATCTCGCGCGCTGCCTGCTCGGTGGCTTCGCGTGTACGTCCGCTCACGACGACCTGGTGCCCGAGGCGGGAGAACTCGCGGGGCAGTGCGAGGCCGATGCAGCGGGTGCATCCGGTGACGAGGATGTTCTGCATGGCGATCCCGTGTTGTATTAACATTAAGACATCTTGGGGCGGCGAACAGACGTCTGATCAAGGGGCGGCAAGTATGTTGTTTCAGGGTGTTTTTCCGGTGGTCTGCGCTCGGGGTGTCATCCTGGGCATGCTGGCGCTGGCATCGCCGGGTGCCGTGACGGCAGAGGAGGGCGTATCGCCCGCGCCGGTCGCGCTCGCGTTGAGCGCCGGGCAACAGGCGCTCACCGACCGTATGCAGGCCTTCCAGGAGAAAACCGAGGCATGGATCTTTGCCCGCATCGGGAAGCTGGACGGCAAACTCACGACCGAAGAGCGGGCCTTCGAGTACGACAACGCCACGCACGCCGTGAAGGTGTCGCGCGGCAAGGTCGTCGAGAAAGCCGGCTGGTATGTGAACATCACCAGGAAGGCCATACCGCCCTTCGTCCCCGAGCCACTGTGGAGCCGCTACATCGAGATCAACGTCCATCCGCAGACGCCCCACGTGGGGATGCTGCACGCGACGGTTTACTTGACTTACCTCGCGAACGGCAAGAGCGTGCTCGCCGGCTACATGGATTACACGCCGGGTGTCTGGCATGACGAGGACAACGCCCGGCTGAAGCAGTCACTCGATGCGGTCTACGCGAAGCACGGCGCCGACATCACGCGCTTCCGCAGACAGCTCTGCGAGAGCGCCTTCGGCGCGAAGAACCACCGCGACCGGCTCAAGGCCGCCTGTGTCGGCGCCAGCCTCTACGACCCGCCCTTCCTGGAGGTCAACGAGCAGAACTTCAAGCTTGTCACCGAGGCCTTCGAGGCGTTCGTCGGCACCTACTTCGATATCCTCGGCGAGCGCCGGCGCCAGCGCTACACCGCCGCCGACATCGCGGTGCGCGATGCCATGCGCAAGCGCTGGCTCGAGGACCAGCTGTTCGCTGACACCATGTCCATGAAAGTGGTGCCCTACGAGGTCTGGTCGCTCGCCAATCAGGCGCCGGCGGTGCGGTTCTAGGGTGCCGGTACTGCGGTTTCGGGAAGTCTCAGTATCATCGCGATTTCTGTGAGGTGACGCTTGCCGACACCGCAGTACCGGCACCTGTTTCGGCCAGGCCGAGTACGCCGGGGTTGACGAGATTGCCGGGGTCGACGAGGCGCTTTATCCCCGCGATCAGGCCGAAGGTCTCCGGCGCGAGCGCCGCTCGATAGGGATAGAACCGCCCGAGCTGCTGATGCACGGCGCCGTGCTCCATGAAGATGCGCGCGAGGTCGCCGAGCATCTCCTGCACGGCCGCTGTCGCGCCCGGCACCGCCGGCCGAGTTGCGTATTCCTTCGCAGCGGCTGGCTCGAGATGGCGCAGGTGAAAGGGCTTGAGCGCATCCGGGTAGTAGAACGCCGGCTCGAAGATCAGGTCGGTGCCCGAGGAACCGGTCAGATGCGAGGTCGCGATGCTGAAGCGCTCGAGCACCTCGGCCTTCGATTCGAAATAAGCCATCGTCGCGCGGAATACGGCCGGAACGCTCGACAGCGGCAGGCAGGCGTGGATCGGGATCCAGCGCTCGCCGTGGTGCCCAACGAGGAACTGGCCCACCGGCTGGAACGGGGTGGCGCGCAGCACCTGCGGTATGGTCGGCGCGATTTCCCGCCCGGTGCGCAGCCCGATGCGACGCACCTCGGCCATCCGCCATTCGAGATCGGCCTCGTGCATGGCATCGACCGTGACGTGCAGCGAGTAGCGCACGCCCTGGGCAAAATCGGTGCCCGCCGCGGCCACCTGCATCGCCGCCTTCACGCCCTTCATCAGGCTCGGCTGGCGGGTCGCGAGGTCGCGCAGCGTGGCGAGGCCCGCCTTGAGGTCCTTCACCATCGTGCGCTGGCGGTTGAGATAGGGATCGAGCCCAAAGCACTCCGCCGCGAGCCCTGCCCGCGCGATGTCGGCCTGCGCGGCGAGCATCGCGTGGAAGTCCTCGAAGGCAAAGGAGGCATAACCCGTGTGCGCCGGAGTGGGGATCAACCGCAGGCTCGCTTCCACCTTGATGCCGAGCGCGCCCGTGTCGGCGAGGAACAGCCCCGTCAGGTCCGGCCCGTAGTGGCGGAAGAAGGGCTTTCCGGCGCGGTTGGCGCCGGCGCCGGTGGTGAGGAGCGTGCCGTCGGCGAGGACTACTTTCAGGCCGAGCACGCTTTCGGCGACGGTACCGTAGGCGGCTGAGCCGAAGAACATGCTGTTCTGCGAGAGCGCACCGCCTACCGTGGCGCAGCGGCCCGACATCGGCCCGAAGTAGGGAGTGCGCAGCCCGCGCTCGCGAAGCTGCTCGTACAGGCGCTGCCAGGTGCAGCCCGCCTCGACCGTGACATAGCGGTCGGTCTCATTGATCTCGACGATGTGGTCGAGACGCCGCGTGTCGATCGTTACGGTCGTCGGCTGGTCGGGCACATAGCCGCGTGTGTACGACATGCCACCACCGCGAGGTACCACGGCGTAACCGGCTGCGGTGGCCGTGCCGACCGCGCGGGCGAGCGTCTCGCGGCAGGCCGGTGTCACCACCAGTGCGGTGACCTCACCGTCCCAGAAGGCATCTTGCGAGTAGTAGGCGCGCTCGGCGGCGTCGCGGATGACCGCTTCGGGTCCCATGAGGTTTTCGAGGCATTGCGCGAGTTCCGCGACCGGGATCGGGGTGGTCGGACTCAAGGGGTCGTGCTCCTGACTATGATGGCTTACCGGGGCATGCGGCCGGCGGCCGCTATACTAGGGCGGCCGGCATCGCGGGCCCATTGATTCACATCAACGCCGGTACAAGCTGCGTCCCATGAGCGCGCCCTTGGCCACCGATTTCGACGCCCTGCCGTGCCGTTACTGCGCGGCGCGGGCGACCACGCTGTGTGCCAGCCTGCCGGATTCCGACATGTACCGGCTCTTCGCCCTTGCCGTCGAGCAGGACTACGCGCCGGGCGCGATTCTCTGCCGCGAGGAGGATCCTGCCGACTACGTCTACAGCCTGCGTTCCGGCTACGCCACGGTGTTCCGTCTCACGGCCGAAGGCAAGCGGCAGATTCTCGCGTTTCTCTTTCCGGGCGATTTCATCGGCATGACCTCGGAAGACACCTATCACTTCAGCGTTACGGTGACCGCCCCAGTGCGCTGCTGCCGCTTCGAGCGCGCCGCGCTCGAAGGGCTGATCGAGCGGTTCCCGGCGATGGATCGCAAACTTCGCTTCACCTTCGAGCGCGCCATGGATGCGGCCTGGGAACTGATCTTCTCGCTCGGCCGCAAGAGCGCGGTGCAGAAAGTCGCTGCATTCCTCTGGTTCGTGAGCTACCGGCAGCGCAAGCGCGGGCAGTCCGACAATGCCGTGCACCTGCCCATGCGCCGCGCCGACATCGCCGACTTCATGGGGCTGACCATCGAGACGGTGAGCCGTGCGTTCACCGAGCTGCGCGGTCGCGGCATCATCCGCACACCGAGCGCCGAGGATGTAGAGATCGTGGACATGGTGCGGCTGCGCGCGATCGGGGTGGTGGTCGCCGAGCCTGCGCCCTTCCGCCACGCCGATCCGGAGCACTATCCGCGCAAGCCGACGGGCGCGTGAACGGCAAGCTCAGGTCGGCAGTTCTTCCGGATCCGGTGCCACGCGGCCGATCCTGGTGCCGCGATTGCCGCCGCTGAACCGGTCCGCGAGTGCGGCCGCCATGTGTTCGAGTCCCTCGGTCACGACGTCACTGTTTTTCAGTTGTCCAGCCTGATACCAGGCGCGCAGGTTGTCGTCGGCTTCGTGCCAGCGAAGCCCGGTAGTCGAAGACGACGAAACCTTCCATGCGCGCATCGTGAGGTGGACCAGTGCGGTATCGCGCACGGTGGAGAGCGAGCGCACGGGACAGCGGACTTTGGCCGAGCTGAACACGAAGTCCGCGCCGCGCGGGCGCTACTGCTGGATCTGCTGACCGCGAGCGCCGCGTTCCTGGGCCAGGTCAAGCCGTTCTGGTAAGCGACACATGACTGGCGTGCAGGTGGGAGCGACGCCGGTCGCGATGCCGGATTCGCGGCTTGCGCCGCTCCCACAACAGCAGTCGGACGCCCCCGTTTGCGCCGCTCCCACAGCAGCAGTCGGACGCCCCGGCTTGCGCCGCTCCCACAGCAGCAGTCGGACGCCCCGGCTTGCGCCGCTCCCACGGCAGCAGCCGGACGCCTGGCTTGTGCCGCTCCCACGAGCACAGCCACAGTCGCGTCAGCCGGTGGCAGCCTTTGCCTTGGCGGCGGCGCCGAGCAGCGGTACCGCGTCGATCGCCCAGTTGCCGGAGGTGCGCCGCTCCGGGCTGGGGATGCAATAAGCGATGCGGCCCTGGTCGGCTTCGACCTGGCGGCTGTCGATGCGCCAGCCGCGGTTCTCCCAGTCCTTGAGGTACTCGCGGTATGCGGCGATCTGCCCGTCGGCTGGCACGAAGACTTCCTTGGTCAGCGTGCTCGGATAGACCATCGGATCGACATACTCGACCACGCGTTTGTCTTCGTCGGCGACGAACAGGTTGCGCTTGTTGAAGGACTCGTCGAACATCGGGTCCGTCACAATCGTGCGCACGCTCACCAGGTGCTTGGCGACGTGAAACTCGTCCTCCGGCGTCTCCCACATGTACTGGCAGACCTCGTCGCGCTCGCTGAACTTCAGCCGCGTGATGGTGCAGTTCGCGCCGTAGAAGGAACTGATCGCGGTCACTGCGTTCGCCTGCGGCTTGACACTGGTGATATTGGCGTTGCCAAGTTCCGGCCGCGCTGGCAGGGCGACGGTGCGCAGCTGGATCTGCATTGAGGCGCCCCACTTCTCGCGCTGCACATCGAACCGGTCGGGCAGCACGTACTCTTCATCGGTACCCGCGAACTTCATGCCGGTATGCACGAATTCGGCATGCGCTGGATCGAGCCCCGCCTCGATGGAACGTTCGAAATTCGCTTGCCACTTGTATTCGAGGTTGATGCAGCGCCAGCCGGGCTTGTCCCACTCGGGGATCTCCATGAGCGGCGGGCGTTCTTTCTCGGGCAGGTCGCCGAGGAAGGCGAAGACCAGGCCGTATTTCTCCTGTGTGGGGTAGGCGTCCACCTTGGCGCGAGCCGGCGGCTTGCCGTTCACGCCGAGCGACGGGATCATGGTGCAGGCGCCGCTGCCGTCGAACTTCCAGCCGTGGTAGGGGCATTCGACGGCGTCGCCCTTGATCTTGCCGCCGGCAAGCGAGGCGCCGCGGTGCACGCAGATATCGCTGACGCAGCGGGCCACGCCCTTCGTGTCCCGGAACAGCACGAAGTTCTGCCCGAGCATTTTTACCTTTCTGGGCTTTTCCGCGGTAACCTCGCTCGCCAGAGCCGCCGCATACCAGAAATTAATGAACATGACGATCATCCTCCTGTCAGATGTATTACAAGTAATACAAGTGCTAGACTACGATCACCGAAACCAGCAATCTTGATCTGGATCAAGTCGAGGGAGGGCCGATCGTCGTGAGCAGGGCACGGGCCATTGCCGGGCGTCGCAAGCTTGGATCGGAACAGCGCAGCGTCACGCCGCTCTATCACCAGATGTATCTGGTACTGCGGCAACAGATCTGCAGCGGGGAGTTCGATACCGGAAAACCGCTGCCGGGCGAACACCAGCTCGCCGGGCAGTTCGGCGTATCGCGCGTGACGGTGCGGCGCACGCTTGACAGCCTGGAGATCGAGGGGCTGATCCAGCGGCGGCGCGGCGTGGGCACCTTTCCGGTGCCGCGGCCGGTGGAGTTTCGCGATCGCTACAACATTGGCGGGCTGATGGATCCTGAGGCGCGCGCGGGCCGCAGCGCCGAGACCGTCACGCTCGACAGCGGCATGATGCCGATGCCAGCTGCGCTCGCCGCGCGCTTCGGTACTGATCACCCGCAGGTGCTGCGCATCGTGCGGGTGCGCAGCTTCGGTGGCCAGCCGTTCACCGTCATGACCAGTTACATTGCGGCCGTGCACGGCGAGCGCATGAGCCGGCGGCAGATCCAGGGCACGGCGATCCCGGCGGCGTTGCAGGAAGTCGGCGCCGACCTCGCGCGCGCCGAGCAGACGATCAGCGCCACGCTCGCCGACGAGCTGGCGGCGAAGCGACTTAAGGTGCCGGTCGGCTCGCCGCTGATCCACATGACCACATTGTTCACCGACGGCGAAGACCAGCCCGTCGCATTCATCGATTCGCTATACCGGCCGGATCGTTACGAGTACCGCACCACCATGATCCGGCGTGGCAGATCGCGGCGCTGGCAACCGGCATACTGAGCGCTCCGTGAGCGGGAAAAATCGCAAAGCCGTGCTCCGCCATCCGATCGACCGCGTGCCGCGCGAGGATGATTTCCAGGTCGTCGAGGAGCCGCTGCCGGAACCCGGGCCCGGGCAGTTCCTGGTGCGGCACATCTACCTGTCGCTCGATCCGTATCAGCGCCCGGCCATCGCCGGGCGGCATGGCGGCGGGCACGGACCGCTCGGCGCCGGTGATATGCCTCCGGGCGAGACCGTGGGCCAGGTGGTGCAATCCAGTCACGGGCGCTTCGCGGTCGGCGAGTACGTGCGCAGCTTCGGCGGCTGGCAGGAATTCTCGGTATCGGACGGTACACGCACGGTTGCCATCGATCGCCAGCGCGCACCGCTTTCCGCGTATCTCGGCGTGCTGGGCATGCCCGGCCTCACGGCCTGGGCGAGCATTGTCAAGCTGGCGAACGTCCAGGCCGGACAAACCGTGCTCGTGTCGTCGGCTGCCGGAGTGGTGGGCGCGACGCTCGGGCAGATCGCCATTCGCCTCGGCGCGCGCGCCATCGGCATCGCTGGTTCCGACGAGAAGTGCGCGTTCGTGACTGGCGAACTCGGCTTCAGCGCCTGCGTGAATTACAAGCGGCCGGATTTCATGGAGCGGCTGCGCGCGGCGGTGGGCGAGGGCGCGGACATCTACCACGACAACGTCGGCGGGCAGATGCTGAACGACGCCATGTCGGTGTTGAAGCCCTACGGCACGGTGATCCTGTGCGGGCTGATGAGCCAGTACAACGTGCCGGAACGCGACCGCCGCCACGATTTCAACCTCGCGCTGCCGGTGCTGAAGCGCGCCGTGATGAAAGGCCTGGTCGTGTATGACTTCGAGGACCGCAGGCAGGAATTTTTCGACCAGGTATCCCCCTGGGTAGCGGCCGGGCTGGTGAAGTTTCGCGAAGATCGCGCAGCCGGCATCGAGAAAACCGGCGCGCACTTCGCGCGATTGATGCGTGGCGAGAACTTCGGCAAGGCGCTGGTGGTTCTGGCGCCGGAGACTTTGCGGGAGCGGTTCTAGCCGCCTCGGCCATCGGGCCGAAAGTTCGCTTACAGCCGCTTCCGCAGCGCGTAGGCGGCCACCCGGATTTTCCCCGGCACGCTACACTGGCAACCAACGCCGCGCGACGTTCATGGGGTTTTCGGTATGTCCGTGCTGTACGGGATCAATCTCTCGACCTTTACCCGCAAGGTGCGGCTTGCACTGGCCGAGAAAGACATTCCCTACCGGCTGGAGCCTGCGCCGATGGGCTCGCCGCGAATCCGCGCGCTGAATCCGCTTGGGCGCATACCGGTGTACGAGGCCGACGGCTTCTCGATCCCCGATTCCTCGGTCATCATCGCCTGGATCGAGCGCATGCACCCGGCACGGCCGCTATATCCGGCCGATGCGAAACTCTTCGCCCGCGCCCTGTGGCTCGAGGAATTCGCCGATACGCGCCTGCGCGAGGCCACCGTGCCTTTTTTCGCCGAGCGCGTGGTAAAGCCGGTGTTCATGGGCAAGCCGGGCGATGAGGCGGCTCTGGCCGCCTCGCTGCCCGCGCGCGACGAGACGTTCGATTACCTGCAGAGCCAGCTGAACGGCGCAGAGTTCCTGGTCGGCAGCGCGCTCTCGGTCGCGGACATCGCGACCGGCGCGCAGCTCATTACCTATCGGCAGGGTGAAGGCACCTTCGATGCCTGGCCGCGGCTTGCGGGCTACTACGAAAGGCTGCTCGCGCGACCCGTGTGGGCGGCGATCGTCGCAGAGGAGAGCGCCGCGCTGGAATCCGCCCGCGCGCGACGGCGCTGAAAATAAAAAGGGCCGGCGCAGCGGGCTGCGCCGGCCTCGGGCATCCGCAGACTGATCAGTTTTTGTCGCAGTCCGTGCGGCGCAGGACCACGCGCCGGTTCTTCGCGCGCCCTTCCTCGGTGTCGTTGTCGGCGATCGGCTGGGATTCGCCCAACCCGACGGTCTCGAAGCGGGCGCCGGCGATGCCCTTCCCGCGCAGGTAGTCGGCAACCGACTGTGCGCGGCGTTCAGACAGCTTCATGTTGAATTCATCGGAACCGACGCTGTCGGTGTGGCCTTCAACCACGCCTTCTATCCAGTTGAGTTTTTTCAGGGTCTCCGTGGTCTCATCGAGCGTGGCGCGGCCCTCGTCGGTCAGTTCCGCGGAATTGAATGCGAAGTTCACCTGCCGGGTTACATCGCAGGAACAGCCCTTCGGCCCGACGCGGTCGCCACGCGGCGTTTCCGGGCAGGCGTCAGCCGTATCGACCACGCCATCCCCGTCGCTATCGGGCGGCGGAGGCGGTGGCGCCGGCTCGGGCTCAGGGGCCGGCGGCGGGGGCGGCGGCGGGGCTGCTGCTAGGGGCTCAGTTTTTTTTTCCCGCCGAAGAAATACTCAATACCCAGGTTCACTGACCACAGGTCGCCCACATCCGCATCGTACCAGTCGAAATCCGTGCGGATGCCCCAGCGGTCGGCGATCTCGATCATCGCGCCGGCGCCAAACTTGACGCCGCTTTCCGAGCCCTCGTTGTCGGTGAGGCCATTCAGCGAGACCTCGCTGTCGGCATCGAAATAGCCGATCTTGCCGTACAGCTGAATGTCGGGCGTGGGCATCGGCGCGTAGAACACCGCATCCACGGCAAAACCATCCAGGCTGAGATCGACGTTACCCGTGGTGGTCTGTTCCTCGAAGTCAGCCGTGTTGAAGTAGCTGCCCTCGAGGCCAAGCCAGTTGTTGAACTGGTACTGCGTGAACAGCTTGATGCCCACTGCGCTGTCATCGATCTCGCTGATCGTCGCCAGACCCGAATCGCCCTCGAAATCGGCGAAGCCTGCCGCGCCGCCTACGCGCCAACCAGGAACCGGGTGCTCGGCCTGGGCCGACCAGCTCATCAGCGCAAGCATTCCCACTATCGCCGTGCGTCTCATAACAGCGTCTCCTAAATATTGACTCAATCCGGCGCCACGCCACTGGGAGGACGGTACCCGGCAGGTTCACGAATGCCCGCGGGTATCACGGCGCTGCCATATCCTGAGGCTGGACCATTTAATTAGTTGTCTGCTTCGGACGATGGGTGCCGTTCCCCCCGGGACGGTACCCGATGATTGAAGCCACCGCGAGGAAGTATACGGCTGGCGGTCATGCGGTCAATGCGCCATCGGTGCGGGCAGGCTTGACATGCCCGGCGCATAGGGCCTCGCGGGCCGTCTCCTAGAGCTGGCGCAGCAGCATGGGCAGCGACAGCGTATTGCCGGACTCCCACGTCAGCTGGCGCAGACCCGGCGTAGCCGCGACCACAGCGCGGGCAGCATTCGCCGTCGGGCAAGCTGGAGATATGGCAACCGTGGCCACCTCGCGCCGGCGGCGCAGGGATTCCTGCAACGGGTAGGCCAGCGCATCGCCGAGCAGCGCCTGCCACGTACCCGAGGCACGCATCAGGTCGCGCAGCTCGCGTTGCAGCCGATGGTTGTCGAGGTCTGGCTCGATACGGCGAATCGAGGAGCGATTGCGGCGGAACCACGGAAAAAACAGCCGCCCGTCGCGCAGCAGGTGCCAGCCGAGCAGCAGGTGGCCGCCATGCCAGGCGGGTTCCGTCGACGGCAGGCCATACTCGAGGAACTCCTGCTGCTCGCCGATGCTCAGGAACGGCGCATCGAGCAGCAGCGCGCGATGGCGCGCCGCGCGATCGCGCAGCGCGGTTTCCAGGGCGACGTACCCGCCGAATCCGCAGCCGGCGATCAGGCATGGTCCGAGACCGAGCGCCGCGAGAGCCTGGGCGAGGTGATCGGCGCTGGCGCGTACTGTCGGTTCGCCCTCCCGGTCGGACTCGCCGTGGCCCGGCAGGTCGACGGCGACGACAGGCCGTGCACCGATGCATGGGGCCAGCGCTTCGTCCAGCAAGTCCGCCGAGCCGCCAATGTCGTGCACCATGAGCACGGGCTCGGCGGCCGAGTCGAGCGACAGGCGCACGCGCATCTGCCCGGCCGGCGATGGCAGCATCTGCTGCCAGAGCTGGCCGGCCACCGGGCGCGTTGCCACCGGGGCCGGGCACGGATCGCCGCGGTGGGCCAGCAGATGCTGCAGCGATAGTTGCAGCGTTTCTGCCGGCGTTGCGGCCGGCCGTATTTCCACGCTGGAAGAAACGTCGCGGATCCGGCCGAGATGTGCTTGCAATGGATCGCCCGGAGCGGCGGTCACCAGTGCTGCCGTGCGCAGGTCGACCAGCGTTTGCTCAGTGCGGAACTCGAATGCGGCGCGATACGCTGTGGCATAGTTGTCCCCGGCGCGCAGGAAATCGAGCAGGCTCGCCTGCAGCGCCGTCGGGCCGGGCACATCGAACTCCATGCGAGTGGCCAGCGATCGGTCGTGCCAGGGGAAGAAGATCGTCTGCTCGCGCATCCGGGCCCACAACCAGGCCAGGTGACTGCCATCCCAGCGCGGTTCGAGCGGCGGCAGGTAGTTGGCGAGGATGTTGCGGCGCTCGGCCTCGGTCATCACGACCACGCCGTTGGCTGCGATTGCCGTAACCCGTTCCGGGTGATGCTGTGCGAACGCGAGCCCGATGCTTGCGCCCGTGTGAAACCCGTAGACGCCAAAACGCCGCGCGCCGATGGCATTGGCGAACTCGAGCAGCGCTGCGGCGAAGTCCGCGATGCCGATCCCGCCCGGCCCAAGCGGATCGGACTGACCATAGCCCGGCGTATCGGGCGCAATCACGGTGAAATGCTTGCCCCATGCGGCCATGAGCGGCACCATCTCGCGCGAGGACTGTGGCGACTGGTGCAGCAGCAGCACCAGCGGCCCGGTGCCCGCGCGCCGGTAGTGCACCTGTCGCGTGCCCCAGCGGGAGTCGATCGTGACAAAGTGACGCTGAACGGTGGCGGCCATGGCGAATTACCGGACCCAGGGCAACGGCTGACCTGTATTATCGAGCAAACCACCGATCTTGTGTTACGCCGTTCTGGCGGGCAGCGTCAGGCCGAATCCGTCAATGTCTTGGCGATACGCATCGCTGTCGTTCAGCGACCCGCTCCCCTAATATAGTTCCATGAACCCGAACAGCCTGACGCCGGTGGTTCGCGATACCGCGTGCGAAACGTCGGCTTCCGCTTTTGATCCGCTGGCGGGTGTTTTCGCTGCGCAGTCGGCGCGCCCGGCCGGTGTCGCCCCGGTCGTGGTGCAGACTCTGCGTGCCGAACAGCGCGCACTGCTCGTCATCGATGGCACCGTCACGACATTTCTCGAGGCATGGGCGCTCGAGCCCGTGGCCGTGGTGCGCCTGGCGCAGGAGCAGTTGAAGCTCGCCGCGGCCGAGCCGTGGCTGGAGCTGTCAGCCGGCGCTGCGGTGATTCGCCGGCGCGTGATCCTGCAGGGACGGCACTCCGGGCGGTTTTTCGCCTGGGCGGACTCCCTGATCGGCAGCGAGCGGCTGCCGCTCGCCATGGGTGCGGCGCTGGCGGAGGATGGCGGCGGTCTTGGCCGCATTCTGCTTGACAGCCGCATCGAGACGCGCCGCGAGTGCCTGTGGTATGGGCGTGACAAGCCAGCGGAGATTCCGCCGCTGGTTTCGCGGTTGTGGAGCGGCGAATTCCTGGTACGCAGCTATCGCGTGATCGGCGCGGGGCGCCCGCTCATGCTGATTACGGAACGCTTTCCGCTGTAAGCCCCGGCGAGGCCGGAAAAACCATGACAAAAGATGCGGCGATGATCGGAGCGGTGCGCGCGTGGCTCACATTGACGGCTATGGTCGCAGTCGTCTGGACCTCTGCCGCGTCGGCACAGGGCTGGCAGTACTACGGTGGCGATGCCGGCGGCAGCCGCTGGTCGCCACTGAACCAGATCAACCGCGACAACGTCACGAAGCTGAAGCTCGCCTGGCAGTACCGCACCGGGGCGGTCAGGAACAACCCGACCCTCAAGCCGATGATCGATTTCCAGGCCACGCCGATCCTGCTGCCGCCCGAAGCTGGCGGGCACCTGGTCGTGTGCGATCCGTTCAACAAGATCATCGCGCTCGATCCGGTCAACGGCACGGAGCGCTGGACCTGGGACCCGCAGATCGACAAGACGCCATACGCGGGGCGGTTCAAGTGCAAGGGGGTCGCTTACTGGAAAGACGGCAAGGCGACGCCAGATCAGGCCTGCGCGGCGCGCCTGTTCATGCCGACGGCCGACAAGCGGCTGTTCGCGGTCGATGCGCGCACCGGTGCCGTGTGTAAGGATTTCGGCGCCGGCGGCGTGGTGGACTTCGAGCCGCTGCTCGCTGCGATGCGCCCCGCCGTGGGCACGCAAGGCACACAGCTGCTGAGTCCGGCCGCCGTGGTGCGCGACGTCGTTGTGGTGAGTTCGACGTCGAACAAGTTCCGCAGCGAGAGGTCGGTCAACGGCGCGATCCGCGGGTTCGACGCGCGCACCGGCGAGTTGAAGTGGACATGGGATCCTCTGGTGCGTGAGGCGAAGGGCGGGATCACGGCCACGCCGCCGGACGTCGGCGGCGCCAACAACTGGGCGCCGATGTCCGTGGACAACGAGCGCGACCTGGTATTCATACCGACCGCGGCGCCGGCCGCGAACTACTACGGTGCACACCGTCCCGGCGACAACAAATGGGCCAACTCGATCGTGGCGCTGCGAGGTTCCACCGGGGAGTTCGTGTGGGGTTTTCAGACGCTGCACCACGACGTGTGGGATCGCGACGTCGGCTCGCCGCCGATCGCTGTCGACATGGTCAAGGACGGAGAGAAGATTCCCGCGCTGTTCCAGCTGGTGAAGACCGGGATGCTGTTCTCGTTCAATCGCGAGACCGGCGAACCGTTGTTCCCGATCGAGGAGCGCCCGGTTCCGACCGACACCGACATCGAGGGTGAGCAGCTCTCGCCGACACAGCCGTTCCCGGTGAAGCCGCCGGTGCTGGTGCGCAATACGCTCACCCCGGATGATGCCTGGGGCTTCACGGTATTCGAGCGCAACTACTGTCGCAAGTTGATCGAGAGCATGCGCCACGGCAGTCACTACGAACCGCTGATGAAGCGCGGCACCATCATGTACCCCCAGGTCGGTGGCGGCCCGAACTGGGGAGGTGGCGCATTCGATCCGCAGCGTAATCTGCTGGTGACCCCGGTTTCGCAGATCCCGTACTACGTCAAGCTGCTGCCGCGCGAGGAAGTCGACCCGGAGTTCGCCAAGCGTCCCGAAGCCGGCGCGCCGATGCAGAAACCGGGCTATATGGGCGATACGCCTTATGGCGTGAAGCAGGGCCCGCTGATGGCGTACTCGTTTACGCCATGCACCGCGCCGCCGTGGAACCTGCTGGTGGCGGTGGATATGGCGGAGGGCGAAATCAAGTGGAAGATCCCCTTCGGCAGCCTTGAGAAGCTCATGCGGTTGCCGATTCCGCTGGGCTTCGGTACGCCTTCGGCGGGCGGGCCGATCGTTACCGCGGGAGGCCTGGTTTTTATCGGCGCCACGTCCGATTCGCGCATCCGCGCCTACGATATCGACACCGGCGAGAAACTTTGGGAAACGCGTGCGCCAACCTCGGCGCAGGCCACACCCATGACATATATGGTGGACGGCCGCCAGTACGTGGTGTTCGCCGCCGGCGGGCACAGCTGGTATGACGCGAAGGGCATCGACGATTATCTGCTGGCGTACGCGCTCGACGACGTGACGGAGGCGGCCGCCGCCAGATGAGCACCGAACCGCCCGGGCCGGTCGCCAGCCCGGCCCGCATCGAAATGCTGGATGTGGCCCGCGGCGTGGCGGTGCTGGGCATCCTGCTGATGAATATCTGGGCTTTTGGCGGCCCACAGAAGTTTTTCGATTACCCGCTGGCAATCGCGGGTCGGGCCGGCGCGCCGGTCGCCACGGCACACGAGGCAACTCGAAAGCAGAGCCTGAGATGGCAATCGCGGGTCGGGCCGGCGCGCCGGTCGCCACCTGGGCCGTGATTCACACGCTGTTCGAGGGCACGCAGCGGGCCATGCTGTCGATTCTATTCGGCATTGGCGCCGAGCTCAGCCTGCGCCGGTTCGAGGCTCGGTACGCGGCCGCAGTCGTGCGCGGCATTTACTATCGCCGCGCGTTTGCGCTCATCGGCTTCGGCCTCGTCAATTCTTTTCTCTTCATGTGGCCGGCCGACATCCTGTTCTCGTACGGGCTGGTGTCGCTTGGCCTCTATCCGCTGCGCCAGCTGCGCAGCCGCTATCTGCTGCTGATCCTGCTGGTGGCGCTGGCGGTTCCCGCTGGCATGCGAGTAGGCGAGATCTCCCGGCTGCAGGACCTGCAGCGGGATGCTGCGGAGGTCACCGCGGTCGAGGCGAGCGGAGCGCCGCTCGACGATGCGCAGAAACGCACGCTGGAAGAGTGGCGCAAGGCGGTGCAGGAGGCCCGGCCCGATGCGGACGATGCGGAGATCGCCGCTGACATCGCGATCCTGCAACGGGGAACGTTGCGCGAGGTGTTCGCGCACCAGGCTGGCGTCAGCGTCATTCTGCAGACCATCGTCGTGGTCAAGTGGTGGCTGCTCGATGCGCTTGCCGGAATGCTGATCGGCATGCTTCTCTGCCGCCACGGTTGGCTCGCTCCGGGTCCTTCCCCGGCGCAATGCCGCCGGCTTCTCGGTGTCGGGCTCGTCGCGGGGTTGACGCTGGGTGTCTGGCAGACCGCAACCCTGCTCGCGAGCGCCTTCGATCCGGTGCAGCTGCCGATAACGAAGCTTGGCTACGACCTGCGCCGGTTCGCCCTGGCTCTGGCTTACCTTGCCATGGTGGTGCTGATCTGCCGCCGCGGAGCGCTCGGCAGAATCAGGGCGTCACTCGGCGCGGTGGGGCGCATGGCGCTCACCAACTACCTTGCGCAATCCATTGTCGGCGCATTGATTTTCTATGGCTTCGGCCTTGGCCTGTACGGAAAACTGACTGGCTACCAGCTCTACGGCGTCGTGGCATTGATCTAAGCGATCGAGATCGCCGGCAGTACCTGGTGGCTGAGCCGATTTGACATCGGGCCATTCGAGTGGGTATGGCGCTCGCTGACCTACCGGCGATTCCAGTCCAGGCGCGCAATTCCTGCCCGCATTGCATGACGCAATTTGTCGCCGTGCTGAGAACCCGTTCATAGCAAACAGTGCTCGGTGCGGCTAGTTTGCGCGCGTCGGAAAAGCTTTTGACTTCCTCGTTATGTCAAGCGTGCAGGAAATCGCGCTGATTGCCGGGTTGATCGGCGCCATGTGCGGCTGGGTCATGGGCCGTGTCGGCTCATGGTTCGGCAACCGCAAATCCCGCTCGCGCGAGGAGGATCTCAACCACCGGGTCCGCGCGCTGGAGGCGGACTTGCGCGTGGCCCAACGCAATGCGGAGGAGGCGGCCGCCCAGTCGGAGCAGCACCGGCAGGAGCTGGAGACGCTGAGGTTACAGGTGAAGAACGAATCGAGCGCGATTCGCGAGCGCGACGAGCAGCTGCGCAAGCTGCGTCAGTCGCTCGCCGATGAGTGCAACAAGACTCAGTCCCTGCGCCAGGAACTGACGATGCGCGCCGAGGAGACCCTGCGCGCCAAGGTACGGGCAAAAGAAGCCGAAACGGAACTGGGCGTGGCTCGCGCCGGGTCGGATGCGGTCGCCGCCCAGGTCAAGCGGCTGGTTGCCGAACGGGAGGAGCTGGCACGCAGACTCGAAGCGCTGCAGCCGGAGGCTCCGGCGGCCCGCGCCAAACCGACGGCCAGTGTCACGCGGTTGCCGGTACGCGAAATCGTCAAAGAGGGCTGACGCGCACCAGCTTGTTCATCTCGGGGCTCTCTGTGCCCCAGACGACGCGCCCGGTCTCGTCGCGGAACTTGCCGCGGAACCAGAACTCTTGCGGCTTGATGACGACTGCATCATCGGCAATCATGTCCTTGCCGGTGCCGGGGTTCTTCATGCGGCAGGCGCCTTCCTTCATCGGCCCCGCGATCTCCGTGCCGTCCTTGTTTGCCTGCAGGAAGAAGTCGCAGCCGGTGTTCACGTTGAAGTCCGCGAGCGTCACCTTGCGCAAGACCTCCTGGTTCAGGTGGGCGTTTTTGTAGGGTTCCTTGTTCCTGAAGTTGAGCTCGCGCTGGATCACCGTGCCTGAGGCCGGATCCGGCAGGAATTGCAGTATTCCGACGCGGATGATCATCGCCGGATTGGTGGAACCGTCGGCTGCGGACTGCTGGAAAACCAGGTAGCCATCGAGCGCCGGTATCGGCACCGTCACCGGCGCGAACAGCTGGTGCATGGCGCGGTGCACTTCGTTGTCGGGCACTTGGCGTGCGATATCGCTGTCGTACTGCGCCTTGCTGTTGTACTCGCCGCGCACCCACTCCTTGATGAGCGCGAGCGTGCGGTCGATATCCGTGCTGGGCGGTCCGCCAGCCGGCGAGACCGTCGCGGCAAAGAGCAGGCTGAGCAAGGCAAGGGCAATCCGGTTCATGAGACTCTCCAATCGGGCCGTCGGTGCCGGGTCGCAGATTCGCAGTTCCCGCGCCGGCCGTCGGTGCCCGGTGGCCGATTAGCCGGTCCCGGGCCGGCCGGCCCACCCGCGGATCTGCGACCCCGCCCCCACCG
>CAYOFE010000002.1:0-2832 GCA_964403135.1 uncultured Chromatiaceae bacterium | reverse complement strand
CGGGCGGGCCCGGGTCGCTGTTCCGACGTTCCGGCGCCGGCCCCCTGCCCTCCTATTCTGGCCCCCGGCACCGACGGCGTCAACTGCCGGGTCGCTATGCGGCACCGGCGTTGCGGCCCGGCCCGTCAGCCTTTCGGCTAGACTGCCGGGACCATGAGGCTGGGGTTCATCGCGGGCTATGGCGCGGGGCAGGTCAGGCTGCCGCTTGAGGAGGCGCTGGAGGCCGAGCGCCTGGGCTTCGACTCGGTGTGGACCTCGGAGGCTTATGGCACCGACGCGGTCTCGACTGCGGCCTGGATCCTCGCCCGCACCACGCGCATTCGCGTCGGCACCGCCATCATGCAGATGCCGGCGCGCACCCCGACCTGCGCGGCGATGACCGCCATGACCCTGAACGCGCTGTCGGGGGGGCGTTTCATACTCGGCATCGGCCCATCCGGGCCGAAAGTAATCGAAGGCTGGTACGGCGTAGCCTACGGCCGGCCGCTCACTCGCGCCCGCGAGTATGTGTCGATCGTGCGCCAGGTGGCCTCGCGGGAGGGGCCGCTGCGTCACCACGGCTTCCACTACCGCATACCCTACGATGGATCCGATGCGAGCGGTCCGGCCGCGCCGATGAAAGGCATCCTCCCTGCGGACCCGACGTTGCGCATTTACACAGCGGCCGTGACGCCGAAGGGGCTCGCCTGCGCGGGAGAGATCGCCGACGGCGTGTTCCCGATCTGGTTGAACCCGGAACGCCCCGAACTCTGGGAACCGCACATCGCCGAGGGACTGCGCAGGGCCGGCCGACGGCGCCAGGACTTCGACGTGGCACCGTTCGTTCCGGTGGCGATGGGCGATGATCTCGAGCGCTGCCGCCAGGTGGTGAAGCGACACCTGGCGCTTTACATCGGTGGCATGGGCCCGCGCGGGCGTAATTTCTACAACGATTATGCACGGCGCATGGGTTATGAGCCCGCCGCCATACGCGTGCAGGACCTGTACCTGGCGGGTGACAGCGCTGCGGCCGCCAATGCGGTGCCCGACGAGCTGGTCGAAGAGGTCGCCCTGGCAGGGCCGGCCGAGCGAATTCGCGCGAGGCTGGCCGCCTGGCGCGAGGCGGGGCGCCGCGGGCAGGTAAATTCGCTGCTGGCCGGCGGGGCCTCGATCGAAGCGCTGCGGTTGCTGGCTGAGGAACTGTTATGAGCACGATTGAGTTCGGCTTTCCGATCCCGCAGGTCTTCCTCGACGGACGGCCCGACATGGAACTGGTGCGCCGCACGCTCGCGCTCGGCGAACGGCTCGGCTTTCACAGCGCCTGGGCGCAGGACCAGATCGCCGGCGATGTGCCACTGCACGAGTCACTGACGCTGATGTCCTATGCGGCCGCGCTCACCCACCGCGTGCGGCTTGGCGTGTCGGTGCTGGTGTTTCCGATCAGGAACGCCGTGCACGTGGCGAAGGTCACCAGTACGCTCGACAACCTGAGCAATGGGCGGATCATCCTCGGCATCGGCCTTGGGCACATCGCCGCGCCGGGCTTTTTCGCGACCTATTCGGTCAGCAACAAGGACGCGGTTGGCCGCTTCAACGAAGGCGTGCAGGTGATGAAATCGCTGTGGACGCGCGAGAGTACCAATTTCGCGGGGCGTTTCTACAGGCTCAACGACGTGCACATGGAGCCGAAGCCGGTGCAGAAGCCCCACCTGCCGCTATGGTTCGGCGGCCAGCATCCCGGGGCGCTGCGTCGCGCGGTGAAGCACGCCGACGCTTATACCTGTGCCGGCCCAAATACCACGCAGGACTTCGCGAAGTTCACGGCGCAGATTCGCCAGTTCCTCGAGGAGGAACGGCGCGACCCGGCCACTTTCCCCCTCTCCAAGCGCGTGTACCTGGGGCTCGACGATGAGGCGCCGCGGGCCAAGCGCCGGCTCGATGAGTTCTTCGGCGCGCGCTACCCGTGGCAGATCCAGCGCAATCCGAACTTTGTCGCCGACATCTGCTGCTGGGGCAGCTCGGCACGGGTCGCCGAGGCTCTGGCGAAAGTCGCGCGCATCGGCGCGAGCACCCTCATTCTCAATCCGCTCTGGGACTTTGAAGCGCAGATCCAGCAGCTCGCCGAGGAGGTGATCCCGGCGGTGCGGCAGATGGCATGAAAATCGAAGTCATCCTGGACACCCGTGCCCGCGCAGCCGACCTGGCCGAGCTTGGCAGGATCGCCGAGCGCCACGGCATCGGCGGAGTGTGGGTATCGAGCCTGAACGACTCGCGCGATGCATTCACCAATTTCGCGCCGCTGGCGCTCGCGACCTCGGGCGTGCGCATGGGCCCGATCGCGATCAACCCCTTCGACACGCATCCGCTGAAAATCGCCGCCGGCCTGCTTACGCTGAACGAGATCGCCCGCGGCCGCGCGCGCATCGTCATCGGCGGGGGCGGGGAGGCCCTGCAGGCGCTCGGCATCCGGCCCGCGCGGCGCGTGCGCGCGGTGGCCGAGTGTGTCGAGATCGTGAAGGCAGCGTCCACCGGACAGGCCGTGAACTACGAGGGCCAGATCTACCAGGTGCGCAACTGCCGTTTCGGCTGGATCGAGGCGACGGCGCCGCCCGTCTACGTCGGCGCCGGGCAGGAGCAGATGCTGCGCATGGCGGCGCGCGCGGCCGACGGCATCATGATGAGCGACATGCCGCCGGGACCGGCGCGGCGCACGCTGGCGATGCTCGACGGCTTTCTCGCCGGGCACGGCAAGAGCCGGCCGGAATTCTGGACCAGCGTTTTCACGGCCTGGCATGTCTATCCCGAGGCGGCCGCCGCGCGGCGCGAAGCGAAGCGCTGGCTGCTCCTGCGCGG
>CAYOFE010000001.1:0-66800 GCA_964403135.1 uncultured Chromatiaceae bacterium | reverse complement strand
TTTTCCACTCTGGCACCTCGATGCCGTATCAGGAAGGGGGCGTCCATTCCATTAATTGGGTGATGCGCCGGGCGCCTCGGTCGGACATAATCCGGATGGTTTCCGGCCACTGACGAGAAGGTTGTGCCGGCGCAGGCCCGGTCGGGTCATGACAGCCGGCCGGGCCTGCATCACTCGAGTCGGCTCATTGCCAGCGGGCCAGCGCCGCGATCATCGCCGTCGCCACTTGTTGCGGCTGTTCCTCGTGCACGTAGTGGCCCGATTTCTGCACCCGAACCGCCACTGCACCGGGCAGCATCGCCAGCAATTCGTCGAGCTCGGTCGGCTTCTTGCTCTTGTCCTGCATCCCCCAGACGATCAGTGTCGGCACGCGCACCTGCGCCAGCAGCGCGAGTTCCTCGCCCTCGACGTACTGGCCCATCAGAGAGGTCATGCCGTCGAGATAACCTTCGCTGCGCGGTGCGAGCATCATGTCCTCCATGACCTGTTCGGTCACGATGCCCTGGTTGACGAACGACTGGCGCAGGAACCGCTCGCGAAATTCGCGCGTGCCGAAAATCCTGGCCATTACGCGCGGCAGCGGAAAGAACAGGTATTGCGTTATCGGCGGCACGCCGGTCGTGATGATTCCCGGATTCATCAGCACCAGGCCGCTGACGCGCGGGTCGGTCACGGCGACGTGCAGCGCGATGGTGCCGCCGAGGGAATGGCCGCCGACGATATAGCGCTGCATGCCGAGCGCCGTGGCGAAATCCATGACCACGCGCGCCTGAGCACCGTTGTGATAATCGTGCTCGACAGGTTTGGCCGACAGGCCGAAACCGGGCATGTCCATGGCTACAACGCGGTAGCTGTCGGCCAGCCGCGGCGCCAGCAGCCGGAAGCTCTGCAGGGAATTGGCGAAACCGTGCAGCAGGATCAGGTCGGGTTTTCCCGCGGCGGGCTCGCCGTACGCCCGGTAGCGAATCGCCAGCCCGTTTACATCGACGAAGCGGTCATCGGCGCCAGCCAGTTGCCGCGCCGGGATCTCCGCCGCGCCGGGCCAGTAGGCATAGGTAACCAGCCCAACCCAGGCCAGCGCCAGCAGGCCGGCGACTCCGAGCAGAATGCCTCGCAGGATTCGCATGCATTGTCTCCCCCGTCTGCGTGCCGCGATGCTAGCACGCGCGTGCTATTCTGCCGTGGATCATCGGCCACGGAGCCCTTGCATGCGCCGCACCGCACTCGGATTCATTGCTTTGTCGCTGTTTGCCAGCACGTCTGCACCGGCGGCCGAATCGTTCAGCGACTACAGTGGCGAGGAGCTCTACCAGCGCTTCTGCGCCAGTTGCCACGGCGATGACGGTTACGGCGACGGGCCGGTGGCTGCTTCGCTCAAGGTCACGATTCCGGATCTCACACGCATGTATCAGCGCCACGGCGGCAGGTTTCCCGAGCAAAAGATCCGCGAGATCATTGATGGCCGGCAGGTGATCCCGGTACACGGCTCGCGGTTTATGCCGGTATGGGGCCAGCAGTTTTTCGTCGGCGAGGGCGCCGATCAGCAGGCGGAAGCCAGACTTAACCGCATCGTGGACAAGCTGGTGGATTACATCCGCTCGATACAGCAATAACGACCGTTGCCGGCGATCCGGGGGGAAGCACGCATGAGCACTGTCAGATCCGCCGAGGCGGGCACCTTCCCGCCACCCTTCGATTCCGTGCGCGATTACGTCAGTGCCCTCGACCGGCGCGGCCGGTTGCTGCGCATCCCGGCCATGGACCAGGATCGCTACGAAGCGACGGCTTTCGCTTATCGGCTGATCGACAAGTTCGGCATCGAAGCGGCACCCGCGTTCCTGATCGAACGGATCCGCATCGGCGGCCGGTGGATTGCGGGGCCGGTGGTGGCCAACGCTTACGGGCGCTGGGCCGACGAGGCCGTGCTGTTCGGGTTGAGCGACATTACCGATGACGTGCCGGCCATGTACCAGGCGGTCATCGGCGAACTGCAGAGACGGCTCGATCCGGGCGGCAATTGGCGGCGCATCGGTCCGGTGGAACTGAGTGACCCGCGCAAAGCACCGTGCAAGGAAGTGGTGCTGACCGGTTCGGACATCGATCTCGAGTCCTTCGCCTGGCTGAAGAATAACCCGGCCGATGCGGGCCGCTACGTGAACATGGGCGCGGTATTCATCCAGGACCCGCAGATCGGCAGCAATGCCGGCACCTATCGTTGCCAGGTGAAGGGCCCCCGCAAGATGGCCATCAATCCGGAGCCTGGCCAGCATGGCTGGCGCATTCTCAAGGCAATGCAGGAGCGCGGCGATAAGCTCGCGCGCGTCGCGGTGGCCGTCGGGCCCGATCCGATGACCTTTTGCGCTTCCAGCACCAAGATGGCCGGCTATCTCGAGGACGAGCTGGAATTCGCCGGCGGCCTGCGCGGGCGGCCGCTCGAGGTGGTGAAGTGCGAAACCTGCGACATCCGCGTGCCGGCGCACGCGGAGTTCGTGATCGAGGGCGAGGTGCCGCTCGACGAGTTCGAGGACGAGGGGCCGTATGGGGAAATGTACGGTTACCTCGGGCCGCTGAAACCGAACAACTACTTTATGAACATCAAGGCGATTACGCACCGGCGCAACCCGTGGGTGCTGAACTCCTTCACCGGGCTGACCTGCGACATGCCGCGTGCGCCGCAGATCGCCGCGAATTTCTTCCTCTATAAGAAGCTGATTCCGTCGCTGACCGGTTTCATCACCCCGCGCGGGGCCAATGGCGTGGTCGTGATCAGCATCGACAAGCGCTTCCCTGGCGAGGGCATGGCGGCCGGGCAGTACCTGGCGGCGAATGCCGGACTGAACAAGGTCGTGATCGTGGTGGACAAGGATCTCAATATTCACGATCCGAGCCAGGTCCTGCACGCGCTCGGTGCGCGCTGGCAGCCGTCGGCCAGCCTGCTGATTCCGCAGACCCAGATGATGATGCCCGACCCCAGCCGCCCGGGCTGGGGCCTGTCGAGCAAGATGGTCATCGACGCTACCCGCCAGCTGCCCGGGGAGGGCGGCCCGAAAAGCTGGGCGCCGCTGAACCGCGACCTGCTACGCCAGGGCGCACCCGGTGCGTTCGAGGTCGTGGACGCGCGCTGGGAGGAATACCTGCGCGGTTGGGGCAAATAAGCGTCCGCGAAGCCGGGCGGGAAAAAGCGTTTTCTGCCAAATTCGAGGCAAGACCCCCGGGGTCGTGAAAAACGCGTCACGGGTCTGCGGAATTCACCTATTTCTTGCGGTGCGGCGCTTGGTCAATCTACAGGCGGTTCTGGCGAGGACCGTCGTGCCCCCCGGCGATCCTGAAGCACGGGTTCTTGGTTCAGGGAGAAAACCCATGAGAAAGCGTAATGCACTGTCGATTGCAGCGGGTGTACTGGCCGTGCCACTGGCGCTGGTCGGCGCATTCAGCGCCGCCTCGGCCCAGGACGTCCCGGCGATGACCGAGGCTGAAAAAGCGACCGGCAAGAAGATCTACTTCGAGCGTTGCGCAGGCTGCCATGGCGTGCTTCGCAAGGGCGCCACCGGCAAGAACCTGGAGCCGCAGTGGAAGAAGACCCTGCCTGACGGCTCGGTTCAGGAGGGCGGCACGCTGAAGCTCGGCACCGCGCGCCTGGAGAAGATCATCGCCCTCGGCACCGAAGGCGGAATGGTCAATTACGACGACATCCTGAGCAAGGAAGAAATCAACATCATGGCGCGTTACATCCAGAACGTGCCGGATGTACCGCCTGAGTTCAGTTTGAAGGACATGGAGGCATCCTGGAAGCTGCTGGTGCCGGTTGCCGAGCGCCCGGTCAGGCAGCAGAGCAAGGTCAATCTGAAGAACATCTTCGCGACCACGCTGCGCGACTCGGGCAAGCTGGCGCTGATCGACGGCGACACCAAGGAGATCTGGCAGATCCTGGATACCGGCTACGCGGTCCACATCTCGCGCCTGTCGGCGTCCGGCCGCTATGTCTACACGGTGGGCCGCGACGGGCTCATCACGCTGATTGATCTGTGGTTCGACACGCCCACCACGGTAGCCACCATCAAGCTCGGCTCCGATGCGCGCTCGGTGGACACTTCGAAGTTCAGGGGCTACGAGGACAAATACCTGATCGGCGGGTCTTACTGGCCGCCGCAGTACTCGATCATGGAAGGCGACACGCTGAAGCCCCTGAAAGTGGTCTCCACCCGCGGCATGACCGTGGACGGCGACTATCACCCGGAACCGCGCGTGGCCTCGATCGTGTCCTCGCACATCAAGCCGGAATGGGTGGTCAACGTGAAGGAGACCGGCCAGATCCTGCTGGTGGACTACAGCGACATCAAGAACCTGAAGACCACCACCATCGAGTCGGCGAAGTTCCTGCACGACGGCGGATGGGATGCTTCCAAGCGCTACTTCCTGGTGGCGGCGAACGCCTCGCACAAGGTGGCGGCAGTGGACACCCAGACCGGCAAGCTTGCCGCCCTGGTGGACACCAAGAAGATCCCCCACCCCGGCCGTGGCGCCAACTTCGTGCATCCGCAGTACGGTCCCGTCTGGGCGACCGGTCACCTGGGTGATGCGGTGGTGTCGCTGATCTCAACGCCGTCGGACGATGCGAAGAATGCCAAGTACAAGCACAGCAACTGGAAGGTCGTGCAGGAGCTGCCGATGCCGGGCGCTGGCAACCTGTTCGTCAAGACGCACCCGAAGTCGAAGCACCTGTGGGCCGACCTGCCGATGAACCCGGAGCGGAGCAACACCGAGGCGGTGTACGTTTTCGACCTGACGGACCTGTCGAAGGCGCCGGTCAAGATCGAGGTGGCGAAGGACTCCGGGCTTCCGGAGACCAAGGCGCTGCGCCGCGCTGTGCATCCGGAGTACAGCGAAGACGGTTCCGAGGTCTGGATCTCGCTGTGGGGCGGCAAGACCGACCAGTCGGCGATCGTGGTCTATGACGACAAGACGATGAAGCTGAAGAAGGTGATCACCGATCCGCGGATCGTGACGCCGACCGGCAAGTTCAATGTCTGGAACACGCAGAACGACATCTACTGATTGTCATGCGTTGAGCAGGAACAATCCCGGGGGCCGCGCGCCCCCGGGCTTTTGTGGGCAGAGGCTGTGAACAAGGTCGAGAACCGAAATGTCTGATCAAACCGCTCCTCGCGAGAGCCTCTGGCGTCGCTTGCGCCAGCCCAGCAGGAGAGCCTCGATACTGACGATGATGACGGCGGGCCTGGTGACCGGCGTCATTTTCTGGGGCGGTTTCAACATGGCCGTCGAGGCGACGAACACCGAGAGGTTCTGCATCAGTTGCCACGAGATGCGGGACAACGTCTATGCCGAGTACAGGGAGACCATCCATTACACCAACCGCACCGGCGTGCGCGCGGTGTGCACCGACTGCCACGTGCCGAAAGAGTGGACGGCGAAGATGATCCGCAAGGTGCAGGCCTCGCGGGAACTGTGGGGCAAGATCACCGGCACCGTAGATACGCGCGAGAAGTTCCAGGCCAAGCGGATCGAACTGGCGCGGCGCGAGTGGAACCGCATGAAAGGCAACGATTCGCTGGAATGCCGCAATTGCCACAGCCTGCAGAGCATGGCGCCGGAAAAACAGAAGCAGCGAGCGCGCAAGCAGCATGAATTGGCCCTGGAGGATGGCGACACCTGCATCGACTGCCACAAGGGCATCGCACACCACAAGCCGGATGGCATGACCGAAGATGACGAGGCGTAACGAGCGCCGGGCCGCGGCTATAATTGCGCCGCGGTTCAGCCCAAACCTGGAGAGATCGAGGATCCGATCATGCAGAAGAAACTCATCAGCATTTCGACCGCCGGATTGATGGCCTTATTTGCCGCGGGCAGTGCCCAGGCCTCGCCGGACTGGAACAAGATCGAGGGCAGGACCGTCACGTTGCTTTATCCCGGTGTCTCACCGATCGAATGGATCATGACCGGAACCGAGCATGGGGGAGCGCGTGGTATCAAGAAAGGCGAGAGCTGTGCCGCCTGCCACGACGAGGAAACCGCCGACATGGGCCAGAAGATGGTCAGCGGCCAGAAGATCGAGCCGAAACCCATCAAAGGCAAGGCGGGATCCATTCCCGTGAAGGTGCAGGCAGCCGCGGACGATGGCAACCTGTACCTGCGGTTTTCCTGGAAGCAGCCGGCTGGCGGCGCCGAGAAGATGGACAAGGACAACCAGGTCAAGCTCTCGGTGATGTTCGAGGACAATAAGATCGAGCGCGCTAACCTGTCGGGCTGCTGGGAGACCTGCCACGGCGATGCGCGCACCATGCCAGACGCCAAGGACGCCAACAAGACGAAATACGTCGCTGGTGGCGACGTCAAGGCCGGCAGGTTCTACGACCTGATCCAGTGGACCAGCAAGGGCGCCAGGCACGACGGCTATGTCGCCGACAAGCGCGTAATGGACGGCGGCAAGGCGCTGGTCGATGCCCAGGGCGAGAAGAAGGGCGATGAGTGGGTGGTAACCTTTACCCGCAAGCTGGCTGGCGGCGGCGAGGGCGACATCGCGATGGCCAAGGGCAAGGTCTACAACTTCGGCTTCGCGATCCACGACGACTACACGCAGGGCCGGTTCCACCAGGTGTCGCTCGGCTACACGCTCGGCATCGGTGCCGACGCCGACATCAAGGCGGCCCACGACTAGGCCGGCCTGAAGCCATGGGCCCTCGGCTGCAATGGATCGCGGTACCGGCGCTGCTGGCCTGGCTGGCAGCGCCGGTCTGCGCCGACACGGTTGAGGTCAGCATTGCGGAGTACAAGTACGAGCCGGCGGAGCTCAAGATCAAGGTGGGCACCACCGTGAAGTGGACTAACAACGAGAAGCGTGTCAGCCACTCGATCCTGTTCCTTGGCGCGGGTGGGTTTGAGTCCGAGCGGTTCTTCCCCGGCGAATCCTGGGAACGCACGTTCGACCAGCCCGGCAGCTATCCGTACAGCTGCGGGCCGCACCCGGAAATGAAGGGACTGATCGAGGTCAGCGATTAGCCCCTGGTCAGCCTTCTAGGTAGATGCCCGTATTGGCGCGAATTTGCCAACAGACCAAAGTCCGCAGCCGCCACCTCTTCATCCGCTTGTTGACGGAGTGTTTCCACATGCGAGTTCGAGCATCTCTGGTTTCGGTGGTCATCGTGGCAGGAATTGCCGGCACCACGGCATTCATGGTTCAGGCTGCCGATAGCGGCCAGCCGCTGGTTCACATGGCCGAGGTGGCCGGTGCGATCTCGAAGAGCAAGCCCAGCGCCGACTGGATGAAGCGCGGCGAGCAGCTGTTCCTGCAAAACTGCGCCGCCTGCCACCAGCCGAACGGGCAGGGTCTGCCGGGGGCATTTCCGCCGCTGGCGAAATCCGACTTCATCGCGCGAGACCCGGAAGTGCTGCTGGACATCACGCTCAAGGGGCGCCAGGGAAAGATGGTCGTCAACGGCGTCGAATACAACAACGTCATGCCGGCGATGAATTACCTGACTGACAAGGATCTCGCGGCAATCATCACCTATGTGCTGAATAGCTGGGGCAATCCGGGTGGCACGGTGCAGATGAGCAAGGTGGCGCAGTATCGCAAGGCCTCCGGGCTCGAGGCCAGGCAAGCCGCCGGCCAGCGTCATCCGGGCACCGGAGAGGCCGAGCAGGCCTATCAGTCTCAACCGTCGCAGGTTGCCGAAGCGACCGTGCGCGTCACTCCCGGCGCACCGTCTGTGTCGGAAACCGAGTTTGTCCGCGGCAAGCAGATCTTTTTCGAGCGCTGCGCCGGCTGTCACGGCGTGCTGCGCAAAGGCGCGACGGGCAAGCCACTCACGCCCGACCTGACACGGGCCAAGGGCACGGAGTACCTGAAGGCGCTGATCAAGTTCGGCTCCCCGGCAGGCATGCCGAACTGGGGAACATCGGGCGAGTTGTCGGACGCCGATATCGACCTGATGGCACGTTTCCTGCAACATGAGCCGCCGCAGCCGCCAGAGTGGGGCATGCCGGAAATGCGGGCGTCGTGGAAGGTGCTGGTGCCGGTCGAACAGCGCCCGAAGTCGCCCCAGAACAAGCTCAATCTCGACAACACCTTCTCCGTGACGCTTCGCGACAGTGGTGAAGTCGCGTTGATGGATGGCGACACCAAGCAGATCAATAACATCATCAAGACCGGCTATGCGGTGCACATTTCACGGCTGTCACACTCCGGCCGCTACGACTTCACCATCGGCCGCGACGGCAAGATCAACCTGATCGACCTGTGGATGGATCCGCCGCAGACCGTGGCCGAGATCCGTGTCGGCCTGGAGGCGCGTTCCGTCGAAACCTCCAAGTACAAAGGCTACGAAGACAAGTACGCTATCGCCGGATCCTACTGGCCGCCGCAGTTCGTGATCATGGACGGCGCCACCCTTGAGCCGTTGAAAATTGTCTCGACGCGCGGCATGACAGTCGACACGCAGGAGTATCACCCCGAGCCCCGCGTGGCGGCGATCGTCGCCTCGCACCAGCACCCGGAGTTCATCGTCAACGTCAAGGAGACCGGGCGCATCCTGCTGGTCAACTACGCCGACGTCGAAAACCTCGGTATCACCACCATCGACGCCGCGCGTTTCCTGCACGACGGCGGCTGGGATTCGACGCTGCGCTACTTCCTCACTGCGGCGAATCAATCGGACATGATCGTGGTCGTGGACTCGAAGGAGCGCAAGCTTACCGCGCGCATCCCGGTGGACAAGATTCCGCACCCCGGGCGCGGCGCGAATTTCGTCCATAAAGACTACGGGCCCGTATGGGTCACGAGCGCGCTCGGCAACGACAAGATTACGCTGATCGGCACGGATCCTGACCGCCATGCACAGTATGCATGGAAAGTGGTCAAGGTTCTGCACGGGCAGGGCGGCGGATCGTTGTTCGTCAAGACCCACCCGAAGTCGAAGAACCTGTGGGTCGACACGCCGTTGAATCCCGAGGCGGCGATCAGCCAGTCCGTTGCCGTGTTTGACATCGACAACCTCGATGCCGGCTACAAGGTGCTGCCGATCGGTGAGTGGGCAAAGCTTGGTCCGGGCCCGAAGCGCATCGTGCAGCCGGAGTACAACAAGGCCGGCGACGAGGTGTGGTTCTCGGTGTGGAGCGGCAAGGAGGAGGAGTCGGCCGTCGTGGTGGTGGACGACAAGACCCGCAAGCTGAAGAAAGTCATCAAGGACCCGAAGCTTGTCACGCCGACCGGCAAATTCAACGTGTACAACACGGTGCACGACGTGTACTGATCCTCACCACGGGTGCCGATGCGGCTGCAGGCGATGTGTCCTGAGCGAGCCGGAACTGGCCCTTCGACCGGTGCGGGCAGGGATGCCGACCAGCCATAGGCTGGTCGGGCCCTGCTCGCGCGTTTATGCGACCGCCGTACCCCGCCGAAGAGCCGGCTCGCGAAGGATACATTGGCCGGCAGGCCGCCACAGGTCGGGGCACTCGTTGCGACGGCTACCAGATCTTCACGCGCTCCGCCGGCGACAGGTACATGCCGTCGCCAACCTTCACGCCGAACGCGGCGTAGAACTCCGGCATGTTCTGCAGCACGCCGCGCACCCGGTACTCGCCGGGCGGGTGCGGGTCGGAGAGCAGGATCTCGCGAAGCAGCCCGTCGCGGAACTTGCTGCGCCACGCCAGCGCGTAGGAAATGAAGAACCGCTGCTCGCCCGTAAGGCCAGCCATTGGCCGTAGGCGGCTCGCAGGCTGGCGATCAGCTGATCCATGCGCGCCTTGGCGGCGGGTGGAAAATCCCGCGTCACGTAGGCCTGCCCGACGAGCTCGCCGAGCGCCTCGTTCGCCAGTCGCACGCCGCGCTTCCAGCGCGCCTTGATCTGCGGCTGTCCGCGCCGCGCCGTGCCCTCGAATGCGAAATCCTCGCCGACGATGGCGGCATTCAGGTAAGGGGCATATGCCTTGAGCAGCCTGAAGCGCAGGTATGCCTGCCACTGAGCGACGGGTACGGCGCGAACGATACCGCCGAGCGCCCTGAAATAGTCGGCCTGCGCAATGACGAATTCACCGGGCACATGGAACTGCGCGGCGTCGAGATAGGCTTTCCAGTCGAGATCCGGCGCAAAGGCTGCTGCGCCGGCGAGCATGTAGCGATTGCCGGCAATGCGCTCGCGATCGCGGTTCTGGGTGCTGCTCCACTGGGCTTCGGCAAGCCGCGTCTCGATACCGAAAACGGTCGCGGCGATCGTGTCCGCATCGGGCCAGCCGGCCAGCCCGGCCAGCCGCTCGATGTGCGCGCGGTACTCGGCGCGCATCTTCTCCATTTCGGGCGTCTGCAGCAGATAGTAGTCGCGATCGGGCAGGCCGAGCCCGGATTGCCACAGGTAAAGGATGTTCGTATCGGGATCGAGTGGATGACCAGCGACGTAGAAATCCACCGGCGCTGACGTACCGGCGAGCAGCGCGTAGCCGAAGTGACGGATCACGTCGGCGTGACTGCCGAGGCACCCGATGCGCGAGAACTCGCGCGCCATCGGTGCAACGCCTGCCCGTTCGATGCGCGCCTCGTCCATGAAGCTGGCATAAAGATCCGCGGCCTTGCGCATCTCGCTGCGCGTTCTGCCCGAGTCCGCGATCAATGCTCGCAGCTGCTCCTCGGTCCGCTCCGACACGATCTGGATGGACCCGTAGCTCGACCACTCGGCCGGGATCTGCGTCTGAGCAACCCACTCCCCGTTCACGTAGGCAAAAAAATCGTCCTGCGGGCGGGTGACCGAAGCCAGCCGCGGTTCCGCGCAGGCCAGGCCAGCGGCGACCGACAGCGACAGCAGGAGGGCGCTACGGGTGATCCGGAGATCTCAACGATCGGGCTGCATTGGGTAGCCGATGGTAGCGGCGGGCCGGGGGTGACGTCACCCGCCGGGACCCGCCTGTGGCATTCCGCCGCATAGGCGCCCGCCCGCGTTGGCCCTAAGATCGCATATTCTCTCCCGGTTCGTCGCAGGACATGTTGCCAGCACGCGCAGAAATCGCCCGCGAACGCCGCCGTCAGATGCAGGTGCGGAAGGCCTTCGACGCCGGTCTTGCGCTCGATGGCGGTTACGACCCCGTGCTGGTGCCGTTCTTCGAGGCCTGCGCCGATTACCTGATCGCGTCGATGGACCGGCTGCACGCGCAGGACCAGCTGATTCATGACCTTTTGAGCGCTCGTATCCCTTCGGCCGAGACGGATGCCCACGAGCGGCTTGCCACCTTGAACGAACGGCAGCGCCAGAGTCGTGCGCTGGTGGCCGAATTTGCCGCCGCTGCGGCAGACCTGCGCCGCATGGGCGCAGCGGCGCTGGGCTCGTTCGTGCCCGCCGCCCGGCAGTTCGCCGAGGCCTTCCGGGGCCTGATGGCGCCGCGACGCAACCCGTTCTTCAAGCATACCGACGCCCTGTTCAGCGATGAGGATTGGGTGCGTATCGCCGGGGTCACGGAGGAGAGCCTGCAGACCGAAGAGCGGCTGTTCTCGGCCATTCAGCGTGCTGCGCCCGATGGCTGCGACCCGTCACAGTTCACCGCCGAGCACCTTGCGCCGGGCTGATTATCGGCGACTGCTCTGGACTATTCGCAATTCTGGTAACGACGAAAGGGGAGCTATGAATCACTGGAACCGCCGTTCGAAGTGCGCACCCGCATGCGTGGCGTTGCTCGCCGCCGGCGCCGGGTGCCTCGGCTTCCCGGCGCTCGCCGCCGAGGAGATGGACCATTCACAGCATCGGCAACAAAGCGAACACGCCCACCATGACACCGGCCGTGACGAGCTGGGTCGCCGGCTGTATGGCATGAAACACCAGATGAGCCCGGAAATGATCCGCGAGCTGCGCCAGAACGTGCCGCTGTACAGGAATTACACCGACGCGCAGATCAACCTCTCGATGGAGCAGATGGGCCACGAGTACATGTGGTACATCAGCCCGCCGGAACTGAAGGCCGACCAGGGCGTGCTGATCCTGCTGCACGGATTCCGCGAGCGCGGTGACAAGGTGTTCCGCGACGAGGTGCAGCCGATCGCCGACGTGTTGCCCACCGCCCTCGGCGTGGGCATGGCGATGATGATGTCCGATCACATCCAGCTCGCCCTCGACGACCTGCAGGCGGCCGGCGCAAAGGAAATCGTCGTCGTGCCGGTGGTGTCGACCGAGAACAACGAGATGTACCGGCAGTGGCTGTGGATCTTCGGCAAGCGGGACCAGGTGCAGTTCGCCACCGTGCCCAGGGTGAAGACCGACGCCAAAGTGTATTTCGTGCCGCCGCCGGGCGATGACCCGCTGATCGCCGAGATCCTGCTCGACTATGCCACGGAAATCAGCACCGACCCGAAGAACGAAGTGGTCATCATCACGGCCCATGGCCCGACCGACGCGAAAGACCACGAAAAAGACCTGGCGCTGCTCAACGGCCTGGCCAAGATCGTCAAGGAGGACGGAGGCTTTGCCGATGTCTACGCCGCTTCGCTGCAAGACGATGCGCCGACCGAGATCCGCGAGGCCAACGTGAAGAAGCTGCGAGCGATGGTGGAAACGGCCCAGAAGAACGGCAAGAAGGTGCTGATCGTCACCAATCTGGTCGGCGCCCGCACCATCCAGGCGAAGCTGCGCGATGACCTGAAGGGGCTCGACTTCACGTTCAACGCCAAGGGCATCGTCCAGCATGACAATTTCGTGAAGTGGATGGGCGAGGCGATCCGGACGGCGCTGGAGAAAAAGTCCGTCGGCCGGACGGACTCCGCGGACAGCATTGCGTGCGTGTGCTAGCGGCGCAGTGACCTGAACGCGGCGAGCGCCGCCTCGCGCGAGGCGCGCAGATCGACGATCGGCGCCGGGTAGTCCTCGCCGAGGCGGATGCCGGCCGCTGCCAGCTCGGCCGCAGACGCCTCCCAGGGCGCGTGGATCCGTGTGGTGGAGAGGCCTGCGAGCTCGGGGACGAATCGTCTTACGTAGCTCCCGTCGGGGTCGAACCTGCGCGCCTGGATCACCGGGTTGAAGATCCTGAAGTACGGGGCGGCATCGGCGCCGCAGCCTGTAACCCATTGCCAGCCAAGCGTGTTGCTGGCGAGGTCCGCATCGACCAGCGTGTCCCAGAACCAGCGCGCGCCATGCTGCCACGGCACGCGCAGGTTCTTCACCAGGTACGATGCCGCGATCATGCGCACGCGGTTGTGCATCCATCCGGTCTGCCAGAGCTGGCGCATGCCGGCATCGACGATCGGCACGCCGGTGCGGCCGCGCTGCCAGGCCTCCAGCGCCGCGGCGTCATCCCGCCAGGGAAATCGCCGGAACCGTTCACGCAACGGCTCGTCGCTGCTGCTCGGGTAGTGGTGCAGGAGGTGATAGCCGAACTCGCGCCAGCCGAGTTCCGTCAAGAAAGGCGACTTGAGCGCCTCGCCGGGCGCGAGTCCTGCCGCCGCGCCTGCTGACAGCACGGCCGCCAGCACCTGGCGTGGCGAGATCTCGCCGAAATGCAGATGCGGCGAAAGCCGCGAGGTGCCGTCGTGGTCGGGGCGATTTCTGTCCCTGGCATATGCGGCGAGCAGATCGCCCGTAAACAGATCAAGCCGCGCATGCGCCGCCGCTTCGCCGGGCCGCCATCCGCACGCAAGCCCGTGATGCCAGGGCTTGTGCGGGAAGAGCCCCAATGACGCGAGAGGCAGAGATTCGGGCCAGGTCCCCGGCGGCTCGATCCTGCGCCGCGCTGGCTGCGGGACGGGCGGCTCCAATGCGTTGCTTGCGCGCCGCCAGAACGCCGTGAATACCTGGAACGGGCGGCCCTCGCGCGTGCTGATCGCAGCGGGCTCCATGAGCAACGACGCATTGAACGTGCGGACCGCGATGCCATCGGCCTCGAGCGCCCGGCGCACGAATTCGTCCCGTTGCGCCGCCGCGGGTTCATAGCGGCGGTTCCAGAAGACGGTGCGGGCGCCGGTTCCGACAATCAACCGCCGCAATGCCGTTAGCGCTTGCCCACGGGCAAGCAGCAGCCGAGAGCCGCGGCGGCGCAGTTCAGAATCGAGCGACTGCAGGGAGTGGTGCAGCCACCAGCGCGATGCGGCTCCGGGTGGCCAGCGGCCGTCTTCCTCCGGGCAGTGAATGTAGACCGGGATCACGGGCCCGTCGCTGTCCACAGCCGCGCGCAGCGCCGGGTTGTCGGCGAGCCGCAGGTCCTGCCTGAACCACAGCAGCGAGGTCACGTGGCGCTTCCCCTGCCGAAATTGAGATCCAATACGGGCAAGTTCGCGCGCCGTGTGTTCACGGATTCTGCATGCGGGGCGGCGGCTGCCCACCGCAACGTGAAGCCGTTCCCGGCATCGCGTTGAGCACCAGCGCAGGCTGGCTGGAGCAGGCCAGGCCGTTGCCGTCGCTGGTCGAGTACAATCGCCCGGCCACTGTCGGCAGGCCAACCCTCTGGACGGGGAAGGATCAGACCATGCCCAGGTTCGTTATCGAGCGGGACATTCCCGGCGCCGGCAAGCTCACGGCTGAGGAACTGCAGGGCATTTCGCAGAAGTCCTGCGGCGTGCTGCGCAAGCTTGGCCCGCAGATCCAGTGGCTGCAGAGCTACGTCACCGACGACAAGGTGTACTGTATCTACATCGCGCCGGACGAGGCTGCGGTGCGCGAGCATGCGAGACAAGGCGGCTTTCCCGCCAATCGCATTTCGCAGGTGCGCGAGATCATCGATCCGACCACCGCCGAGTAACCGGCGCGGCCCGCTACTGGGCCGCGCCTGCCACGCCGGCAAGGAACTCCTTGCGCGTCTCGGCGTTCGTCTTGAAGGCGCCGCCGAGCGCGGTGGTGGTGGTGCGGCTGCTGGCGTCCATCACGCCGCGGGCTTTCACGCAGAAGTGCATGGCGTTGATGCTGACGGCGACGTCGTCAGTCTCGAGCAGAGTCTGCAAAGCAAGCAGGACCTGCTCGGTGAGACGTTCCTGGATCTGCGGCCGCTGTGCGAAAAAAGCCACGATGCGGTTGATCTTTGAAAGCCCGATTACCTTGCCGCCGGGAATGTAGGCGACGGTCGCGGTGCCGTCGATCGTGATGAAGTGGTGTTCGCAGGTGGAGGACAGGTTAATGTTGGCGACTCGAACCATCTCGTCGACCTGCATCTTGTTCTCGACCACGGTCAGCTTCGGGAAGTTGCGGTAGTCGAGCCCGCCGAAGATCTCGTTGACGTACATCTTGGCGATGCGCCGCGGCGTGTCCATGAGGCTGTCGTCGCTGAGATCGAGGCCGAGCACTTTCATGATCTCGGTGAAATGCGCCTGGATGCGCTGGCGTTTTTCCTCGGCGCTCAGGGGGTTCCCGACCATCGGCGTTTCCAGCCCGCGGCGGATCAGGGCATTGCGTACCGCGATGGCTTCTGGCCGCAGCCCGGCTTCAGGCCCGGGCACGGGCAGGCGGAACAGCGAGCCGACTTCGACGGGCGTGGACGCGGCAAGGGCGTGTACTGGCGGTGGGCTCATGGTGGCTCTCCCTCCCTCAATGGGATGTTCGGGCGGGGAGCCCCAATGGCCCCCGTTACGTGAGGTAATTCGTCGGCGCAGGCGGGATTGGATTCGCGGTCTGCGACGGCCCGGCGCCGGCGGGCCGCTCGGCCGCCGCCAGGTGCTGGATCCGGCCGTCCTTGATGCGGATAACCCGGTCGGCCTCCAGGGCAAAGTCATCATCGTGGGTGACCATGATGAAGGTCGTGCCCGACTCGCGGCTGAGCGATCGCATCAGGTCGAACACCACCCGGCCGCTGCGGCTGTCGAGGTTGCCGGTCGGCTCGTCGGCCAGCACCAGCGCCGGATTGTTGGCGAGGGAGCGCACCACCGCGACCCTTTGCTGCTGGCCTCCGGAGAGCTGGCTGGGCCGGTTCCTGAGCTTGTCGCCGAGGCCCACGGTCTCGAGCAACTGCCGCATGCGCGTTTCCTGCCGGGCCTCGAAATCCGCCCCTTTCATGCGGCACGGCATCAGGGCGTTCTCCAGGACGTTGAATTCCGGCAGCAGGTAATGGAACTGGAAGATGAACCCCAGTCGCTCACGGCGCATCTGCGCGCGGCCCGGCTCGTCGAGGTCGCTTGCCGGACGGCCCTCGATCAGGATCTGGCCGGTACTCGGCCGGTCGAGCAGGCCCATGAGGTTCAGCAGCGTGGTCTTGCCCGAGCCGCTGCCACCGACGATGGCGACGAACTCGCTGCGGTACACCGTGAACGACACGTCGAAGAGCACCGGGGTCTGGATTTCGCCGGTCTGGTAGGTTTTGCCGACGTCACGCAGCTCTATGACCGGCGTGCTTGCCATCAGGCACCCCGGATGACTTCCATCGGGTCGATACTGGCTGCGCGGCGCGCGGGAAAGAACGCGGCGGTGACCCCAACCGTGATGGCCACTGCGGCCGCGCCGGCGAGCAGTACCGGATCGATCTCGATGAGGAACACCGACTGGATCCTGCCGCCGGGCCCCGGCGCGCGGATCTGCGACAGCGCCTGCAACAGCGCTATGCCGGCCGGAATGCCGACGAAGCAGCCAAGCACCGCCAGCAGGAAGCCCTCCACGACGAAGATGGTCTGGATCTCGGGCGGTGTCGCGCCCATTGCCTTGAGGATGCCGATCTCCCGGTACTTGCCCGTCACGGACATGATCAGGATGCTGGCGATGCCGAAGCCTGCCGCAAAGATGGTGGAGATCAGGACCAGGTCGATGGTCTGGTTCTGCGCGTCGAGCGTGCCGAAGATGCTCGGGTTGTCGCTGATCCAGGAGCGCACCTTGAACGGCATGCGCACCGCGAGTCCCTGCGCGATCCTGTCTGCCGCGAAAAGCTCCCGTACGCGCAGCGAGATGTTGCTGATGGAGCTGCCGAGCTCGAGCAGCGATTGCGCATCGCGCAGGTTCATGAACAGCTGTCCGTCGTCGAGCGCGCCAAAACCGGTGTTGTAGATGCCGCCGACAGTGACCGACAGCGCCTGGCCACCGGGCCCGACCAGCCGCAGCTTGTCGCGCAGCCTGATGCCAAGCTGGTCGGCGAGCTTGCGGCCAAGCGCGACTTCGCCGGAAATCAGTTGCAGAAAGCGCCCTTCGACGAGGTTGGCCTCGATGTTGACGATTGCATCATGGCGCTCCGGCATCACGCCGGTGATGCGCACCGACTGGCGTCGCGCCGAGCGGAACATGAAGACGTTGCCGCTGGCAACCGGCGAAACCACCGTGAACTGCCGATCCCGATCGAGGGCTTGCAGCCACTGCGGCCAGTCGTCGATCTTGTCCATGGCGCGGGGCAGCTTCACGGACTCGCCGACATAGATCGTGTCGCGCTCCCGCGGCGGCAGCCGCCAGGCCGCCATCGGTGTGCGCTCGGGAGGCTCGAGCACGATGTGGGGAATCGCCCCGGTGACGTTGTTGACGATGCGCACCTGCGTGCCGCCGATGACGGTGCGCAGGTAGACGATCAGCAGCACGCTGATTGCGACCACGCCGATGGTCAGCAGCGACTGGCCGACGCCATAGCGCAGGTGCCGCAGCGCCACCGTCAGCGTGAAGTAGCTGAGTTTCATCGGCGTGGCGGCCCCGCTACCTCGGCCTCGATCGGCCGGATGCGATCGCCGGCAGCGCCGCCGCGCACCTCGCGCAGCACCCGCGTGTTCCCATCGAGACCCCGCACCGCGACCCACTCGGGGTTGCGCCCCAGGATCTCCACGCGGCGCATTTCGAGGCGGCCGCCATCGCCAATCGCCAGCACATGGGGCGGCCCCTGCAGCGATACGGCGCTCGCGGGCACTGCTATGGCCTTGTCGGTGCGCTTCACCTCGATGTTCACGTCGATCGTCATGTTGGGCAATATGAATGGCGGCAGGTTGTCGGCGCGCAGGCGCAGGCCGACCACGCCGCGCTCGCTGTCGACGTTGGGCCCGACCTGGGTCAGGCGCGCGTCGAAGGGCTTGTCGGGGTAGGCGGGAGCGACCGCGATGGCGGGCTGGCCCACTTTCAGGCGCCCGAGGTTGTTCTCGTCGGTTTCGACGTAGATTTCGGTAGCGCTCATTTCGGCGATCGAGAACCATCCCGTGGAGCTCGTCACGCCGGTGCCGGGCTGCACCAGCCGCTCGATCACGACTCCGTCGAACGGTGCGCGCACCTCGCGCTTGCCGAACTCGGGTCGCACCTTGGCGACCTCGGCCTGCGCTTCCTCGAGCCGCGCGCGTGCTGCGTCGGTTTTGGTCCGCTGCAGCCGCTCGGCCGATTCGGCGTCCTCCAGCTCGGCCGCCGGCACGAGCCTGCGCGCGGCGAGCTCGCGTGCGCGATTGAGCTCGCGTTGCGATGCCTCGAGAAGCGATTCCTCGCCGCGCAGCGTGGTTTCCGCCGCCCGCAGTGAGGCGAGCGTCTGGGCGAGCCGCGCATCCGTTTCGCCGAGCCGCAGTCGCCCGAGCAACTGCCCGGCCTTCACCGAGTCACCCTCGGCGACCTCCACGCTTTCGACGATGCCCGCTGACTCGGCGCCGACCACGCTCTGGCGTACGGCGCGGATCTTGCCGCTGGCCACCACGACCTCCACCACATCGCGTTGCACCGGGGTCACTACCGCGGCCTGTTCGGGGCGGGTTCTCCAGAACACGACGGCAACGATCAATGTCAGCGCGATACCTGAGGCGAGCAGCCGCCGGCGGTTGCGTGGTGTCATTTGGCGATTGTCCTCTCGCGCAGCACGGCCAGCTGCGCGTCAAATTGCTGCATGTCCATGATCGTCACGGTTCCCGCCGGCAGTTGCGCGGCATCGAGCAGCCGCGCCGCCTGGCCACCGATCCAGATCTGCACCCGTGGATTGGTGAGCCGGCGCAGCGTTTGCAACTGGGCGTAGGCGTCGATGACCACCGGGCTGGTCACCAGGCTGATCGCTACCGCGGCGACGTCAACCTGCGTGCAGAAGCGTCCGACCTCGTCAACGGGCAGGTCGGCGCCGAGGTATATCGCGCGAAAGCCCCGGCTGGCGCTGACAACCGCCAGCATCAGGCTGCCCATTTCGTGACGCTCGCCGCTGAGCGTGGTAAAAGCAATGGCCGGACCGGCTGACGCGCGCGCATGGCGGTCCAGTACATAGTACAACTGGCGCCGTACCGCGCTCGACAGCATGTGCTCCTGCACGATCGAGAGTTCGCCGCTGTGCCAGCGGTCGCCAGCCTCCCGGAGCAATGGTGCGAACAGCTGCTCGACCAGTTCCTCCGGGTTCATCTGCGACGCCGCCTCGGCCAGGCAGCGTTCGTAGTCAGCAATGCGGTACTCGGCGGCGGCGGCCAGTATTTGTGCAATGCGCTGGTCCGGCAACATCTGGCTGTATGCTCCGCGAATGTCGGCCACCCGTCGGTGCGGGCGCGCTGCCGCTCAGCTGCCGACTGCAGCGACCACCAGCAACGGCCCTTTCGAAACGACCACTCCACCAGGCTGTTCGAGAGTGATCGCGAAGGCACGGGGCCGGCCGATCGCGAGCTTGGCCTGTATGGGAATGGTGACCTCCCCTGAGGACGGCACATCGAACACGCCGCCATCCACGGGATTCGCATCGCGCTCCGGGTCGACGATCCAGAGCTGATACTGGTTGCGCGCCGGGTCGTTTTCCGGCAAGCCGGCCAGCCGGAGGTACCCCTCCTGCCGCGCGCTGCTCCAGAGCACATCGCCGCGGACACCCTCGTAGCCGGGCGCGCTGGGCGGCGACCAGGGGGCATGCAACAGGTCGGTGGCCGAACTCATCAGGTGCGCGCGCTGTTGCTCGGCACTGATCCGACCGGGAGCGCCAGGGTCGCTCGCGCGGAAAACAACGAACGCCACGGCGAGCGCTGCAGCGACTGCCCAGCCGGCCATCGCCACCGGCTGGCGTTGCGGCGCCGAGGGCGTGGCAGCAACGTGACGCTCGCGCCGCGCTACCGCGATGTCGGTGACCTGGCTATTGCCGGCACGAGACGCGGACCATGCCTTGGCGCTGTGCAGCAGGCGCGCCTGGAGATTTTCGGGCATACGCTCGACACCGCGCCGATCGGCCTTGAGGAAGGACAACTGCGCCAGACCGGCAGCGGTCATCAGCTGCTCGGAACCCGCCAGGGGATCCGGGCGGCGCAGCGCTGCGAGTTCCAGCGACTCCTCCAGGCTGAGATCGCCCGCGGCCTCGCCGGCGAGCAGGTCCAGAACCTTAGCCCGATTGCGTACGGGTTGCGCCATCACCCGGCCGCCTCCTCGGTGTCCGGAGCTGCAATGCCGAGTTGTTCGCGGATGTGTATCAGGCCGCGGCGCACGCGTGTCTTTACGGTGCCGAGCGGAATGCCGAGCTGTTCGGCTATCTCGCTGTGGCTGTAGCCCTCATAGAGCGACAGCGAGAGGATACGGCTGTGCTGCGGGTCCATCTCGGCCAGCACCCGCGCTACCACCGCTACGTCGGACTGTTCCTCGTTCTGCGCCAGGATGAAGGGCTGGCGTGCGTCGCCGGCCTCGTCGTCGTCGAGCGAATCCATACCGGGGCGACGGCCCTGCTGGCGCAGTCGGTCAATCAGGCGCCTTCGCGCGATCGTCGAGACAAATGCCACCTCGCTCGCCACATTGGGGTCGAAGCGCGATGCGCTGTTCCACAGGTCGATGAAAATGTCCTGCACGGCGTCTTCGGCATCGGCATGGTTGCGCAACAGGCGACGCGCCAGCGACCAGATCAGGTCGCCGTAGGTATTGATGCATTCCTGTACTGCGGCGCTGTCGCCTGCGGCGATGCGCTCGAGGATGGTCGGTTGCTGGCTCACTGCGGCTTGCGGCCGATCCGGAGCGAGACCCCGGTCGTGGAGGGGACTCGTGCTGACCGGCCATTTTGCTATTACTTCCAGCATCATACACGACGAACGCAGCGCCTATTGAAGCGGGCGGACACGGCAGGGGGTGCCGTGCCCGCCCCGGGGCCCTGTCTTTGCCTGGGCGGTTGGCCTGAGGAAACCCGGATCAGGCAGGCGGCAGGACCACCGCATCGATCACGTGAATCACGCCGTTGCTGGCCCCAACGTCGGCCGAGGTGACCTTGGCGCCGTTAACCGTCACGCCACCAGCGGCTGCCTTCACGTCGAGAGTAGCGCCCTGCAGGGTCTTGGGCTTGGCCTCGCCCTTGATGTCAGCGGCCATGATTTTCCCGGAAACCACGTGGTAGAGCAGGATGCCCTTGAGCTTTTCCTTGTTGGCGGGTTTCAGCAGGTCATCGAGCGTGCCGGCCGGCAGCTTGGCGAACGCTGCGTCCGTCGGCGCAAACACGGTGAACGGACCGGTGTCCTTGAGCGCGTCGACCAGGCCGGCAGCCTTCAGCGCCGCAGCCAGCGTGTTGAAAGAGCCGGCAGCGACGGCGGTGTCCACGATGTCCTTCCCGCCGGCCTTTGCCGACGGTGACAGCGACAGGCCGATGGCGCCGAACACCAGCAGGCTCGCTACCAGCATGCTGCGTCGGGTTCCAAAATTCCTCGCGATCGAATTCATAGTAAGACTCCCTGGGTGGTTGATTGCCTTGAACAGGCCAAGCATTGCGCCTGCTGGGCTGCTATTCGCCACGGGTAGCACCGATGGATTCAACCGCAATCCATTTATAGCGGTGTCGCGCTGGTTCTGGGGCAGGTCGTGGTCGGCTTCAGCGTGCGGTGCGATCGAAGGCCGGCTGCTGCGGCACGCGCTCGATCTTCGTGGCGTCGTAGCCCATCTGCGCAGCGAGCGCCCACAGATCGGCGTACTCCGCATCTTCCAGGACTGGTTCTCGCGCCATGATCCACACGTAGCTGCGGTCCGGGACGCCGATGATCGTCCTGCGGTAGTCGCCGTCCACGTGCAGGATCAGGCAGTCCCCGGCAGGCAGGTACCAGAAGAACTTCATTTTCCACTCGCTGTTGAGCGGCGGGTTGGCGACGCGCGCCCGCGGCGTGAATTTCTTTTCAGGGCCGTCGAACGAGCCGCGGCGAAAGGTGTAGGTCGTCGCGATCATTGCGTCGGGGTCCAGCCGGTATGACTCGACGCCGTTGTAGGCATCTTTTTCCGAAAACAGCGGCGGCAGGTGTATCGGGATGTAGCCGATCACGTACCACTTGCCCATGAACCTTGGCAGGTCCACCGGCTGCTCCATGCCGCGCAATGGTGGCTGGCCGGTGGAGGTGCAGGCGCCAACTGCGAACCACGAGACGAGCATCAAGATTGCAACACGCCTGCTCATGCAGAGACCCCGCACCACTGAATCTGCGCCGATCGGCGCGACGAATGGGCTCAAACGCAGGGACATTGTGTCCCGGGAGAGTCCGACATGATGAAAAGAATTCTCGCCATTGCACCGGTTCTTATGGCGGTGGTTCTCGCCGCTGGCTGCGACGACGATGATGATGACGTGACGTTCCAGCCGGCGCAACTCGCACTGCGCGTGCTGCACGCATCTCCCGATGCGCCGAAGGTCAACGTCATCGTGGATGGCGACGCGGTGCTGGAGGGCGTTGATTACAAGACCGGGTCAGCTTTCCGCGATCTCGATGAAGGCAGCTACGACATCGCGGTGGAAGGGATCATCCCGGGCGGAAATGCGACCGTGATCGATCTTCCCGACACGAACCTCGATGGCGATACCGATTACAGCGTGATCGCCGTGGGCAAAGTCGGTGACGCGACACAGGAGCCGCTGGTCATCGCCAACCCGCAGGAGCCTTTGGGTGCCGGCAATATTCGCGCGCAGGTCGTGCACGCCGCGCCCGGCGCGCCCGCGGTGGACGTCTACGTCACCGCGCCCGGAGCCGATCTCGGCGCGGAGACACCGCTCGGCAGCTTCAGTTTCAAGGAAGAACTGGGACCGGTTGAAGTGCCGGCCGGTGACTACCAGATCAGGGTCACGCTGGCGGGCGACGCGGCTTCGGTGGTTTTCGACTCCGGCGCCCTGCCGCTCGACGCAGGAGCCGATCTGCTGATCGTTGCGGTGGAGAACACCGGCACCGGCGATGCGCCGATCTCGCTCGTGGCTCTGGATGGCGCCGGCAGCGCAGAGATTCTCGATGTCAGCACCCCCGCGGACGTTCGTGTCGTGCATGCCTCGCCGGATGCGCCCCCGGTGGACGTGATCGTGAACGATGACTTCGGCAGCCCGCCTGTTTCCGGCTTGGCCTACCCGGATGTCGCCCCCGGCGCCGACGCCTACCTGGCGGTGCCCGCGGATGCCTATAACTTCAAGGTCGCGGCAGCTGGCACGAACACGGTGGTGCTGGACTTCGACGCCACGCTCGCCGCGGGCAAGGCGTATACGGTGCTGGCAACCGGCTTGCTGGCCGACATCTCGCAGCTGATTCTCGCCGACGACAACCGTCGCGTAGCGACCGAGGCGAAGGTGCGGCTCGTGCATGCCTCGCCAGCCGCCGGCGAGGTGGACATCTATGTCGTCGACGAGGCCGATACGGACATCACTGACGACACCGCCGCGTTCGCAGCCGTGCCGTTCCAGGCGGACACCGGCTACGTCCCGCTTGGGGCTGGTGATTATCGCGTGGTGCTGACGCCGGCCGGCGATTCCAGCCAGGTCGCGCTCGACGTGACGGTTACCGTGCAGGCTGGCGGGGTCTATACTGCAGTGGCGCGTGATGCCGCCGGCGGGGGCGCGTCCGCAGGCCTGATCCTGCTCGACGACTTCGCGGGGTAAATGGTGATGAGGCGATATCTGCCGTTGCTTGCGACAGTCCTGGTGATTGGCGTCAATGCTGCGGCAAATATCGTCCCGATCAATGGCATCAACACCGGCGAAATGAGCGCCAACTACCCGACGGGGTTCACGCCCGCCGGGTGGGTATTTTCCATCTGGAGCCTCATTTATATCGGGCTGATTGCATTTGGCGTCTACGCGGCCCGGGCGTCGGAGTCGGTCAACGCGAGGCTGCGCGCCATCGAGGCTCCGTACCTCGTCAGCTGCGTGGCTAATGCCGCATGGATATTCATGTGGCACTACGAGCTGATCGCGGCGAGCTTCGTGCTCATGGTTGCTCTGCTGCTGAGCCTTCTGCTGGTCTACGTGCGCCTGGGCCATGCAGCGCCGTCATCACGCCGCGAGCGATGGTGCGTGGATATGCCGTTCAGCCTGTACCTCGGCTGGATTACCACCGCCACGCTCGCGAACCTTGCGGCGTGGTTCTATGACCTCGGCGTTTACCCGTTCGGGTTGGCCATGGAGGAGTGGGCGCTGCTCACCGTGGTCACCGCGACCGGCATCTATTCGGCTGCCGGGGTGCAGACTCGCGATGCCGTTTTCACCGCGGTATTCGCCTGGGCCTCGCTCGGCATCGTCCTGCAGACGCTGCCGACCAGCGCTGCGGTACGGTTCGCCGCCGCGGCAGGCTGCGCGGTAGCGGTGGTGGTGACGCTCGTCTCGCTGCTGCAACCTCCCGCGACGAATCCGGTACGTGCCCGCCCCGCCTGAGCGCCGGACGACTGTGCGGCCGGCGGTGCGCGACGTTCTCGTCCTTGGCGGCAGCGGGTTCCTCGGGAGAAGCCTGTGCACCATGCTCGCGGCGCGTCCGGCGTGCGCGGTCACCGTGCCAAGCCGTGGGCTGGGGCCAGCCGTGGCCACGCCAGTCAATGGCGTCCAAGTCATCGCGGCCGATGTGCACGACGACGCGGTGCTCGCCCGCCTGGTCGCGGGTCGTGACGCGGTCGTCAACCTGATCGCGATTCTGCATGGCTCGGCAGCCGAATTCGGGCGCGTGCACGCCGATCTGCCGCGCCGGCTCGCACGGGCGTGCCGGACGGCCGGCGTGCGCAGGCTCGTGCATGTGAGTGCGCTCGGCGCGGCCGCCGACGGCCCCAGCGAATACCTGCGTTCCAAGGGTCGGGGCGAGCAGATGCTCAGGGAAGCTGGCCTTGACCTGACCGTGCTCCGCCCGTCGGTAATCTTCGGCGCCCCCGACCGGTTTCTGAACCTTTTTGCCCGGCTGCTGGCGGTGTTCCCGGTGATACCGCTGGCGGGGGCCGACTCACGCTACCAGCCGGTGTGGGTGGAGGACGTGGCCGGGGCGATCGTCGCGTGTCTCGACCGCCCCGACACCATCGGCCTCACCATCGAATGTGCCGGCCCACGGGAGTACACGCTGAAAGAGATCGTGAGGCTTGCTGGCCAGTGGTCGGGACATCCGCGGCCCGTGCTCGGACTTCCAGGCCCCCTGGCCCGGCTGCAGGCCCTGGCGATGGAACTGCTGCCGGGCGAGACACTCATGTCGCGCGACAACCTCGACTCCATGAAGGTGCCAAGCGTTGCTACCGGGCAGCATCCAGGCCTTGGCTGGCTGGGAATTTCTGCTGCGGATCTCGCCGATGTGGCGCCGGGTTACCTGCGCAGGGCGCAGCGGCGCCCTGACGCGAATCGGTAGCCGCTGCGTTGTCGAAATAACCCGCATCAGCTGCCAGGAGCACCTCATGACCCAGCCGAACCCGTTTACTTTTTTCCGACTGCTGGCATTTGCCGCGTTCGCTGCGGCCCTGTCCGCCGCAGCGGCCGCGGAGGCCCCTTCGAACAGGCCGCCGGCGATGGGCCCGTCCACGTGTGTGGCGGAGGTCATGAGGTTCCACCCCAAAAGCGCCGGGGTGGCCAACGCCCGCCAGGCGATCCGTTCCTGCCTCGAGAGCCGCCCGGCGAACGCCGCCGTCTGCAAGGGCGTGCCGCCGCAGGGCACCAACGACGTCATGGGTATCGAGGCCTGGCTGATCCAGGGTTGCACCGGCGTAGTGAGCCTGACCTCGGCGTACTGCCACGAGGCCATGGCGGAGGTTGCCGAGTACTGCCACGCGAACCAGCCGTAAGCCCGGCGGGTCTTCCCGCTGCCGCCCGCTTGCCGGATCATGCCGTCGGGGAGGCAGGCCATGCGCAGTTGGATTCTTCGCCTGTCAGGCGCAGTTGCCCTCGCCGGATTCGCCTGGCTGAACATCGACTACTGGCGCGACCCGCTGTACTGGCGCCGGTGGTTCGACACCATGACCCACCTCGATCCGGGGTATCTGAACCTGGCGCCGCTCGAGGAGGTGCCAGGATCCAGCGGGTCCCCGCTGCCCGTTGCCGAGGAGCCAGGGCTCACGATCAGGGCAGAGGCGCTGCGCGAGGCTGAGCGGTACGCGGCTCGCTTCGACACGTTCGCGCTCATTGTGGTGCATCGTGGCGTGATGCAGACCGAGTGGTACGCCCCCGGCTGGAACCGCGAGCGGCTCACGCATTCGCAGTCCATGAACAAGACCGTCACCGCGCTGATGATCGGTGCGGCTATTGCCGACGGTTACATCGAATCCGAGGACGAGCCGGTCGGGAAGTACCTGCCGGAATGGCAGGGCGATGCGCGCGGCGCGATGCGCATTCGCGACGTGATCAGCATGTCGAGCGGGCTGGCTCAATACGAGTTCACCATGAACCCGTTTGCGCAGGACAGCGCATTCCGTTTTCTGTTCAGCGCCGACCGCTACCCGGTGGTGCTCGGCACTCGGCAGGAGTGGGCGCCCGGCAGCCGTTTCGACTACAACGACGTCAACGCGCAGCTCGCCGGCATGATCGTCGAGCGCGCCACCGGCAGGCGCTACGCGCAGTACCTGTCGGAGAAACTATGGCGGCCGATCGGCGCCCCGGCCGCACGGATCTGGCTGGATCGCGATCAGGGTGGGGCGATGACGGCGTGTTGCCTGCTTGCGCCCGCTATGTCCTGGGTGCGCTTAGGGGTGATGCTCAAGGACCATGGTCGGGTCAACGGTGCCCAGGTGTTCCCGGACGGATGGATCGAGAAAATGATCACGCCATCGCCCGCCTACGCCGGCTACGGCTTTTTTACCTGGCTCGGCGCCGGGATCGACGAGCGCCGGCATGTGGCCGATACCGAGCTTCGACAGTCCGAGCCGTACCTGGCGCCGGATCTTTTCATGCTGATCGGCCGGGGCGGCCAGCGCGTCTACGTCTCGCGTTCGCTCGACCTGGTGGTGGTGCGGCTCGGGCCGTTCAATGGTTACCAGCCCTTGAAACCCGGCTGGGACAACGCATTTCTCATCAACACTGTTATCCGTGGCATGCGGATATAGTTGATTGGCGGCGTGGTGCCGCCTGAGGGGGAGCCCACATGACCGAGCGCACCAAAAACATGTCGGGTGCGGGCGTGGTCCTGGCCGGCTTCGCAGCCTGGACTGCTACTGCGTTCGCCCAGGCGCCAATGCCACCGCCAGTCCCTGCCTCGATCAGTCCGGAAGCGCAGGCGTTCTATCGCAATATGAGGCCGCGTCCACCGGTCGAAATGGACTACACGGACGCGCAGGCGATGCAGCGCATGCGCAACGGGCTGGCGCAGATGTTTCTCGCGAACGCGCGCAGGATCGCCACCGATTACCGCCTCGAGGAGGTCGACGCCGGTGGCGTGACGGCCTATTGGGTACGCACAGGCACTCCACGCCATGCCGGCAAGGCGATCATTTACCTGCACGGCGGTGGCTATATCCTCGGTTCCGCGGTCAGCAATCTTGGGATTCCGCTGCGAATCGGTCCGGCCGCGGGGATCCCGGTGCTGTCGGTGGAGTATCGACTGGCGCCCGAGCAACCTTACCCGGCAGCGCTCGATGACTGCCTTGCCGCCTATCGCTGGCTGCTGAAGAGCGGGCGCAAGGGCAGCGACATCGCCTTCATGGGTGACTCGGCCGGCGGCGGTCTCGCGGTTGCCTGCGCGCTCGGCGCGCGCCGCGACAAATTGCCCCTGCCCGCCGCCGTGGTGGCGCTCTCGCCGCTCACGGATCTATCGCCGACCAGTGACACGCGCGTGACGCTAGCCGCTTACGACCCGATCGTCGTCGGTGATCCAACCGTGAGATTCGGCGCTTACGCCGGCACGCACGACCGGCGCGATCCGCTGATCTCGCCGGTCTACGGTGATTTCGCCGGCTTCCCGCCGCTGCTGATCCAGGTCGGCACACGCGAGGTGCTGCTCAGCGATTCGGTGCGCCTGGCGCGTCGTGCCCGGGCAGCCGGTGTGGACGTGACGCTGGATGTGTGGGAAGGCATGTGGCACGTCTGGCAGGACCACGCCACGGCGCCTGAAGCCCGGATGGCATCGGAGGAAATCGCGCGGTTCCTGGAAGCGCGCCTGACGGCGGGTTAAAAAAAGGCCGGACCCCGAAAGGCCCGGCCCTGTGTACGCGTGGTGCGCCGCTTACGGCTTGACCCAGGTGCCGCCCTGGAATCCGCAACCGATCTCCAGGCCCGCAGCATCCCCTTCATAGTAGAGCAGCTTGGTCGCGCCTTTGTCGCAGGTGCCGACCAGGCTTTCGGTGGTGCAGGCGCCCGCGGCATGCACCGCGTCCTTATTCTCGTCGGTTTTGCCGAGCTCCGCGCACTTGGCCGCATCGATCGGCATCTCGCAGACCTTGAATGGGCCTGCGAACATGTTCTGTTGCACGTAGTTGCAGTGTCCGGCGTCTTCTGCAAACGCGGGTCCGGCAAACGGAGCCGCGACGAGCAGAGCCAGCGCTGCGATAGTCGCCTTCTTCATGAATGAAACCCCCTGTTCTGGTTGGAATCCGGGCGCCCGGGATCATGGCACGGCGCCCTGCAAGAATCCATAGGGCGGACGCTGCCGCATTCCGCGCTGCGGTCAGTGCCGCGGCAGCGCATAAGCGAGCAGATAATCGTCGATGTTGCGGGCGTTGATGAACATGTGACCGCCGGCGGCGATCACCAGGAACTGCCGGCCGCTGGTTTCGTAAGTCATGGGCGTAGCGTGCCCGGCAGTCGGCATCTCGGCGCTCCACAGTTCCTCGCCAGACTCGACATCGAATGCGCGGATGCGGTGATCGGCCGTGGCGGCGATGAACACGACGCCGCCTGCTGTCACGATCGGCCCGCCGGCTATCGGTGAGCCCCACTTCAGCGGAATCGGTACCGGCGAGAGATGCTCGGTGGTGCCGAGCGGTACCGACCAGCGGATCGCACCGGCCGCGAGATCCACTGCCACCAGCGAGGACCAGGGCGGCGGCGTGCAGGGCATGAACAGCGGGCCAAGCAGGATTTTCTGCTCCACCGCGTAGGGCGTGCCCTGGATCGACGCCGGCCGTCCCATTGGCGCGCCGGCCGAGGCATCGAACTTCTCCTCCGGGGGCAGCCCGGCATTCGACAGCAACCGCAGCCACATGCCGACCTGCGACACGCTGGTCACCAGCAAGTTACGCTGCGGGTCGAAGGCGCCGCCGCCCCAGTTCATGCCGCCCGCCGTGCCGGGGAACATGATCCAGCCCCGTGTCGAGGGCGGCGTGAAAATCGGCCCGGTTCGGGCGCTTGCCAGCCAGTCGCGGCACTTGCCGCGATCCCAGATGGTGAGGCCCCAGGCGTCGTCGGGCGCGATGCCGGTTTTCATCAGCGGTGGCGGCTTTACCGGGAACGGCTGCGTCGGCGAGAGCGACTCGCCCGGCACGCCATCGGTTGGCACGGGCCGCTCCTCGACCGGGAACAGCGGTGCGCCGGTTTCCCGGTGCAGCACGAACACGTAGCCTTGCTTGGTGAGCTGCACGACTGCCGGGATGCTCTGTCCGTCGCGTTCCAGATCGATGAGCATCGGATTGGTCGGCAGGTCCCAGTCCCACACGTCGTGGCGAATGGTCTGGAAATGCCAGGCCACTTCGCCCGTGGCGCCGCGCAACGCGACCACCGAGTTCGCATAACGGTTGTCGCCGGGCCGGGTGCCGCCGAAGAAGTTCGGCGAGGCGCTCGCCGTGGGCAGGAACACCAGGTCGCGCGCCTCGTCGACCGACAGCGTGGACCAGACGTTGGCGCCACCGGTTTTCTCCAGTGCCTGCGGTGTCCAGCCGAGCGCCGGAGCGTCGGCACGGTCGCGCGGCACCGGGTCGAAACTCCAGCGCAGCGCGCCGCTGCGCGCATCGAACGCGCGCGTTGCGCCGCTTGGTGCTGCGGCGAACTGGTTCTTCATATTATTGATGTGGCCGATTACCACGATGCCGTTCACCACCACGGGCGGCGCCGAGAAAATCGTTCCCCAAGGGTCCGGATGCGCGGGCCTCGTCGTGGCGATGATCGGGTTCACGTCCACCTGTCCGCCGGCGCCGAAGTCCGTACAGAATGCGCCGTCGCGTGCGTCGAGCGCGAGCAGGCGCCGGTCGGTGGTTCCCGTAAACAGGCGGTGCGCGCAGCGTGCGCCGGTCCCCGCCTGCCGGTCGCGCCAGTACGCGACACCCAGGCACTTGATTCGCGTCGGCACCTCGCTCAGTTGCACTTTCGGGTCGTGACTCCAGCGTTCGGCGCCGGTTGCCGGGTCCAGCGCGACCACGCGGTTGAACGGCGTGCACACGACGAGATGCCCGCCCGCTTCGCCAGGCAGCAGGATCGGCGTGACGTGAAACCCGGCAAAGCTACGCCGGTCAGCGTGCTGCGCGAAATCGCCGTGCCGCCAGCTCCAGGCGAGCTGGAGGTTGCCGACGTTGTCGCGAGTGATCTGCGCGAGTGGCGAGAAGCGCGTGCCGCCGGCATCGCCGCCGTACCAGGACCAGGTCCGCGCTTCGCCCGCTGCGCACAACACGAGGCCCCAGAAGAAAACCGTCAGCCGGCGGATCGACATCGCGCTTCTGGCCATTGAGTGTCGTGGTAGAGTTCGCGGAATACTAGCAGGGGATCACGTGCATGGCGCAGGACACAAGCAATCGGGCCGAGCTGACGCTGGCGGTCTTCGTCGATTTCGAGAACCTGGCGCTCGGCGCCGAAGATATCAAGGGCACCCGATTCGAAATCGAGCTCGTGCTCAGGCGCCTGCTGGAGAAGGGCCGCGTGGTCGCCAAGCGCGCCTACTGCGACTGGACCCGTTACCGCAACTTTATGCAGGAGTTCCATCGCAACGGCTTCGAGATGATCGATATCCCGCAGACCAAGATGAGTGGCAAGAACAGCGCTGACATCCGCATGGTGGTGGACGCCCTCGACATGTGCTACTCCAAGTCGCACATCGACGCGTTTGCGCTGCTCACCGGCGACAGCGATTTCTCGCCGCTGGTGTCCAAGCTCAAGGAAAACGACAAGCGCGTCATCGGCTGCGGCGTGCGTAACTCGACGTCCGATCTGCTCGCCTCGAACTGCGACGAGTTCATTTTCTACGACGACCTGCTGAAGGTTTCGCAGCGGCCGAAGACGCGCGCGAGGAAGGCCAAATCCAACGAGCAGCAGGAAGCGCTCGACCGCGTGGCCGACACCGTGGAATCGCTCTCAGCCGAGTACGACCCGTTATGGGGCTCGCTGGTGAAGCAGACGGTGCGGCGCAAGTATCCCGGCTTCAACGAGACGGCCTATGGCTACCGCAGCTTCGCCGAGCTGCTGGAGGATGCAGCCAGGCAGGGATTGCTGCAGCTGGAGTTCGACAAGGAGCGCGGCAACTATAAGGTGCGGGCGCGCGGCTAGCGCACCGTGGCCTTGGCGCCGGACGTCGTTTTCGGCGCCGCCGATAATTTGTAGAGCGGCCGCTCGCCGGGCGCCTGGTACAGCGCCATGTACTGCGGCGCCAGCGCGGCGAGCGCCTGCTGGCGATTCCCCGGGCTGGGGTGCGTGCTCAGGAATTGGGGCGGACCGGCACCGCCGGCCTTGGCCATTTTCTGCCACAGGGTGGCTGCCGCGCGCGGGTCGTAGCCCGCTCGCGCTGCGATTTCCATGCCGACGCGGTCCGCCTCGGCCTCGGAGGCACGGCTGTTCGGCAGCAACAACCCGAGCTGGGCAAGCCCGGCGGTGCCGGCCATGACCGCGCCACTGTCGGTCGCCACCCCGGCGGCAACCGCGCCGAGCTGCGATGCCATCGCCATCGACATCCGCTCGGCGGTGTGATTGAGCAGCGCATGGCTGATCTCGTGGCCCATCACCTGGGCGAGCTCGTCATCGGTCGGATCGAGCTTCCGGATCAGCCCGGTGTAGATGGCCATGCGGCCGCCGGCCATGCACCAGGCATTGATCGTCTTCGCGTCGTCGATGATCCGCACGCTCCACTCCCAGCTCTTGGTTTCCGGTCGGACCTCGATCGCCTGCGCGACAAGACGCCCCGTTATGATGCTGATGCGCTTCACCATGCGCGGATCGGTGACGAGCTTGCCCTCCGAGCCGAGCTTGTCCATGGTCTGCAGGTACTGCTGCTTCGAAGCGGCGATCGCCTGCTGTTCGGAAACCAGCATCAGCTGCCGTCGGCCGGCGACGTTCGTGGCGCAGGCCGTGAGCGCGGCGAGGAGGGCGATGACGGCTGAGATCCTGATCATGGTTTGTTCTCCGGTTTTTTCGTTTAGTCGCGACTGGCGTCGCGCCCACAGGGTAATTCCCGGTTGCGACTGGTGCCGCTCCTACGATATCCGCATACTGAAATCCGCCGTTCCCAGCCGCTCGCAGCCGTTGGCGGTGATGCGCACGGTATCCTCCATGTGCACCGAGCCCCAGCCGATTTCGGTATGGGGCATGTCGACGTTGACGACCATGTTCTCGGCCAGCACCTGGTCGGGCTTGGTCTGCGGCTGCACGCAGGCGGGCTTGGGATCGTCGGTGTGCTCGAGGCCGAGGCCGTGCACGATCGGATCGCGGAAATCGCGGATGCCTGCCGCGCGCACCGCATCGCCCACCGTGCGCGAGACATCGCTGTAGCGCTTTCCCGGCCTGAGCACTTCGAGCGCTGCCTCCCAGCCCCGGCAGATGGCGGCGTGCCGGGCACGATGCTCGGCGGAAGGTTCGCCCACCACGGCGCAGCGGCCGAAATCGCCGTGGTAGTGCCGGTACTGGCCCAGTGCATCGAAGAGTACGGGCTCGCCCCGGCGCACTTTTCCCGCCGGCAGCTCGCCGAGCCCGCACATCAGATACACACCGCGCCCGCCCTGGCGGGCCATCTCCATGTGATAGAGGTTTTCGATTTCGATCCAGGTTGCGCCCTCACGCATGCCGTCGGCCGCGGCGAGCAGCGCCCTCTCGTTGATGCGGGCGGCCCGGCGCAGAATGTCGATTTCCGCACCGGTCTTGACCATGCGGATTTCGTTGAAGAACTCCGGCGCGAACAGGCACTTGGCGCGAGTGAGCCCGCAGGCGGCAAGCCAGCCGTACACGCGCGGGTCATCCACGACGAGGTGGCTGCGCTCCAGGCCGGCCGCTTTCACGGCACGGGCCAGCGCCCAGCGCGCATCCGGTGACATGGACTGACCCAGGCGGCGAGTAATGATCAGCCATTGTTCATCGAGCGGAGTGAGCGTGGCGCCCTCGCGGGCCGGCCAGCCCAGGTATTCGGCGCCCCGCGGGGTGTTGTCGTCGAACGCCTCGGCGTTGGCGACGGGCGAGGAGTAGGCGAAGACATTCGGCATCCAGGTGCCGCCAGTGGTTTCCAGCCGCCGGATCTCCACGGCCGGCACCACCAGCCCGGCGGGCTCGTTCTCATTCTTCGGCAGTACCGCAAAGTAGCTGCCGTCATAGCCGACCGGCGTATTGAAAGCACCCCAGTAATCGCTCAGGTAGTAGCTGTTGATCGGCCGCACGGCGACGAGCCCGTCAAGCCGTTCGCGGGTGAGGATCTCCTGGGCTCGGGGCCGGTTGATCAGCATGTCATTCGCGGGGGTGTAGGTCATTAATATGCCACAAGGCGCGCGCCGCCTTGACCGCCCGATGCGAGTGCGGCACCTTGCGGTTCGCAGTCACCGGAGCCGCCGGACGTGGACCGAACCGCATCGAGGCGTTACGCCACTTGCTTGCTGATGCTCGGCGCGCTGCTGCCGGCAGTAGCCAGCGGTGAAATCAGCGCAGAGGAATGCGTCGTGCTCGGCGCGCTGGATTTCAACGAGGCGGTGGGTGCCGCGGTCGCGGTGAAAGCCTCGGTCATGCCTGCCGAGCGGGACTTGCCGGCGCGTTGCCGCGCGACTGGCACGATTGCCCCGGAAGTTGGCATCGAGGCGTGGCTGCCGGTGGAGGGGTGGAACGCGAAGCTTTTCACGGCCGGCTGCTATGGCTTGTGCGGCGTGATCCGCGCCGACCAGATGGAGGACGCTGCCGCGCGCGGCTACGCCACCGTCACCACGGACATGGGACACAGCGAGAAGAAGTACCCGGGCAGCAGCTGGGCGTTCAATAACGCGGCGCTGGAACTCGATTTCGCGCATCGCGCCACGCACCTGGCCGTCGTGCTGGCGAAGGAACTCGTGCGAGCCTACTACGGCAGTCGTGAGGCACACAGCTTTTTCCGCGGCTGCTCGACGGGCGGGCGGCAGGGGCTCGTCGCCGCCTCGCGTTATCCGGACGATTTCGACGGCATCATCGCCGGCGCGCCGTTTCACCAGGCGCTGTCGGTTCCGCAAATGATCTGGGCGGATCGGTCCAATACCGCGCCCGACGGCACGCCGATTCTCGCCAGGGCCCAGTTCGAGCTGCTGCACCGGGCGGCGCTTGACACCTGCGATGCGGACGACGGCGTGCAGGACGGCGTCATCGGCGATCCGCCGTCCTGCGCCTTCACGCCGGAAGCCCTGCTGTGCCGCGACGGCGGCCCGAAGGAATGCCTCGACCGCGGGCAGGTCAATGCGGCCCTGAAGATCTACTACGGGCCGGTGAACGGCCGCGGCCAGCGCCTGGCGCCGTTCGGTGCGGCGGTCGGCAGCGAGTTCGCCTGGGCGCAGCAGCTGCTCGGCGCGGGCGGCAAGCCGCCGTATTTCCGGTTCATCGGCCAGAACTGGTCCCAGTACCATGCGTACGAGCCCGACCCGCCCCTGAACAGCGGGCCGTTTGTGTTCGACTTCGATCGCGATCCGGCGCGGCTCGAAGCGGTCGCCCGGCAAGTGCATTTCTCGCCGCAACTGGCGCGCTTCCGCGCGCGGGACGGACGGCTCATCGTCTATCACGGCTGGGCCGACGAAAGCCTGATGCCGTCACATACGCTCGATTACTGGCACAAGGCGCAGCGCGCGGCGGGCGGGCAGGAAAAACTTGCCGAGTTCGCGCGGCTGTACATGTTGCCGGGCGTGACGCACTGCGGGGGTGGCCCCGGCGCGGGCGACGTCGATTTCCTCACCGTCCTGGAGCGCTGGGTGGAACACGACGAGGCGCCGGACAGGCTGATCGCCTATCGCATGCCTGACAGTGTGCCCGCGTCGCAGCGCCAGCCGCGTTTCCCGCTGCCGGCAACCGCGGCGCTGCTGGTGCGCCCGGTGTTCCCATATCCCGATACGGCGCGATTTGGCGGCGAGGGCGAGCCGAACGATCCGGCGCGCTGGCAGCGCATGCATCGCGGCATGGCCCCGGCGAAGGCCGCCGATCCGTTCTCCAATCCCCCGATCGGCCCGAGCCCCTGACGCGCGCCGCGCTTGAAATTCTTACGGCTTGACTGCAAGGTGCCGCGACGCTTTATGGGTTGGAGTTTCCCGCATGTTACGCAAGTTGATGGATTACGGCCCGGCCTTGGCCGCTTCTCTGGCGGTATTCATGTCCGTGAACACGACGGTCATGGCCGTTGAGAATCCGCCGGTCGGGGCCGCCGGCTCCACAGTGCTGGTGACCGGCGCCAACCGCGGCATCGGCCTGGCGCTCGCGCAGCACTACGCCGGCGCCGGCTGGAGGGTGATCGCCACCTGCCGCAAGCCGGAAGAGGCGGCCGATCTCAAGGCGCTGGCCGCGCAGAATCCGAAAGTGATTGTCGAAAAGCTCGACGTGGCCGATCACCGGGGGATAGAGGATATGGCCGAGCGCTATCGCGGCACGCCGATCGATCTGCTGATCAATAACGCCGCGGTGCTCGGCGACCTGCCGAAGCAGAAAGTCGGTGGGCTGGACTACGGCGAGTTCGAGCGGGTGATGAAGGTCAACGTGTTCGGCCCGTTGAAGGTCTCCGAGGCGTTTGCCGAGCACGTGGCGGCGAGCCAGCAGAAGAAGATCATCGCGCTGACCAGCGGGCTCGGTTCGCTGGAGTTAATGGGCAGGATGTCGGGCTTCTACAACTACCGCATGAGCAAAGCGGCGCTGAACATGGGCTTCCGCGGTTTGCGCGCCGACCTGAAACCGCGCGGCATCATCGTCGGGCTGGTCGCGCCGGGCATGGTCGATACGCAGCTGCTGTTTGACTCGGGCTACCGCGGCAAGTCGCTTACCCCCGCGCAAAGCGCTGCCGGCATGGCGAAGATCATCGAGGCGATGACCGCCGAGGATCCCGGGATTCCCATTAACGTGGACGGCAAGCCGATCCCCTGGTAGCCGGTCTGTGAATCGCCGCCGATTGCTGATTGGCGCCGCGCTGGTCGCCGGCGGCGGTCTCGCGCTGACCTGGCTGCGCCCTGACCCGGACAAGCGCCGGTTCACCGCCGACGCCGATGCACTCGAGCCCAATGCCTACCTGCAGATCACACCCAGCGGAGAAATCATCCTGCAGGTCGACAAGGCCGAGCTCGGCCAGGGCGTGATCACCGGCTTCGTGACCTGCATCGCGGAGGAACTCGATGTGCCGCCGGCGCGGATCACGGTGCGCTTCGCGCCGGTGCACCCGCTGTTCCAGGACCCGACCATGGTCACCGGCGAGAGCAAAAGCATGGTCATGCGCTGGCACGTGCTGCGCGAGACCGGTGCGGCGGCCCGCCAGATGCTGCGCGATGCGGCGGCCGCCCGCTGGGGCGTGGCGCGCGATGCGGTGCGCAGCAACGGCGAAGGCTTCGTCGTGAACGCCGCGGGCGAGCGCCTCGCTTACGCCGAACTCGCCACGCAGGCGGCGCAGCGGCCGGTGCCGGAGCAAGTTGAGCTGCGTACGCGCGAGAACTTCCGCTATATCGGTCATGCCGTGCCGCGGCCGGACGCTCCGGCTAAGGTGCGTGGTGTCGCGCAATACGGCATCGACGTGCAAATGCCAGGTCTGATGACCGCCGTCGTGGTGCGCAGCCACGAGATCGGCGGCAGTATCGCCCGCGTCGACGATGCCGCGGCGCGCGCCGCTCCGGGCGTGCACGGCGTGTACGCGATTCCCACCGGCATCGCCGTGGTCGCTGACAGCTTCTGGCACGCGCGTCGCGCGGCGGAGATGCTGGCTGTTGAGTGGCAGAGCGGCCCGCTGGCTATAACCGGCACCGCATCGGTGCATGCGGAGCAACGGCGCCGTCTCGACAGCGAGCCCGGAGACCGCGTGCGCGATGACGGTGACGCCGACGAGGCGTTCGCCAATGCCCGTGATGTCGTCGAGGCCGAGTACACGTTTCCGTATCTGGCCCACGCCACTATGGAGCCGATGAACTGTACCGTGGCGCTGAGTCCCGATGCCGCGGAGATCTGGGTGCCGAGCCAGGGCCCGGACATGGCGCGGCAGATCGTCTGCAACATTACCGGCCTGGCACGCGAGCAGGTGACGGTGCACAGCACGTTCTGTGGCGGCGGCTTCGGGCGGCGCGCGCTGCTGGATTACGTGGCAGAGGCCACCGCGATCGCGCAGCAGGCCGGCGTGGCGGTGAAGCTCGTCTTTAGCCGCGAGGACGACATGCGCCACGGGTTCTACCGGCAGGCCACCGTGCACCGTGCGAAAGCGGCCATCGACGCGAACGACCAGCCGATCGCGTGGAGCCATCGTCTGGTCGCGGGCTCGCTGAGCAACCAGATCCTGCCGCTGGCGCTGCCGGCGATCGCGCCGGAGTGGTGGCCACGGCCGATGGTGGGTTGGCTGGCAGGCGGTGCCGGTCGCTTCGCCACCTGGGCGCTCGGGCCATTCCAGGCGCGCGATGGCGCGGTGACCATGCCGTACGCGATCCCGAACGTCGCGGTGGACACGCTGGAATGGAACCCCGGCATCCCGATCGGCATCTGGCGCTCGGTCGGCAATTCCTACAACGCCTTTGTGGTCGAAACCTTCATCGATGAGCTTGCCTCGCGCGCGGGAGAAGACCCGGCGGCGTTTCGCCGCAAGCTATTGAAGGATCGCCCGCGGCACCTGGCGGTGCTCGACAAGGTCATCGAGGTCTCCGGCTGGGGCCGTGTCTCAGCAGGACATCATCACGGGCTCGCGGTGCACGAGGCCTTCGGTGCGGTGGTCGCGCAGGTGGCCGAGGTCTCGGTGCACGCGGAGCAGGGGATCCGCGTGCACCGCGTCACCTGCGCAGTGGACTGCGGTTTCGCCATCAATCCCGACATCGTACGCCAGCAGATGGAGGGTGGCATCCTGTTCGGCCTCACCGCGGCGCTCTACGGCGAGATCACCATCGAGAACGGGTGCGTCCGGCAGACCAACTTCCACGATTACCCGATGCTCCGGCTACACGATTCGCCGCAGATCGACGTGCATATCGTGGAGACAGGCGCAAAACTCAGCGGCGTCGGCGAGCCGGGCACGCCGCCGATCGCACCGGCGGTGGCGAACGCGGTGTTCGCCGCGACCGGCCGGCGGCTGCGCGATCTGCCGCTGCGACTTTCCTGACGTCAGCGCACGTGGCCTCTTGGCGATGCGCCGCAATTACGCCACCGCAGTACAGCGCCCGCGGCCTACCGGCGAATGTACTCTTCGTGAGCCGGCCATGAGCCGGCGTACGGCAGTGACTGAACCCTGCAAGCTGTCGCCGGCCCGCCGGTAGCGGGCCGGCATCCCAGCTTGCCCCGCTCGAATGGCCCATCCGGCTCGCTCAGAGCACATCGCCTGCGGCCGCTGACACGGCAGCGATACTCGCGGTGAGGTTCGAGAGCGTTCCTTCGGTCAGTCCCGTACCGACCCTCAAGCTGGCTTGCCGAGCGGGCGAAGCTTGCGAGGGCTGGCGCCCCGGTGTCGTTTGAAGGATATGGTTGGTGATCGGGCGCCAAACTTCAGTGCTTTTCCAAACGAGCACTGAAGTTCGGTGCGCGACAGCCGACACCGCTCTGTTGGCCCTCGTGGGCGCCCCGCCCCGCGCCAGGGTCAGGGACGGCCCTTGGCGCGGGCACCGCTGCAAGCGAGCCCGGCGAGGGCACCCGCAGGGCAAGCCGGCAGGGCAAACGGGACTGCGCGAAGGAGCGCGACACCCAGTCAGCGCGACAAGCGCTTCGCCGGTAGGCCGCTGGCGTAGAGGCCAGCTCCGGACAGGTGAACCGCCGACCGACGCTCAGGCGCCGGGCGATCTACGACTTGCGCCAGCAGTACACCCGCACCGGCGGCATGTTCAGCGGCTCGAGGTCCACGTCCGGCGGACCGAACACGCTGCGGCCGAGCTCGGCGACACGATCGCGGAACTGGTAGGCGACAAAGCGCCCGCCGGGTGCGAGGGCATCGTGCACTTCGCGGATGATCCACTCGCCGAGCGGCTCCGGCATGGTCGAGAAGGGAATACCCGAGATCACCGCGTCGGCGCGTAGCACGCCATGCGCGGCAAGCGTCGCGCGGATGTGCTCGGCACTGCCCTGGTGCACGATCAGCCGCGGATCATGGCACTCCCGGCGCAGCAAGGCGGCGAATTCGGGGTCGATCTCGATCGCCAGCAATCGCCCGTGCGTGGGCAGCGCACGCAGAATCGCGCGCGTGGTGCCGCCGGTGCCGGGCCCGAGCTCGACGACGACGTTGGAGGAGGCGATGTCGGCGATGCGTACCAGCCGCCGCTCCAGGAAGCGCGAGCTCGGCACCACCGAGCCGACCTGCTGTGGCTTGCGCAGGAAGCCCTGCAGGAAGGTCAGGCGCTTGTCGGGTTGCGGGCGCAGCCGCTTCAGGCCGATGACGTCGTCTTTCATGATGCGATGATGCCCCAGATCAGGCGGCGCGGCCAGCGCGGGAAAGCGCTGCTGCCAGATCCGCGGGCGTCGTGATCGGCGCACTGCAGGCAGCGCCCCGGCACAGGTAAGCCACCGGCGCATCGCCCGCGGGCCGGGTCGCCAGTGCGCCGGGCAGCCCGGTGTCATCGGCCGGGATGGCGAACACCAGCCGGTTCGGCGCGTACACCGTGCGGGCCAGCGCTTGCCACTCGCCGAGATGGCAGGCCTTGCCGCGCAGGATCACGAGTTCCGGTGGCTCGAGCTGCTCTTCGAGGGCGGTCAGCAGGCTCGGGTGGCCATGCGGAGACTCGCTCATGGCGCGCCAGCCCGCGCGCACGGTCGCGACTGCGGCCTCCAGAAAGCGCGGCTCGCCGAGCAGGTGGCCGAGCCGGCCGAGCGCCAGCGCCGAAACGCCGTTACCCGAGGGCAGCGCCTCGTCGGACATCGGCTTCGGCCGGTGCAGCAGTCGTTCGTGGTCGTGCGAGGTGAAGAAGAACCCGCCACTATCTTTGTCCTGGAACTTTTCCAGCAGCCGGTCGGCCAGCCAGATGGCAAACCGGAGATGCGCCGCGTTCCACCGCGTCTGCAGGAGCTCCAGCGTTGCATCGAGCAGAAACGCGTAATCGTCGAGATACGCGTTGAAGCGCGCGCGGCCATCCTTGTACGTGGCCAGCAGCCGATCGCCATCGACGAGGTTGGCGCGGATGAAATCGAGCGCCTGCACCGCGGCGTCGCCGAGATCCGGCCGGTGCAGGGCGCGCGCACCGACCGCAAGCCCGCGGATCATCAGCGCGTTCCAGCTCGTCAGCAGCTTCTCGTCGCGCCCGGGCCACACGCGCTCGCGCCGCACCTCGAGCAGCTTCGCGCGCGCGCTGTCGAGCAGGCGGCGCACGGTGGACTCGGGCAGATCCCGCTCTTTCGCAATCTCGTGCACCGGTTCGTACACGCGCAGGTGCCAGTGACCTTCGAAGTTCGCCTCCCGGTCGAGGCCGAAGCGCGGTGCGAATACCGCGTGCTCCTCGGAAGTAAGCAGCGATTCGACCTGCTCCGGCGTCCACACGTAAAAGCGACCTTCCTCGCCCTCGGAGTCCGCGTCGAGGCTGGAGTAAAAGCCGCCGTCGGGCGCGCGCAGGTCGCGCAGCACCCAGTCGGCGGTCTCATTGGCGATACGCCGGTAGATGTCGTCGCCGCTCACCTGCCAGAGCCATGAGTACAGCGCGAGCAGCGGCCCGTTGTCGTAGAGCATCTTCTCGAAATGCGGGATGCTCCAGTAGCGGTCCACCGAGTAGCGGCAGAACCCGCCGCCGAGATGATCGTAGATGCCGCCATCGCCCATCAGCTTCAAGGTAAGCGCCACCATGTACAGCGCCTGCACATCGGGCTCGGCATCCGCGGAGCTGCGCCACCAATGGCGCAGCATCCGTTCGAGGCTGGTCGGATGCGGGAACTTCGGCGCGCCGCCGAAGCCGCCATATTCCTGGTCGAACTGCTGGGCAAGGGTGGCGCGAAACCGGGCGAGCGGCTCACTGTTCAACGGCTCGGCTGCGGTGGCGCCGGATGGGTCGAGACTGGCGAGCGCCTCGCGCAGCGCCGGGCCCTGCTCGCGCAGGTCAGCGGGGTTCTTGCGGTAATACTCCGCCACCCGCACCAGCACCTGCTGGAAGGAGGGGATGCCGTAGCGGGGCTCGTTCGGAAAATACGTGCCGCTGAAAAACGGCACCAGCTCGTCGGGCGTCAGGAACACCGTCAGCGGCCAGCCGCCGGGGCGGCGCGTGATCAGGTGATTCGCCGTCTGGTAGATGCGGTCAATGTCGGGCCGCTCCTCGCGGTCCACCTTGATGTTCACGAACAATTCGTTCATCACCTGCGCCGTGTCCGGATCCTCGAACGACTCGTGCGCCATCACGTGGCACCAGTGACACGCCGAGTAGCCCACCGACAACAGGATCGGCTTGCCCTCGCTGCGCGCCTTCGCGAGCGCTTCCTCGCCCCACGGATACCAGTCCACCGGATTCCCCGCGTGCTGCAGCAAGTAAGGACTGGTTTCATGCCCGAGGCGGTTCATGGGGGAATTGTACCGGCAACCCCTTCTGTAGGAGCGGCTTTAGCCGCGCCGGCGAATCGGTTGATTTTCGGGCTTGCGCTCGCTGCAGAAAGCGCTTCACGAATGGTATTGGTAGTTCGCAGCCAAGACGTTGCCGCGGAAACGTCTGGCCACAACCTGTCCCGCAGCTTCGGACTGTGACCTCCCGCTGGTGAACCGGAACGGATTTACGTGTGCCATCTCACCCGCGTAGCGATCAGGTAGAACGCACCTTCTCCGGCTTGACGTCTTCCAGGCGGACTCCACGGCCGGCGCGCAGACTGGCCCTAGCATTGGCGATACGCTCCAGAAAACGCGGATCATCTTCGAGGCGGTATTCCAGCCACTCATCCTCAGATTTGAAACCAATAAGTACGCCCGCAGGCTTGCCATGGCGCGTAATGACGATCTCCCGATTCGCTGCCTTTTTGAGGTAGCGCGAAAACTTGCGCTTCACCTCAGAAAGTGAAGCTGATTTTGCTGCAGTTTTCCAGGCTGATTTGGGCATACCGGAACCTTAAACGACGACTCTGACCCTCGTTATCGAGGCGCACGCCGACACATTTCCACGGCGCCCCGCGCTCGTACCTGGGTCGCTGTCCGGTTGGTAGCCCTTCCCCCGGCGATCAAGGCCCTTGTTGATCAACAGGTGCGAAAACGGAGCTTCGGCACGAGGTTGCGTCAACGCGTCCGTCGCACCTCGCCTGGTTGTCCGGGCCGGAACCAAGCGGATTATTGGAGTGACGTTTCCGCGGAAACGTGCGGTGGCCACAATCCATCCCGCCGCATCATGCAGTCGATCGCGATGTCGTAATCCATCGGCTCCCCGCCCCAGCGGGTGATGCCGGTTCCGGTGTCAATGTCGAGCCCAAGCGCGTGGTTCTGCTCCGTGAGCTGCTGCCAGTGAACCGGAACGTGCCGCTCGCCCGATTCTGACAACGACTGCCCGTCCGGCTGCACGAAGCGCAGTGCGCCATCGTCGAGGATCTCGACACCGAACCCGCTCTCGTGCACCAGTCGATGATGATGCCGGCAGAGCAGGACGAGATTCGACAGCCGTATCTGCCCGCCAACCGCTCAGTGCCGGATGTGGTGCCCCTCCTCGATCTCGGAAATCGCGGTCGGAGTCGCGCCTCCGACCGCGATTTCGGCAGAAATCAAGCTTTGCAAAGACAACAATTGGGTTACGGTACCGCTTCGCTGGGATGGCGTGCCGGGAGCCTCGATGACGGCCGGGGCATGTAACTCGAGTAATGTGATAAGGGAGCTGCCAAATGATCCGAGGCTTCCGGACGTGGCAGTCAGCGAGGCTGTGAAATGGGCAGAAAATAAGTTGTCGGATCTCGAATACAACTATCAACATACCTATCCGTGGCGTAAGCCGAGTTAGCCTCGGTCGCAGCTATTGTCCGGCGTGGCGAGGTGCATAACGTATAGTAACCACCGATTTCACACCACCACCCTCACCCTCGTGCCCCCGGCCTCGCCCCCGGCGATTTGCAGCTTCCCGCCATACACCTGCTCGACGATGTCGCGCACCACGGCGAGGCCGATGCCCTGGCCGGGCACGGCGCTGTCGAGGCGTACGCCGCGGCGGAGCACTTCGGTGCGGATGTCTTCAGGTATGCCGGGGCCGTCGTCGGTGACTTCGAGTTCGAGGCGCAGGCGTTCGCCTTCGATGTTGCGCGCGCTGACGCTGGCGCGGCTCGTGGCCCACTTGAAGGCGTTGTCGGCGAGGTTGCCGACGATTTCCTCGAGATCGCCAGGGTCGCCGGCGAAGCGCACGTCGGGTGCGATGTGAATCGCGGCGGTGATCGGCCGCTCGCGGCCGGCGTGCAGCTTCTCGAGTGCGCGCAGGATCCGCGACGCCACGGGTAACACGTCGATGGGTGCGGAGAGTCCGCCCTGCCCGGAGGCGGCCGCGCGCTGCAGCTGGTAGCCGATGGTCCGGTCCATGCGCTCGATCTGCTCGCGCAGCAGCTCGCGGTCGGCGTTCTCTTTTTCGCCGAGGCCGCTCTTGAGCACGGCGAGCGGCGTCTTCAGGCTGTGCGCGAGATCGGCGAGCGCATCCCGATGGCGCTTCAGCCGCCGGCGATTGCTCGCGAGCAGGCGATTCAGGTTGTCGGTGAGCGGGCGTAGCTCGGCGGGGTATCGGCCCTGCAGTTCGGCCTGGCGACCGCCTTCGATAGCCTGCACCTCGTGCGCCACCTCGTGCAGTGGCCGCAGGCTCCACGAGAGCATCGCGAGCTGCGCGCCGAGCAGCAGCAGCGCTCCGCCGCCGAGCCACAGCCACAAGGTGCGACGAAACCCATCGGCCTCGGCGTCGAGGCCGGCGCGCGATTCGGCGGCGTGGAATACCAGGTAGCGCTCGCCGCCCTCGTCGAGCTCCCACACGACGGGATAGGTCAGCACGAGCGTCACCCCGGCACCGGCGATCTCGGTCTCGCCAAAGGAAGGCTTGCCGGGCCCGAGCGGCTCCGGATACGTTAGCTCGGCCATCTCGCTGGAGGCCGAGCGCCACAGCCACTGGCCGTTGGCGTCACTCACTGCGGCGTAGGCGCCCGAGTTGCTCGCGCTGAGTCGCGGTTCGGCGAGCGGTTCAGTCATTGTAAGCTCACCGTCAGCCGACACCTGCGCCGCGGCCATCAGCAGGTAGATTCTGGCCTGCAGCCGCTCGCGGCTCAGCTCGCGAACGCTCGCCTGGTAAGCGTGATCGAGCGCGAGGCTGGTCAGCCCGAGGAAGGCAACGAGTACTACGGAGGCAGCGATCAACAGCCGCCTGACCAGCGAAGGCGCCGCGGCTTGATCAGCTCTTGCGTTCAAAGCGCAACCGATAGCCGCGACCCCGCAGGGTCTCGATGGGCTTGAGGGTGCCGTCGGGATCGAGCTTGCGGCGCAGCCGCGCGAGCAGCACCTCGAGCACGTTGCTGTCGCGATCTGTCTGGTCTTTGTACAGGTGCTCGGCCAGGTCGCTTTTGGAGATCACCGCACCGGCGCGCACCATCAGGTACTCGAGCAGCCGGTATTCGTAGCCGGTGAGATCCACCGGCTCGCCCCGCACCCGCACGTGCTGCCTCGTGGTGTCGAGCGCGATGGCACCGGCGGTGAGCGTCGCATCCGCCCAGCCGGCGGCGCGTCGCACCAGCGCCTTGAGGCGCGCCTGGACCTCCTCCGTGCGCACCGGCTTGACCAGGTAATCGTCAGCGCCGGTTTCCAGGCCTTCGACTTTTTCCTGCCAGCGGCCGCGCGCGGTGAGGATCAGGATCGGAAACGTGCGGCCCGCTTCGCGCCAGCGCCGTATCAGTTCCAGCCCCGGGATATCGGGCAGGCCGAGATCGACGATCGCCACATCCACCGGAAACTCGTTGCCGAGATACAGACCCTCGGCGCCCTTGCCGGCGTGGTCCACCACGTTGCCGGCCTCGCGCAGCGCCCGCACGATCTGCCCGCGCAAGGTGGTGTCGTCTTCGATCACCAGTACGCGCATGGCAGGCTCCGCTCAGCCCCGGAACTCGCCGGTGGCGGCGTCCACGGTGACGCTGCGCACGCGCTCGCCGCCGAGCAACAGCCGAACGCGGTAACGGGGCCGCTTGCCGCCCTGGAGCTTGACGCCGAGCACGCGCCCGCCGGTGCGTGAGGCTGCGATAGCCGCGGCCTGACCGGGGGAAATGGCGATGTCGTCGGCTGGCGGCCGTTCACGGTCCTCGCGCGGCGCCGGCCGCTGGCCTGGCCGCGACGGCGGGGCTTGCTCGATGCGCGGTGCATCGCGCGGGGGCGGGCGGGCTTCGGCCGGCGCGCTTCCCGACGCCGCTGCGATGAGCGCGATGCCGAGCATCACCGCGCGGTGCGGCCCGCGCACTTTCAGCGAACGGCACGACAAATTTCACTGCACCGGTGACCCGACCGGCCTCAATTATAGGTGGCCGGCTCGACCTGGACACGCACGCGCAGCCGCGATCCCGGGTCGGTGGCGGTGCGGGTCTCGAATTCGCGGCCGTCGAGCCGGTAACGCACGCGGTAGCCTTCCAGGCGCTCTTCCTCGTGCACGGTTTCGCGCACCTCGCACAATCGCTCGGTGGTGTACGCGGGGCGAGCGGTCGCATTGCGATACGACACGTCGTGGCCGATCGAGCCGCCGAGCAGGGCACCTGCCGCCGTCATCACGTCGTTGCCCCGGCCCGAGCCGAACTGGTGGCCGACCACACCGCCGAGGATGCTGCCGAGCACCACCGGCGTGGCCGAGCGATAGCCGCGACCGCGGTCTTCGCGGCGCACGGTTTCGTTCCAGCAGCTTTCCTGCGGTTCGCGCACCTCGACGATGCTCACGATCGGCTTTACGTCGATGACTTCGGCATCGGTGTAATAGGCGCCGTTCGGCGCGCCGCGCTCATGCGAGGCTTGTGCACTTCCGATGCCGGCCAGTGCTGCCACGATCAAGCCCGTCATCCGATTCATGTTTGTCTCCTGTGTGCGGGGCGCAGGCCCCGCCGATTGCGCGCATAGAATAGGCACGGCGGGCTGAACCGAACCTGAACAGCCCGTTCACGCTGGGTTCAGGTCGGGCCGCTATGGTGGGCTCGCGTTGGCCCTGGAGGCCCAGTCGTTCAGATCAGGAGGACAGTCATGAACATGCGCAGTGTTGCAACGGCGGCCGCAGCCGTAGCCCTGCTGGGGTTATCGGGCGTGGCGCAGGCCGATCGTGACCACGATCGCGGTCGCGGGCCGCCGCCCTGGGCGGGGCGGCCGGCAAATTACGGCTGGAGAAGTCACGATCATCATTGGCACGATCACGGGCACGGTCGCATCCGCTATCAGTCATACCGGCGCGGCTATCGCGACGGGTATCGCGATCATCGCTGGGATAACTACTGGTACCCCGTGCCGCGGTATTACGGCGGTTACTACGGGCCCAGCAGCTATGGCTTCAATGTCTGGGTCGACGGCATTGGCCTGAGTTACTACGAGTCGGGGCGGTACTGCCGCTGACGGCGGCCGTATATGCAAGCGGAGCTTGCCGCCGGAGCAGGCTGGGTCGAGAATGGATCGGCCGGGGGGCACCGACCGGTGGCGGAGGACAGTGGGCAATCGGTGCTCGATTCGTCGGCGTGGATCTTTCGCGGGAGGTTATCCACTACGCCCGGCAGCACGCGGCGCAGGCGGGCTGCAATAACATCGAGTTCCTGGCCGCCGATCTGAGCGACTTTGACCGGAGCGCGCCGCATGAGTCCTTGGACTTCGTGACCACCTTTGACGCGATCCACGATCAGGGCAGGCCGCTCAACGTTCTCAGGGGCATCCAACGCGCCCTGAAGCCCGACGGTGTCTGCCTGATGCAGGACATCAGCGGCACCAGCGACGTGCACCAGGACATCAAGCATCCGACCGGCCCGTTCCTCTGCACGATCTCCTGCACGCACTGCATGACAGTGTCGCTGGCGCAGGGCGGCGAAGGGTTGGGCGCCATGTGGGGCGAGGAAAAGACCTGGGAGTATCTGCAGCAGGCGGGATTCCGCTCGATCGTCACACACCGGTTGGCTCATGACCTCCAGAACAACTGGTACGTCGTGACCAAGTGAGCGGTCGGCCCGCATCGTGATCCGTCGCTGATGTGGCTCCGCGCCCTGATCGCTTGCCTGGTGCTGCCCGGCGTAGTGGCCTTCACGGTGCCGCTGGCGTGGCTGCGGGCGACCGGGCAGCTGCAGGTCGTACGGCCGCTGGGTCTCGCAATTCTCGCCGCCGGGGTCGTGGCGCTGCTATGGTGCGTGCGTGATTTCTACGTGGCGGGCAGGGGCACACTCGCGCCATGGGCGCCGCCCCAGCGCCTGGTGGTGATCGGGCTGTACCGCTACACGCGCAACCCGATGTACATGGCGGTGGTCAGCATCCTGCTCGGCTGGAGCATGGCCTTCGGTTCCGCCGGCTTGCTCGTGTACGCGGCAGTCGTCGCCTCGGCCTTTCATCTGCGCGTCGTGCGCGTCGAGGAACCGACACTGGCGCGCTCGTTCGGCGCGGACTGCGCACGGTATCGCCAGCGCGTACCGCGCTGGCTCTGGTAGGCGGCTCGCCGCGGCTCTGCGGCGCTTACACCCCCGGACCGAACGTGACGATGTGTTCGGGCTCGATGCGGAACAGCACGCGCACGTCGCCCGGTTGGTGGAAGGGGTACTTGTCGGCGCCGATGTAGCGCCTGGCTGCGTCGTCGAGCTGTTTGCGTGCGCCGTTCTCCTCGGTCTCGGCGACCACCCGCCCGCGGATCTCGATCCAGTGAAAGACGTCATCCGGGTTGACTACCAGCAGCGTGGCATGCCGGCGCTCGTGCAGGTTGCGATACTTGGAGCGATGTTTCTCGGTATTGACGAGCAGGCGCCGGCCGTCCCAGCCGAACCACACGGGGTGCACCTGGATTGCACCGCTTTTCATCTGAGTAGCCAGCGAGGCGACGATCGGCCGTTCGAGCAGGGCTTTGTGCGTGTCGGGAATGTTCGTATTCATGAGAGGGCTCCTCCGCGTGGCGGCCGGGTTATATTAGCGACAGTTGTCTCGGGTACGGGGATTTGTTGTGACGACCGACAGCCGCTTCGTGCTGGGCGTGGACCTCGACGGCGTGGTCGCGGATTTCGCGCGGGGGCTCAAGCCCATTGCCGCGGAGTGGCTGGGCGTGGCGCAGTCCACGCTGACAGACAACATCAGCTACGGCTTCAGGGAGTGGGGGCTGGAGCGGGCCGGCGGTTACGATGCGCTGCATCGTTTCGCGGTGAAGGAACGCGAGCTGTTCGCCCGGTTGCCGCCGATCGAGGGTGCTCCGGCAGCTCTGCGCCGGCTGAGCGCAGTCGGCGACATCCGCATCCGCATCATCACCCACCGGCTTTACATCCACTGGTTTCACAAGGAAGCGATCCAGCAGACCACCGAGTGGCTGGAGCACCAGGGCATCCCGTACTGGGACATCTGTTTCATGCGCGACAAGGCGGCGGTCGGCGCGAACCTGTATCTCGAGGACAGCCCCGAGAACATCCAGTCGCTGCGCGCCGCCGGCCACGAGACTATCGTGGTGGTGAATTCCACCAACGACCACCTGCCCGGACCCCGCGCCTCGTCCTGGGAGGAAATCGAGCAGCTCGTGCTGGCTCGTGCGGCTGCCTGGAAGAAAGACCGCGATCGCGGACCGCGCTAGACTGGCGCCCCGTTTCCCCGCCCGATCCGTAACCAGGCATGCTCGCTTACCCCGAATTCGACCCCGTCGCCATCCAGCTCGGGCCGCTGGCGATCCGCTGGTACGGGCTGATGTACCTGATCGGCATCGGCGGCGGCTGGTACCTGGCGCGTCGCCGGGCGACGCGCGCCGACTCGCCGGTGACGGTGGCCCAGGTCGACGACCTGGTGTTCTACGTCGCGCTCGGCGTGATCCTCGGAGGGCGCATCGGCTACATGCTGTTCTACGGGTTCGAGCAGATCGTCGCGAATCCGCTCGCGCTGTTTCGCATCTGGGAGGGCGGCATGTCGTTTCACGGCGGACTGCTCGGCGTGACGCTCGCCTGCTGGCTGTATGCGCGGCGCATCGGCAGCTCGCTGCTCGCACTCACCGACTTCAGCGCACCGATGGTGCCGGTCGGGCTCGGCGCCGGGCGCCTCGGCAACTTCATCAACGGCGAGCTCTGGGGCAAGCCGACCGAGCTGCCCTGGGCCTTCGTCGTAGAGGGGCAGGGGCGGCATCCCTCGCAACTCTACGAGGCCTTTCTCGAAGGCCTGGCGCTGTTCGTGATCGTGTGGATTTTTTCCTCGAAGCCGCGGCCGCGCATGGCGGTGACGGGGCTGTTCCTGGCAGGTTACGGGGTGTTCCGCCTCTCGGTCGAGTTCGTCCGCCTGCCCGACGCGCACATCGGCTACCTCGCCTTCGGCTGGCTGACCATGGGCCACGTGCTGACGCTGCCGATGCTGGCCGGCGGGTTGCTGCTGCTCGCGCTCGCGTATCGACGGCCTGCTGTCGCGGTGCACTGAGATGAGACAGTACCTCGACCTCGTCCGGCACATCCGTGACCACGGCGCGCGCAAGGCCGACCGCACCGGCACCGGCACGCTCAGCGTTTTCGGCCACCAGATGCGCTTCGACCTGCGCGAGGGTTTCCCGCTGGTCACCACCAAGAAGCTCCACCTGCGCTCGATCATCCACGAGCTGCTGTGGTTCCTGCGCGGCGAGACCAACGTCGCGTACCTCCGCGCGCACAAGGTCACCATCTGGGACGAGTGGGCCGATGCGAACGGCGATCTCGGGCCGGTGTACGGCGCGCAATGGCGCTCGTGGCCGGCGCCCGACGGCCGGCATATCGACCAGGTGCAGGCGCTGATGGACGGGCTTGCGCGCGATCCGGATTCGCGCCGCCTGATCGTCAGCGCCTGGAACGTCGCGGAGCTGCCGAAGATGGCGCTGGCGCCCTGCCACCTGTTGTTCCAGTTCTACGTTGCCGACGGACGGTTGTCCTGCCAGCTCTATCAGCGCAGCGCTGACGTGTTTCTCGGCGTGCCGTTCAACATCGCCTCCTACGCGCTGCTGACGCACATGGTGGCGCAGCAGGCAAATCTTGCGGTGGGCGACTTCATCTGGACCGGCGGGGATTGTCACCTGTACCTGAATCACCTGGAACAGGCCGACGAGCAGCTCCGGCGCGCGCCGCTGCCGCTGCCGCAACTGGTGATCCACCGCCGGCCGGCGTCGATCTTCGATTACCGCTTCGAAGACTTCGAGATCGTGGGCTATCAATCACACCCGGCGATCCGCGCCCCGGTGGCGGTGTAAGAAAAAGGGATCAGACCGCGATTCGCGCCGGAACCGCAGCCCGATCCCGTCTGTCGTTACGGCGCGTCGCTATCGACGAAGAGTTCGGTGGGCGTGGTCATGGACACGGTCAGGTTGGCCTTCGACCAGGTCCCGTAAAACGCCGCGTTGACGAACTTCTGCACGCTGTTGGCGATATCTACGAAGAACGAGTTCGGCGTGGTCATGCAGTTGGTGCAGGCGGGGCAGTGTCCGTCGCAGAAACTGCAGTGAAAGTACTTCGGTGAATAGCCGCAGGGCCCGAAGGAGTAAACCTTCTTCACCCGTACGAAGGCGCGTTGACCCTGCGTGCGGTAGTAACCGGCTTTCGCAGCGTCATTGATGCTGACGAAACAGGTTGTGACGTTGAATCCCCAGTACAGCGCCGGACCGTTGACGATTGGCGCACTGCTGAGGTTATACGGGTCGATGCTGAAGATCGCGCTGCCGAGGCCGGGGTTGTTGGCAAAGGCATACTGCGCGGCCTGGCCGCCGGCCGAGTGCCCGCCAACGATCCAATGCGCGACGGAGGCAAGCCCGTAAGGGGCGAGCCAGCCCGGCAACGCTGATTTCACTGCGTTGACGCAGTTGCGGTACCTGGTCTCGTCGGTCTTCACCATGTTGCCCGGGTTGTGGTCCATCGCGACGAGGACATAGCCCTTGGCCGTGAGCTGGGCGCCGAGAAAGTCGTAATCGGTGCGCGACATCGCGGTGCCCACGCCGATCACGAACACCTCGGCGTTGGCCGGTACGGTCGACGGGTAGATCACGCGCACCGAGCACGACGCAGCGGGATCGTGGTCCATCTGTGCCGCCAGGCCCGTTTGAACAGCGGCTATCAGCGTCAGGCCTAACAACAGTGTCATGATTCGCATCATCTATTTCTCCCTTGAATAATTCCGACCGATGACGTGAAGGGTACTTCTTGCGGTGCACCACGTCGCGTGACGTACAGGTCAGCGATCTGCGATTGCCCTCTTCCCCAACCGTGGCCTTTTAACCGCAGCACCGGCGGTTTGCTTGTTGAAAGGCGCCATGTTAATTGTTCAGGCGCAACTGTCGCCCGGGGGGACGACGCCGTTGCCATGAACAGCACAGCTACGGTTTCGGCCGCCCTGTACGGCGAGGTTTGCCGCGTCGGCCGGTCCATGGGTTACGCGTTGCCGGCGCAGAGGCAGGCGGCTTGCGCCGGCGCACGCGTGCCCCTGTATGCCCTGCACCGGGCGCTCGGCGAGTTGCGCCGGCAGAGCGGCGATGACGATATCGGTTTGCGTGCCGGCCGGATGCTGAACCCGACCTGTTTCGCGATCACCGGGTATCTCGTCATGGCGGGTCCGACGCTGCTGGATGCCTTGCCGCGCATCTCGCGCTTCCAGCGCCTGGTCGCCGACGGCGTGAAGCTGAACGTTGCTGTCGATAACGATGCGTTGCATCTGCATTGGCAGTTCGGCGGCCTCGACCAGCCGCGCGAATTCATCGACCTGCTGATGTCGGGCGTGCGCTACTTCGGCGTGTGGCTGCTCGGCGATGAGCCGCCGGTGCTGCAGGCCGCGTTCACCTATCCGCGTCCGCGGGACCCGTCGCTGCACGAGACGATTTTCGGCTCGTCACTGCAGTTTGGGTCCGAACGCAACGGTTTCTCGCTGGCGCGCCGTTGGCTCGAGGTGCCGTTATGTACCGCGGAGGCCTCGCTCGTGCCACTGCTGGAAAAGCACGCCCGGCAGCTGCTGGCCACGTTTCGCCGCAACAGCGGGCTCGCCGCGATAAGCCAGGCGGTGATCGAGTTGATTCCGGATGGGGAGGTCAGTGTTGGCCGAGTTGCGCAACGGCTCGCCAAGTCGACACGCAGCCTGCAGCGCGAGCTGCGCGCGCACGGCACGACGTTTCATCGGCTGTTGCAGGAACTTCGCATGGAGATGGCCAACGACTATCTGGCATCGAGTGAGCTCAGCCTGCAGGAGATCGCCGCCCGGCTTGGCTATCGCGAGCAGAGTTCTTTCTGCCATGCTTATCGAAACTGGACGGGACGTGCGCCGGGTGACGCGCGTCGTTGCCTGAGTGCCGGGCAACGCCCAACTGCACCGGTCCGTCAGGCGCCCAGCGGCCTGTAGCAGCGGCAGGGTACGGAGTAAATCCGCGCCGGGCCGTCGAGGCGCACCGCGCTGAGGCTGCGTCCCCACACGCAACCGGTGTCGAGGCCGATCAGGTTCGCCTGCTGCACCAGCCCGAGCGAGGACCAGTGCCCGAACACCATGCGCACCGCCTGCGTGGCGCGGCCGGGCAGGTCGAACCAGGGAACGAGCTCCGGCGGTTGTGAACCGGGCGGCCCGTTGTGCTGGAAGTCCATGCGCCCGTCGCGGTGGCAGTAGCGGGCGCGGGTCAGGCAATTGACGATGAAACGCAGGCGGTCGATGCCAGCGAGCTCCGCTGACCAGCGCTCCGGGCGGTTGCCGTACATCGCGGCAAGGAACGCGCCGCAGCCTGATCCGCGCAGCACGCTTTCCACCTCGCGCGCCAGCTTTACGGTCTGCAGCGGGTCCCACTCCGGCGGCACGCCGGCGTGCACCATCTGCGTGTTGAGATCCGGCCGGTAGTGCGCGAGCGGCCGCTGGCGCAGCCAGTCGATCAGCTCGGCGGCATCCGGCGCATCCAGCACCGGGCGCAGTTCCGCGTCGACACCCTCGCGGCCATGCGCGAAGGCCAGCAGATGCAGATCATGATTACCGAGCACGACAACGGCGGCCCGGCCGAGAGATTTCACGAGTCGCAGGACTTCGAGGGAAGCGGGTCCGCGGTTCACCAGGTCGCCGACGAACCAGAGTTCGTCCTCGGCCGGGTCGGTCTTCAGCGCATCGAGCAGGCGTCCGAGCTCGTCGTAGCAGCCCTGGACGTCGCCGATCGCGTAAACGGCCATGAATTCAGCGCCGGCGCGTGGCGGCGGCAACCTGCGCCGTCAGTGCACGATGCCGGGCACGGCGAGCCGGAAGGCCGGAATCGGCGCGGGAAACGACACGCCGTCCTCGCCGAGCATGCCGTACATGCCTTCCATGACGCCGACCGGTGTCTCGATGACCGTGCCACTGGAGTAGCGGTGCGTCTCGCCGGGCGGGATGCACGGCTGCTCGCCGACCACGCCCTGGCCCTCGACCTCGCGCACCTTGCCATTGGCATCCGTGATGACCCAGCGCCGGGTCAGCAATGTGGCCGCCGCGGAGCCGCGGTTGCGGATACTCACGGTGTAGGCAAACACGTAACGTGGCGCCCCCGGGTCGGACTGGTCCGGCAGGTAGGCGCTCTCGACTTCGATCTCGATCTCATCGCCGCGGTGCATGCGCCTATCTTAACCGGGGCGCGGCCCGTTTGCCCCGCTCGGCCCGGGATTCAGACGCCCACGGGTTCGCCGATCAGCGTCAGGTTGGGCTCGATGCGGATCAAATGGTTTATCGCCACCGGCGACCAGCCGGTATCGCTGCTGAGCGGCTCGGAGCTCACCATCACCGCGCTGCCATTTTGCTCGCCAGGGTCGAGCATGCGGCATACGCCATCGTCGCAGATGTAACGCCGGCCCGAGTTGGTGTACAGCGTGTCGGCGTTCTCCTGCCGGTCGGTGGTATACCGGCAGGCGACTGCGGCATTGCCGTCGGTGAGCACGGCGTTCAGGTAGATGTGCTCGTCGGGTGCATGGCGGCTCACCATTGCGAGGACGCGCCGGATGGCGCGCCGCAATGCATCCGCCATCTGTGCTGAGGTCGCATGCGCGGGACCCGCCGCCAGCTCGTCGCACAGCAGCGCGAAGAAGTGCTCCGAATCGGTAGTGCCGCGAATGGCATTGAACGAGTCATCGCTCAGTTCGCCGATCAGGTGGCGGCGAATCTGTGCGAAGCCGCCGATGTCGCCGTTGTGCATGAACGCGTAGCGGTCGCGACGGAAGGGGTGGCAGTTAGGCTCGGCGACCTGCAGTCCCTGGGTGGCGGCCCGCACATGCGCGAGCACGCAATGGCTCTCGGTGACACGCGCCAGTTCCCGCAGGTTCTGGTTGCTCCAGGCCGGGGTCACCGATCGGAACAGCGCCGGCTCGTCATGGCCCTCGGCGTACCAGGCCACGCCGAAGCCGTCGCCGTTCAGCGGCTCGTCGCGCTCGCGCGCGTGGTAGCTCTGGTGAATGAGCGAGTGCTCAGGCTCCGTGAGGAGCATGCGCAGATGCAGCGGCTTGCCCTTGTAGAACGCAAATCGGCACATGAGCGGGATTGTGCGGGCGGGGAGGGCTATGTTCCATCGATTGGCGCACAGCGCTTGTGCCGGATTGTGACGGCGGTCAATGTCCCGATGCGAGCCGGTTCGACATCCGCACGTACTGCTCCGGCGTCACATTTTCGGCGCGTACGCCGGGGTCCGCCCCGACGGCCTCGATCTGTGCCTCGGTCAGATGCGTGCGCAGGGCATTGCCAAGTCGCTTGCGGCGCATCGAGAACGCGGCGGTCACGATGCGGTTGAACGCAGCTGGGTCGGCGATGCGCGAAGCGAGGGCTGCGTCGGGAATGATCCGGGCGAAGGCCGAGTCCACGCGCGGCGGCGGGGCGAAAGCGCCGGGTCGGATGATGAACAGCTTCTCCACGCGGCAGCGCGCGGCGAGCGCCACGGTGAGCCGCCCGTAAGTCTTCGAGCCGGGGGCGGCGACCATGCGCTCCACGACTTCTTTCTGCAGCATGAGGTGCAGATCGCTGAAGACCTCCGCCTGGTCGAGCAGGTGGAACAGCAACGGTGTCGAGATGTTGTAGGGCAGGTTGCCCACCAGCCGCAGCGCGCGAGGTGCCGTGGCGAGTGACCGGAAATCGAACTTCAGCGCATCGGCGCGGTGCACGGTGAATCCGGGCCGGTCGAATTTTACCTGCAGCGCGGCGGCCAGCTCGCGGTCGAGTTCCACGACGTCGAGTCGGCGGACGATCCCGAGCAGCGGCACCGTGATCGCACCGCGGCCCGGCCCGATCTCGATCAGGTGATCTGACGGCGTCGGCGCAACGGCGTTGACGATGCGTTCGATAATGGCCGGGTCGTGCAGGAAATGCTGGCCGAGCGACTTGCGCGGCCGGGTGTGCGAAGCGGCCGGCATCCGCGGTTCAGGCGCGCGCAGCCGAGCGTCGATGCGCACTGGCCGATTGCCTGACGAGATCGACGGCCAGGCGCAGCGCCGCGCGCAGGCTGCCGGGGTCGGCATGCCCGGTGCCCGCGAGTTCGACGGCGGTGCCGTGGTCCACGGACGTGCGGATGATGGGCAGCCCGAGCGTGAGGTTAACGGCGTCACCAAAGCCGATGTGCTTGAGGACGGGCAGGCCCTGGTCGTGGTACATGGCGAGCACCGCATCGAACTGCGCGAGGCGTTCGCGCGTGAAGGCGCTGTCGGCAGGCAGGGGGCCGATGACGGGAACTCCTGCAACCCGCAACCGGTCGAGCGCGGGCTCGATGATGTCGCGCTCCTCCGTGCCGAGATGGCCCGACTCGCCGGCATGGGGATTGAGCCCGAGCACCGCGATCTGCGGCGCGACAATGCCGAAAATGCGCTCGAGGCAGTCATGCACAATGCGGACGGTGCTCTCGACCCGCGGGCCCGTCACCTGCCTGGCCACCTCGCGCAGCGGCAGGTGCGTGGTCAGCAGCGCAACGCGCAGGTCGCCGGCGACGAGCATCATCACCGGTTCCGCGGTGCCGGTGAGTTCGGCCAGGTACTCGGTGTGACCGGAAAAACGAAACCCCGCGTCATTGATCACGCCCTTGTGCACCGGCGCGGTGACCATCGCGTGGAACTCGCCACGCATGCAGCCTTCCGCGGCAACGCGCAGCGTTTCGAGCACGTACTCGGCGTTGGCGGGATCGGGATGGCCCGGGCGGCAGGCCGCGCGCAAAGGTACCGGGCGAACTCGCAGGTGGCCAGCGCCGGCGGGCGCAGCGGGTTGATCCGCTTGCCAGGGCTCGATGCGCAAGCGAAGGCCGAGCGCCCGGGCCCGCGCGTCGAGCAGTCCAGGATCGGCGATGGCGACGACATCGACGGGCCATGACTCGCGCGCGATCATCAGCGCGAGGTCCGGGCCAACGCCGGCCGGCTCGCCCGGTGTCAGAGCAATGCGGGGCAGATCAGATGCGGTACTCAACGAACGCCTGGTCGCGCAGCCGCCGCGTCCACAGCTCGGTCTCTTCGCCGAGCTTGCTGTTGCGGATCGCAAGCCCTGCCTGCTGGCGGCGGGTTTCCTCGGTGGTGTCCTGCACGCGCCGGCCGAGCAGCTGCACGATGTGCCAGCCGAAGCGGCTCTGGAAGGGCTCGCTGATGTCGTTGATGTCGAGCTTGTCGAGCACCGCCTGGAATTCCGGAACGAGGTCCGAGCCGCCAGTCCAGCCGAGATCGCCACCGTCGGTCCTGGAGCCGGGGTCTTCGGAAACCGCCTTGGCGACCGCGGCGAAGTCATCGCCTTTGACGATCTGCTCGCGAATCGCTTTGAGTTTCTCGCGCACCGCGTCGTTGTCGAGGATCTCGTTGGGCTTGAGCAGGATGTGCCGGGCATGGACCTGGCTCTCCATGATCGGCTCGCCGCCGCGCCGGTCGTTGAGCTTGACGATGTGAAAGCCACTGGCACTGCGGATCGGTTCGGAAACCTGGCCTTTTTCCAGCCCGGGCACCACGTCGACGAACAGCGTGGGCAGCTCATCGCCCTTGCGCCAGCCGAGTGCGCCGCCCTCCAGAGCCTGCTGGCCATCCGAATAGGTCACGGCCAGCTGTGCGAAGTCTTCGCCCGCCTTGATGCGGTTGTAGATGTCGGCCGCCTTTTTTTCGGCCGCTGCGACGGCTTCCGGCGTTGCGGTGCCCGACATCGATACCAGGATATGCGATAAGTTGTATTCCTGGTTGAAGGCGGCGCGGCCGGCCTGCCGCGCCAGGTACTCGTCGATCTCGCGAGGCGTGACGATGATCTTCCCCACCACGTCGCGCTGGCGGAGCTGCTCCAGAGCGATCTGGTCGCGCATCTCGCGGCGGTACGTCTGGTAATCGATGCCCTCGCGCGCGAGCAGAGCGGGTAACTGCTCGAGCGAGACGTTGTTGCGTTGCGCGATGTTGGCCAGCGCGCCGTTCAGCGTTTCGTCCGACACCTGGATGCCGACCCGGTCGGCGCGCTGCAGCTGGATGCGGTTGATGACCAGCCGTTCGAGCACCTGCTGGGCCAGGACCCGCTCGGACGGCAGCTGCGTACCCTGCTTGCGCAGCCTCTCGACGATGCGCGTCATCTCGACCTGCAGCTCGCTTTTCAGCACCACGCCGTCGTTGACGACTGCCGCGATGCCGTCGAGCAGTTCGCCGCGGTCCGACAGGCTGCGCTCCTGGGCATGGGCCGCCGCGGCGCTCACCAGTGCTGCCGCAAGCAGTATCCGGGGTAATAAGGGCATGGGAATTTACTCGGCTTCGTAGCCAAGAATACCACGTTCGAGCACACGGTCCGCCGGGTCGCCGACGTTGGTCAGCCCCTTCAGGATCAGCTGCACGGCGAATGCGCTGTCGGACTCGCCGGTGCGGCTTGCCACATAGCGGCGGAACACCAAGCGGACGCCCCAGCAGCAGGTCTGGTACTCGATGCCGGCGAAGCGCTCCAGCGGCTCGCTGTCCTCGATCGAGAAGTTGTAGCGGCCGACCGCGCTCCACCGATCGCCGAGCGGCCAGGCGGCCGACACGTCGATTTCCTCCAATGTGTCGCGCCGATAGCGGTAGCCCAGGTTGACCACCCGCGAGCGGTCGCGCCGGTACTGGATGCGGCTCTCGGTGAGCTGCGAGGTGCCCGAGTCCGAGTCCCACTGGTAGCCGAAGTCCATGTTCCAGTAGCGGTAGAAATTCACGCCGAGCTCGGCAAGGTAGTTCGAGGAGTTCTCGTCCGTGGGCGCCTGCCCCGGCAGCGTGACGTCCTGGTCAGAGAAAAATCGCGTCTGACCGAATGTGGCCGTGACGAACTGCGTACCGTCCGCCGCATCGATCAGCCGGCTGGTCAGCCCGACGCTCAGCTGGTCGGTGTCGCCGAGCCGGTCGTAGCCGAGGAAGCGATTGCGCCGGAACAGCTGCACCATGTTGAAGTCGGGCTCGATGGTGTCGAAGACGGGCAGCTCGTCCTGGCTGCGATAGGGGATGTGCACGTACTGCGCGCGCGGCTCCAGGGTCTGCAGCCAACCCGACCCGCTGCCCGTCACGCGTTCGAGCACCGTGCCGATGTCGGCAGCGTAGATGGGCGTGGTACGCTCCGGCGTGTCTTCGGCGCCGGGCGCGACGTCGTCCAGGCGGTAACTGGTGTGATCGAGCGCCACGCTCGGTTTCAGGTAGAAACCGCGATAACGGATCGGCAGCGTGACCTCGGGCGTTGCGCGCATGCGCGCGCCAGTGACGCTGTCGAAGCGGTCGAAATACGCGAACTCGGTTTCCAGCAGGTAGCTAAGGCCGAACAGCCCGCGCGGCTTGTAGCCGCGCGCGAGCAGTTGCGGCGCGACTCGATATGGCTTATCGGGCCCGGTCAGCGACTCGTCGAGCGTTTCGAAATCCAGGTAGCGCCCGAGCATCGACCAGGTGTCGCCCATGTATTCCAGGTCCATGACGCGGCGCAGGTGCGTCTGGCTGGTGGCGGAGATGCTGCCGTAGAGATCCTCGAAATAGCGCGTATCGGATACCGCCTTCCCGTTCAGGGTCGCGCGCCAGCCGCCCCAGAGCTGAGACTGGTGGTTCAGGCCGAGCAGGTAGCGGTCCTCATCGGTGCCTTCGTCGTTCGGCAGGTACTCGAGGTCGATGGTGCCGCGGTCGCCGTCGCCGAGGTAGCGAAACTCGCTGACGAGCTGCAGGCCGCGCTGCGACATGTAGTGCGGCGTCAGCGTGGCATCGTAGTTCGGCGCCAGGTTCAGGTAATACGGAATCTGGAATTCCAGGCCGCGCGTCTCCGAGCGGCCGATACCCGGCAGCAGGAAGCCCGACTTGCGCTGGTCGGTGACCGGGTAGGAGATCCATGGCGTGTAGAAGATCGGCACGCCCTTGAACTCCAGTCGCGCATCCCGCGCCGTGGCGACGCCCGCCTCGCGATCGATGCTGATCTTGCTGGCGCGGAGCAGCCAGTCGTCACTGTCGGGCGCGCAGGTCGTGTAGCTCACGTCGGTGAGGCGCAGTTCGTTTCGTTCTTCGATCGAGAGGCTGCTGGCCGAGCCTCGGGACGGCACCTGGAACAGGCGGAAGTCCGCCGATTCGATCATGACCTGGCTGGTACGCGTGTCGTAACGCGCGTCCTTGCCGCGAATCAGGGTGTCGGGGTCGCGGAACTCCAGCCCGCCCTGCAGCTCGAGCTCGCCGGTGGCCCGGTCGTAGCTGGCGCCGGGCGCGGTCAGTACGGCATCGCCCCGGCGCAGGCGCAGACCGTCGGTGAACATGGTGCCGGCGTTGAGATCGACCTCGGCACGGCCGGTGAGGATTTCAAGGCGCGTATCGGACGGGTCGATCGGCGGCAGAGCCGGCGGCGGCGGGCCGCGGTCCACCGCACAACCCTGCAAGGGCTTGTCGACGGGCAGCGGCGCCTGCGCCCACGCGGTTGGAATCAGCCAGGCGATGAGCAGGGCGACTCGATGCAACGGTGAGCCCAATCGACGCGGCAAGTGACGAGGTGCGATTATAGCCATGTGGGCAAGGCGAGCGGCATGAAGGCGATGGTACTGGCAGCCGGGCGAGGGGAGCGCATGCGCCCGCTGACCGATACCGTGCCGAAGCCACTGCTGCAGGTCCGCGGCCGGGCGCTGATCGACTATCACATCGATGCCCTGGTGCGCGCAGGCATCCACGAGCTGGTAATCAACCTGTCGTGGCTCGGCGAGCAGGTGCGCGCGTATGTCGGCGACGGCAGCCGCTACGGCGCATCGGTCTCGTACACGGACGAGGGCTACCCGCCGCTCGAGACCGGCGGCGGCATATATCGCGCGCTGCCGCTGCTCGGCGATGCGCCGTTCTGGGTGGTGAACGGCGATGTGTACTGCGATTACCCGCTGGCGGTGCGCGGCCTGCCCGCCGGGGTGCTCGCTCACCTGGTGCTGGTGGCGAACCCCGCGCAACATCCCCAAGGGGACTTCGGATTGGCCGACGGGCGCGTGACGGAAGGCGGCGCCGCACGTTTTACCTTCGCGGGCCTGTCGGTGCTGCACCCGGCGCTGTTTGCCGGCTGCCACGCGGGCCGCTTTCCGCTGGCGCCGCTGCTGCGCCAGGCGATCGCGCGCGGCGAGGTGACCGGCGAGCTCTACACCGGCACCTGGAATGACGTCGGCACGCCGGAGCGGCTCGCGGCGTTGCAGGCGCACGCGTAGGCGCCACGTCGGCTACACCCGAAGCTGTGGGAGCGACGCCAGTCGCGATAGCCGCAAGCGGCCTCTCGGCGATGCGCCTCTCCCGAGCCGGCGCTTCGGCTGCGTACGGTAGTGACTGAAGCCTGCAAGCCGTCGCCGGCCCACCTGGAGCGGGCCGGCATCCCAGCTTGCCCCGGTCAAATGACCATGACCGGCTCGTCCGAGGCATCATCGCCTACGGCCGCTGATGCGGCGTCGATACGTGGACCAATGGGGACAGACTTAAAGTCCGTCCCCTTTTCCCCAGCGAGCTTTACCGAGGGGGTTATCCCGAGCGACCCGTGGCAGCCCCCCTGCGCAAGCCGGCAGGGCAAACGGGACTGTCCGAACGAGCGTGGAAAGGTTGCGAGAGGCGCATCGCCGCAAGGCCGCTCACGCCTGGTTTGATGGCGCTCGGCTATCGCGACATACGCCGCTCCTGCGAGTGACGCGGGCCCGTATCGAGAGTCGCCAGCAGATGCGGCAACAGGTCCTCGGCCACGCGACCGACATCGGCCGGCCCGCCGAGCGCCGCAATCATCGTGACCTGGAGATTGCGATAGCCGCAGGGATTGATGCGGCTGAACGGTTCGAGATTCATCGCCACGTTCAGCGCCAGGCCGTGATAGCTGCAGTGCCGGCGCACGCGCAGGCCGAGGCTGGCGATCTTGGCGCCCGCGACGTACACGCCGGGCGCATCGCGCCGTCCGGCCGCCTCGATACCGTAGCCGGCGAGCGTGGCGATCGTCGCGGTTTCGAGCGCCGTGACGAGGCGACGGATGCCAAGTCGGGCTCGATCGAGATCGAGCAGCACGTAAACCACCAGCTGCCCGGGACCGTGGTAGGTGACCTGCCCGCCGCGGTCGGCCTGCTCCACCGGGATGTCGCCCGGCTCCAGAAGATGCACGCGATCGGCATTCAGCCCGAGTGTGAACACCGGCCGGTGCTCGAGCAGCCAGATTTCATCCGGCGTATCGGCACCGCGCGCATCGGTGAAGCGCATCATTTCGGCGTGGGCTGTGCGGTAGTCCACGATACCGGGGCGGCGCACGACGATACCGTTCATCAGAGGACGAACAACACGAACTCGCTGGCCGTGAGGCTGCGATAAATGTTGTCGAGCTGGTCGCGGCTCTCGGCCTGAATGGTGACGGTCACTGCGAGAAATCGCCCGTTACTGCTCGGCCGTGACCGCACCTGGTGCAGCAGAATTTCGCCGACGTGCGGGCGAATCAGCTCGATGACGTGGGCCTCGAACTGCGCGTCGTGCCGGCCCACCGCCTTGATCGGAAAGGCGCAGGGAAACGTCAGTGGCGAACTGTCCTCAGGCGCGTTTACAGGCTTCATAGCGCTCTGCCACCGCGCGCCAGACGGGTCCCGGCACGCCGGCGCCGACCGCCTGGCCGTCGAGATGCGTGATCGGCGAAATGCCGCGCACCGCGCCCATCACCCAGATTTCATCAGCGCCGCGCAGCCGGCCCTCGGTGATCATTTCTTCATTGAAGCTGCAGCCGCACTCGCGCGCCAGATCGCGGACCAGCCGGATCGTGGTGCCGGGCAGGATTTCCGGGCCGTTCGGCCGCGTCGCTAGCCGCTTGCCCTCGACGATCACCACCGAGCTTGCCGAGCCCTCGGTGACGTTGCCGTCGCGAATCAATATCACTTCGCTGGCGCCGGCCTCCACCGCCACCTGGCGCAGCAGGATGTTGGCGAGCAGCGAGGTGGACTTGATGTCGCAGCGCGCCCAGCGCGTATCGGCGGAAGTGATCGCCCTGACGCCGGCATTGGCCAGGTCGGGCCGCGCCATCGGACTGGCCATGCCGAACACCGTGGGTGGGACTGAGGCCGGAAACCCGTGATCGCGACCGGTGTCGGCGCCGCGGCTCACCTGCAGGTAAATGCTCATGTCGCCGCCGCCGTTGCGCTCGATCAGCGTATGGACCAGTGCGCGCCAGCCGCTGGCATCGTGCGGCGAGCGGATGCGGGTTTCGGCCAGGCTGCGTTCCATGCGGCCCAGGTGCTCGTCGAGCAGCAGCGGCCGGCCGCCGAATACCGGTATCACTTCGTAGATTGCATCGCCGAAGAGAAAACCCCGGTCGAGCGGCGAGATGCGCGCCTGCTCGATGGGCAGAAACGCGCCGTTCAGGTGCGCAATCGGCAGAGCTCTGGCCATGCTCGGGCTACTCGAACCAGAGCAGTACCGTGTCGACCGCCTGCCGCCACAGCGAGCCTTCTCCGACTGGTGTCAGCGCGACGAGCGGCGCATCGGCGAGCTTCTCGCCGCCGAGCGTCAGCTGCAGGCGGCCGATTTCTGCCGCGGCAGCGACCGGGGCGACGATGTCGCGCGGTGCCTGCACCGCGGCCTGGATCTGCGGCAGTGAACCTCGCGGGACCGTCACCCAGATCTCCTCCTTGAGGCCAAGGCCGGTCTTCTCGACCGTGCCCTTCCAGACGCGCGCTTCGGTCAGTTGCGTGCCTTTCTCATAGAGCCGCTTGCTCTCCCAGGCGCGAAAGCCCCAGTTGAGGAGTTCCAGCGAAGCCTTGGCCCGCGCATCGGGGCTCTTCGTGCCCATCACCACTGCGATCAGCCGCATGTCGTTGCGTATCGCCGAGGAGGCGAGGCAGTAGCCGGCGCTTTCCGTATGGCCTGTCTTGATTCCGTCGACGGTCGGGTCGCGGTACAGCAGCAGGTTGCGATTGCCCTGCTTGATGCCGTTGTAGGTGTAGTCCTTCTGCGAGTACCAGCGATAGTAGTCGGGGAATTCGCGGATCATGGCCCGGGCGAGGATGGCGATGTCCGCGGCGGTCGTGTAGTGCTCGGGGTCGGGCAGTCCCGGGCTGTTGGTGTAGTGAGTACCGGTCATGCCGAGCTCGCGCGCGTACTGGTTCATCTGGTCCGCGAACGCCTCTTCGCTGCCGCCGATGTGCTCGGCGAGCGCGATGCTGGCATCGTTGCCGGACTGGATGATCATGCCTTTCAGCAGCACCTCGATCGGCACGCGGCTGTTGAGCGGCAGAAACGTCGCGGAGCCACCTGAGACCGCACCGCCGGTGCGCCAGGCCCGCTCGCTGATGAAGGCCTCGTCGGTCAGTTTCGCCGATCCGGACTTAAGGGCGCGGAATACCGCATACGCGGTCATCAGCTTGGTGATGCTCGCGGGCTCCACGCGCTGGTTCTCGTTGCCGCTGGCGAGCACTTTACCGGTCTGGAAGTCGACCAGAATGTGCGACCGGGCCTCGACCGCCGGGGGCGGCGGGGCAGCAGCGTTCGCCAGCGCGGAAAAAATCGCCACGGCAAGAAGCCCCATGGCTCCTGGCAATCTCATCATCTGACTTTGCTCCTGTCCGATAGGCGCTGGCGCAAGATCAGCCGCCGGGAAATGCCCCGCCATCCCTGGCCGGCGGATTCAATGCTGGATCGGCCCGTTCGACGACCAGCTGCGGATTGCGAATCTGCAGTTCGCCGAGACGGTCCACGACGGCGTCGTACTCGCGCGCATCAGCGATAGGGCCGACCCGAACCCGGTACAGTGCCGGCTGGCTGCGCGCATCATAACGGATCACCACGTTGTGCATACCCTGCTCGCCGAGCTGGCGCTTCAGTTGCTCGGCATTGGCCGCCTGGCCAAATGCACCGGCCTGCACGTACATCCGGGGCGGTTCCTTTTGCCGCGCCGGCGCCTTGTTCGGCAAATCGGGTGCTGCGCTGCCGATTAGCGGGCCGGCTCCTGACGCCCCCTCCGGCAGCGCCTGCACCTCGACCAGCGTCGTGCCGGCGCCGAGCATACCGAGGTCGCGCGCCGCAGCGTAGGACATGTCGATCACGCGGTCCTTGCGGAAAGGTCCGCGGTCGTTGATGCGCACGATCACGCTTTTGCCGTTGGCGAGATTGGTAACGCGCGCCATGGTTGGCAGCGGCAGTGTCTTGTGGGCGGCGGAAAGGCCATACATGTCGTAGATCTCGCCATTGGAGGTACGTTTGCCGTGGAACTCCCGCCCGTACCAGGAAGCAACGCCTCGCTCGAGGTAGCCATCGCTGTCATCGAGGACGTGATAGCGGCGTCCTTCGACTTCGTAGAACGGCGGATTGCCGGGCAGGCCGATCCGCGATTGCGCAGCACTGGATTGCGGTCCCTGCGCTGGCGCACGGGCAGCGACGCCGTCGGCGGCGGCGGTGGCTTCGCGCCCGGGAGTCACGGGCTTTGGCGGCGAGGAAACGCAGGCGGAAAGCATCACCACGAGCCAGGCGGCGCATACGATGGTGCGGCCGGGCCCCGGGACCTTCGCGATGCGGTACATGAAGCTCATGTCAGGGTTCCGGGTCACAGTGCATCGGCGCGACGCAAGGGCCCGTCAGGGCCGGAACGGGCCATATCCCCGATGGACTGGCCCAGCTGATGCACGGCCAGCGCGTACATCACGCTGCGATTGTAGCGGGTGATGACGAAGAAGTTGTGAAACCCGGCCCAGTATTCGATGCCGTCCTCGCCCTCCAGTGCAATCAGGCCGGCCGGTGCGGACGGCGCCAGGTCGGTGGAGAAGCGCAGCCCGCGCTCGCCAAGCCCGGCCACGGTGTCACCCGCTGCCAGTTTATTGTCGCCCGGCTGGTGGTTGATAGGCCGCAGTGGCGTGCCGCGCGCGGCAACCGGTTGCCCTTTCTGCCATTTGTGGGCGACGAAGTAGTTGGCGATGCTGCCCAGAATGTCGTCCCAGTTCGTGAACAGGTCGCGGCGCTGGTCACCGTCGCCATCGACGGCGTACTGCCGGTAGCTGCTTGGAATGAATTGCGGCGGCCCCATCGCGCCGGCATAAGATCCAGTCAGCTCTTCGATCGCCAGTTTCTCATCGCGGGCCAGCAGGAAGAACTGCGTGAGTTCAGCCTGGAAAAACTTGCTGCGGGGCGGGTAGTCGAAGGCGAGCGTGGCCAGCGAGTCGAGCACCCGGTAGTTGCCGGTGCGCTGGCCGAAATAGGTCTCGACGCCGACGATGCCGGTCAGGATCTCGATCGGCACGCCCGTCGCGTCGGCAATGCGGCTGAGGCGCGATTCGTGCTCTTTCCAGAAGGCCGTCCCGGCTTCGATGCGCGCCGCGGTGAGGAAGATCGCGCGGTACTCGCGCCACGGCTTCACGCGCTCAGCCGGTTTTGCCATCGCTTCCAGGATGGCCTGCTGCGACCTGGCGCTACCGAGCGCGTTGCGCAGATAGTCGGTATCGAGCCCATGCGCTGCGGAGACCTCGCGGATGAAGGCCTGCACGTCCTCACGGCTGGTCTCGATTGCCTCCGCTGCCAGCGGCCAGATTATTGCCACGGAGGCCAATGCAGCAAGCAGTGGCCGCCGCGGCGTGCGGATGGTGCGAATCATCGCGCGGGTTGTTTCCGAAGCAACAACAACGCCTTAAGGATACCGGATGAGGTCGCGTGGGTCATCCCGTGCCGCTATCGCGTCACCAGCTTCGGGTGGGTCTGGATGGACATCAATATCCCGAAGCCAGCCATCAGCGTGAGCATCGAGGTGCCGCCGGCACTGACCATGGGCAGCGGCACGCCAACCACCGGGATCAGCCCGGTGACCATCGCCGAATTGACGAAGGCATAGAAAAAGAACGTCACCGCGAGGCTGCCGGCCAGCAGCCGCGAGAAGGTGTCCGGTGCGGTCAGCGCGATGTACAGACCGCGCCCGACGACGAACAGGTACAGCAGCAGCAGCGCCAGCGCGCCGAGCAGGCCGAACTCCTCGCCGATGACGGCGAAGATAAAGTCGGTCGAGCGCTCGGGCAGGAACTCGAGTTGGCCCTGGCTGCCGTTGAGCCAGCCCT